>NZ_JBTTDI010000005.1:0-171676 GCF_055796185.1 Bartonella sp. P12B | reverse complement strand
GCCCGGCGCCTTTTAGGTGTCAATAACAAACTTTACAACTAGGAGACACTAGCCATGAAAGCTACTGTTAATAAACAAACATCATCCAAAAAATATGAATTCACATATGATATGCAATGCATAGATGGTCACTTATTGTACCGTATACGTGCTTTAAAAGATTTTGGTGATGTAAAAAAAGGGGATCTCGGAGGGTATATCGAAAAGGAAAACAACCTATCCCATAAAGGAGATTGCTGGGTTTATGATCATGCTCGTGTCTTTGAAAATGCTCGTGTCTTTGGTAATGCAAAAATTAAAGGTTATTTTGTAGACGTTTATGGCAAGGCAAAAATTTATGGAAATGCTATTTTTGAAGGTCATACAATAAAAGGCAATGCAAAAATTTATGATAACGCCTCTGTAACTGGGTATGCCCATATTTCTGATGATGCGGTCATTTGTGATGATGCCCATGTCGGTGGCAATGCAAAAATAAGTGGCGCTGCTCACATTTGTGATGAATCCCGTGTCTTTGATGATGCCGTGGTTTGTGGGGCTCTTATCTCAGGAAATTCTTATGTACATAGTGCCGCCTCTTTAACTGCTGATGATCATATTTGGGACGAGGCATATCCAGAATTTGGTAGTGAAGATGATTATTATCGTCACGAATATTATGATGATTATGGTTATGATGATGATTGCCAATATGATTGCAATTCTGAAGATGCAAGTGAGGCTGCGTAAATAGACGCGCGGGCGCGGCGGGGGCGCCCCTTCTTAAGAACATTTCATTAAAATTTAATCCATTATTTAGATTGGGAACTTACCTATGACCACTATAAATGTATCTAAAATTGTATTCAAAAAATATGAACTTACTAATGAAACCCGTGTATGTGCTAATAGTACCCTTTATCGCATTCGTGCTTTAAGAGACTTTGATGATGTAAAGGCTGGTCAATTAGGTGGCTTTATTGAAACTGAAGATAACCTCTCTCATGATGGCAATTGCTGGGTTGGTAACGAGGCATGTGTGTATAATAATGCCCATGTTTCTGATAATGCGAAAATTTTCAATTATGCTAGTATTTTCGATAATGCAACGGTCTGTGACAATGCAAAGGTTTTTGATTTCGCAAGTATTTATGACAATGCAAAAATTTCTGATAATGCCTTGGTTTATGGTAATGCCTTTGTTTACAAATATGCCCGTGTTTTTGAGAATGCTGCTGTATGTGATAAGGCTGTTATAAGAGATAAAGCAAAAGTTTATGGGAACGCCTTTGTGAGTTGGTATACACGTATTGAAGGCAATACAAAGCTCTCCTGTGCATCTAAACCTTGTGACAATGCTTGTCTTGATTTACCTATAACAAAAAAATATGAATTAACAAATGAAAGCTGCATTCGTGATGGAATTACTTTACACCGCATTCGTGCTTTAAGAGATTTTTCTGATGTAAAGGCTGGTCAACTCGGCGGCTTTATCGAAAATGAAAGCAACCTCTCTCATGATGGTCATTGCTGGGTTTATGATAATGCTACCGTCTCTCATGATGCCCGTGTGTATGAAAATGCAAAAATATATGGCAATGCCCTTATTAATAGAAATGCTTGTGTTTATGGCAATGCTATAGTGCGTGGTCAAGTTTATGGCAATGCCATGGTTTGTAATAAAGCCAATATCCTTTATGACGCAAAAATTTATGATAATGCAAAAATCTCAGGTTCTGCTCGTATTGATCGGTCTGCTCGTGTTTATGATGATGCTTGCATTGATGATAACGCATATATTTGTTATTTAATAAAAATTTCAGGCAATGCCGTGGTTAATGGCAATCAAAAAATTTATGAAGATCTTGGTAAAATAACAAAACCATAAATAAAGCAACGTAAATAACAGGCGTTGCGGGGGCGCCTGCTTTCCAAATTCTTTCATTTAAAATTTAGTAGATATTTAGATTGGGTTTTCTCATGATTAGTACAGTTGTAACTAAAAAATATGAATTAACAAATGAAATGCGTCTCTTTGGTAATCACATACTTTATCGCATTCGTGCTTTAAAAAGCTTTTCTGATGTCAAGGCTGGTCAATTGGGTGGTTTTATCGAAAATGAAAGCAATCTCTCTCATGATGGTAATTGCTGGGTTTATGGTAATGCTCTAGTTTTAAACTCAGGTCATGTGTCTCAAAATGCTAGGGTCTATAATAACTCTATTATCGCTGGTTATGTTTATGGCAATGCAATCGTTTTTGGGAAATCGATCATTTATGATCATGCCCATGTCTATGGCAATGCAAAAATTTATGATCATGCCCGTGTTGTAAATCATGCCCATGTTTATGAAAATGAAAATCTTCACGGCATTGTTATGATTCTAGAAAAGACACGTGATGATATTGAAACAAGATCTTATATCGAATTGCTTTCCAATAATGAAATAAAAATCATCTGGCTGCGTAATAAAGCCTTTTTAAACATTTAGAGCGCCGCGGGGGTGCTCCCTCTTTCTAACATTTTCCATGCAACTTTTTTCACAAGAGAGATTGTGAGGGGTCTTATGATGTCTAAAAAATACAAATTAACAAATGAAACAAAACAACTGAAAGATAAAACCACACAAAGAATGACAACGCTTTATCGCATTCGTGCTTTAAAAGACTTTTCTGATGTTAAGGCTGGTCAATTAGGCGGCTTTATCGAAAAGGAATGCAACCTCTCTCATGATGGTAACTGCTGGGTTTATGATGATGCATGGGTTTATAACAATGCCCGTGTTTATGACAATGCAAAAATACGTGGCTATGCAAAAGTTCGTGGGTGTGTCTATGGCAATGCTCAGGTTCATGATAAAGTGTTCGTTTCTCAATATGCAAAAATTTATGATGATGCATTTGTTTATGACAATGCGTATGTGGCGGGCTTTATTTATGGCAAGGCTCGTGTTTATGGCAATAGCCGCGTTTCGATTGATGCCCATGTCTATGGCAAGGCGCATCTTTCTCATAATGGTTGTCTTTTTGAATATGCAAGGCTTTATGGCAACGCTAGGGTGTTAGGCTCTGCTTGTCTTTTTAGCACTGCGCATGTTTATGGGCATGCTGTTGTAAACAGCCGTGCGCAAATTTACGGCAAGGTTTATGACTATGCAAAAGTGAGTGGCTGTGCAAAAATTTATGGTTCTGTTTATGGAAAATCTCAGGTTTCTTATACAATAGAAGTCTTTGGTCGTGTTTGTGAGCGTGCAAAACTCAATCGACAAAGTAAGATCAGGGTAGTTCCAAAAAATAAGGAGGTTAATAAGAGCGATATTCTTATTGAGATTGTTGATACTGAAGAATAAAGAACAAATGCGGGGGGCTTTCTATTCTAAATCCCATCTTAAGAGACAAGAGTGCAAAAAAGAAAGCCGTGCCAATTTAGACGCGGCTTTATGAATGAATATATTAAGGAACTAACATAAAAGAAATTAATAACAAGTGGCTATATACAAAACGTATTATATTGCAAGCTCTCTAGTCTCTTTATAAAAACTTATCCAAAATAATATAAGGAATGATTATGAAAACGCTTTTTTTAAATCATTACATTGAATGAAAAAAACCTATGAGCTCTGTGATGGTTTAAAACCTATTCATAACAGTGCCCTCATTTTTAAAGCGGTTAATTTGAAAGAAAGCACCTTCTCAAAACGCTTTGTAAAGTTATATCAAGTCAATCAAAAGCAAGCATTGGTTTTGAAAGCAATCTCTCATAAAACAAAAAACAGCTGTAAAGCTCTCTTTTAAACATCTGCGTTTAATGATGTTATCTCTCAACTTCTCTCTACTTATGAAAAAAGGTGACCTCATTTTTGAGGTGACTGAAATTATACAATCCAAATTTGGATTAACCTCTTAAAGAATGTTTCAAATATTTGCATTTAAACAAGCTCTCATATTCAATTGCGTTTTAACAATTGCGATTATGTGATAAAAACGTCTTGTACAATTTATGAGATGTTATGAATGATAACTGCTTTGCATTTCATTTGAATGCTCTCATGCGTTATAACATTGGCATCATGATTTACTTTTTATGCTCTGTTTATAGATGGCTATTGTTTGTAAAAAATGGTCAATTGAATCATGCATAAAAGTGTGGATTCTAAAGAGGATTCAAATAAAATAAATGCACTTAATATACTGATTATATTGTATTTTTATTTGTAACGCGCCTTCGTATGAAGACGAGGCTCACTGTCATGGAATCGAAGATCTTTCTTACTATCCATCCATCTTTCACCAATTTTTTTCTATAAATATTTCCCTAAACAACATACCGACTAGGGAAACAAAATCAACCATGAAACAGAGATTGCAAAGTTAACCAGCCAATGTTACAATTTTTCAATCTATTTTAGAGAGTCAAGTTATGAAAAATGTAATGCGCATCTTGGGGCTAACGATCATATTTCTTGTAGGAATTTTTATTTATGATACGTTAAGAAATAAACCTCTGGGTGATAATTTCACACTCATTGATTCCAATGGGAAAACGATCACAGAAAAGGATATTAGAAGCAAGCCTTCAATAATTTTTTTCGGCTTCACTATGTGTCCTGAAAGTTGTCCTACCACACTCATCAATCTTGATCGATGGTTGACAGCTCTTGGACCACAAGCTGAGAAATTAGGAATATGGTTTGTTACAGTTGACCCTGAACGTGATACACCGGAAGTTCTCCATGATTATCTCAGTAACTTTACCAACAAAATTATTGGGATTAGTGGAGAGCCTGAAAAAGTTCATAAAATGGTAGATTCTTTTAATATCGTTGCTGAAAAAGTACCGGGAACAGATGGAAACTATACTTATAACCACACAGCAGCAATTTTTTTACTAAAAAAAGGCGGAAAGCTAGCTGGTGTCATTCCTTATGAAACAAAAGAGATCGATCCTGAAATAAAAGACAATATCGCCGTTGAACAACTAAAAAAGCTCGTCTCAAACTAAAAAAGTCAATTAAAAGAAAGAACAAAATGGCGCAGCAAATTCGTCTGTATTATACGACTTCCAAAAATGAAGCAGAGAAGTTTTATACTCTTATGGAAACAGCCTTTGATGAAGAAGGTTATCCTCTTGCTCTGACAGAGATAGATGAAAAAAATGCTGTGTATGAGCTTTCACTTTATGTCAATAAAGAAAGCCAAGAAGATGTTTCCAAATGTTTTGCGAACATTCTCTCTATAGATCCTGATAAAATTAACTATGAGATTTTACCCAATATTGACTGGGTTCAGCAAAGCCTTGAAGGACTAACACCTGTCCATGCTGGTCCTTTTTTTTTACATGGAAGCCATAACAGAAATAATATCCCTCCCAATGTTTTTCCTATTGAAATTGAAGCTAGTCAAGCTTTTGGTACCGGACATCATGGGACAACAGCCGGCTGTTTAGAAATGATTGCCAAGGTAATGCAAAAGGAAAGTCCTAAAAATGTCCTTGATCTTGGTACCGGTAGCGGTATCCTTGCCATCGCAATTGCAAAGCTCAAACCTGTTTGCATCCTTGCATCTGATATTGATCCAACTGCTATTCAAGTTGCACAACACAACATCGAACTCAATGGCGTAAAAGAACATATTACAACTGTCACAGCGACAGGTTTTTCCCACGATAAAATTGCATCACGTGCACCCTTTGATCTTATTGTTGCCAATATCCTTGCCAATCCACTCATTGAAATTGCTCAAGAAATGGTACAAGCACTCCAAAAAGGCGGATCACTGATACTCTCTGGAATTCTTGAAGAACAACACGCCACTGTTTTGGAAGCTTATGTAAAGCAGGGGCTAAAACATATTGAAACATACCACCGTCATGGATGGGTTACTATACATCTGAAATAAACAAAAAGGACGTTGTTATGTATCAAACTTTTGAGGAGACAACAAATCTCACTCATGCTGCGACACGTATTTCCTGTCTTCGTAAAGAACTCGAACGCCTCAAGCTAGATGGCTTTCTTGTCCCACGTACTGATGAACATCAAGGAGAATATGTCCCCCCCCATGCTCAACGTCTTAGTTGGCTCACTGGCTTTACGGGCTCATCAGGTATTGCACTCATTTTAAAAAACAAAGCTATTATATTCACAGATGGACGCTATAAGCTCCAAGTTCGCCAACAAACTGATCCTGATATTTTTGATTATGAAGACCTTGTGACTTGCCCCCCCTCACAATGGCTTGAAGAAAATGGGCAAAAGCTTTCACTTGGCTTTGATCCATGGCTTCACACTATCTCCGCTGTAGATATATTAAAAAAAACATTAGAAATGAAAGTAGGTGGAAGACTTGTAGCAATTCAACAAAATCCTATTGATCTTATCTGGCATGATCAACCACCCTTACCGCAATCTGCCTTATTGATTCATCCTCTCAAATATGCAGGATGCAAGACTGATGAAAAACTGACCTTAATTCATCAAAAGATCAAGCAAGCTCATGCAGATGCTTTTATTTTCACAGACCCCTCCTCTATTGCATGGACTTTCAATATCCGTGGTAATGATGTTTCCAACACACCTTTCACCCTTGGTTTTGCCCTCATTCCCATCAAAGAAACACCGACCTTATTTCTTAACAGCAAAAAATTAGGTATAGAACAAAAACAATATCTGGAACGCTATGCAAAATTATATGAACCAGAACAACTTATTGCAGAGATAAAAGATTATGTTCAAAAAGGAACAATTTTTGCCCTAGATCCCCAATTAACATGCGAAAAATTCCGCACCATTATTGAACAACAAGGAAGCTCTTTTATTAGCCTTACTGACCCTGTTGCTTTACCACGTGCCATTAAAAACAGCATAGAACTGAACGGCGCGCGTAAAGCACACCTGCGCGATGGTGTAGCCCTTATTCGTTTTTTTTCTTGGTTAGATAAACAAACACCAGGCACAATAAATGAAATTTCTACTGCTCAAAAATTAGAAGAATTGCGTATAATGACAGCAAAGGAAATGGGTGCAAAACTTGAAGATCTTTCTTTTGATACAATCTCAGCAGCAGGTGCAAATGGCGCCATTGTTCATTATCGTGTAACGACAAAAACAAATAAACAGCTCAATGCTGGTGAACTTTATCTTATTGATTCAGGTGGACAATACCGTGATGGTACAACAGACGTCACGCGCACAGTAGCAATAGGGAATATCGGAGAAGAAGAAAAACGCTGTTTTACTCTTGTTCTCAAAGGTATGATTGCTCTTTCAACTGCTCACTTTCCAAAAGGAACACGTGGTCAAGACCTTGATGCTCTAGCACGCATTGCATTGTGGAACGCTGGGTTTGATTACGCCCATGGCACTGGTCATGGTGTTGGATCTTATCTCTCTGTTCATGAAGGGCCACAAAATATTTCCCGCAATGGATCCCAAGAATTGATTCCCGGAATGATTGTTTCTAATGAACCTGGATATTATCGTGAAGGTGCCTTTGGTATTCGTATTGAAAATCTGCTCATTGTGAAACCAGCACAAAAAATTAACGGTGGAGATATAGAAATGCTCTCGTTTGAAACACTCACAAATTGTCCCATTGACCAGCGCTTAATCCTCCCAGAACTTTTGACATTACAAGAGAAAAAATGGCTCAATGATTACCATGCACATGTTTATCAAGTTAATGCACCTTACTTAAATAAAGAAGATAAAGAATGGGCCAAAGAAGCAACAAAACCCCTTTAAGTGAAGTCACACGGACATCTCTTAACTCTTCTTACAAAACGAACACCTTATCTCCTCCTTTTAAGAAAGGGATCTCTCTCTCCCATCAAAAATACAAAAAATATTTTATAAGATGCTTCAAATTTTGTGCTAAGCTGACAAACGCTAACCTAAACGGAACAAGATAATGCACTCTTGCAAAGGGTGGCGTTTATTTTGTGACGCCCTTCTTCGTCCTCCAGATGGTTATATCCCGTATTTTTCTTATTCCATCACCGTCCTGAAGGATAAAGAGAAATCCTATCTGATGACATATAATAAATGCTGATGAATTTATCCTCTTTGATTTGAAGACTCTCTTCCCTAAACATAATATCCCTCAATCAATTGCAGCCAAGCCTCTTCATCGATAGCCTCGACACCTAACTCTTGCGCTTTGGCTAACTTCGATCCTGCTCCAGCTCCAACAACAAGAAGATCGGTTTTTTTAGAAAGTGAACTGGAGGTCTTAGCACCCAATCGTTCTGCCAATGCTTTTGCTTCATCACGTGACATATGTGCTAAAGTTCCTGTAAAAACAATGATCTTCCCTGCTACAGGTGAAGAATCTGTCATAATAGGTTCCTCATCAAGAGGTGTGACTTCCTTAAGTAAGACCGATAGAACCTCATGGTTATGCGCTTCTTGATAAAAATCAATAATAGCACTCGCTACCTGTGGTCCAATTCCTTCGATATTAGTAAGCTCCATCCAAGCCTCATTGCCCTTTTCATTTTCCTTATTACATGGCATCTTAGCAGCCATCACAGCAGTTTCAAACGCTGTATAATTTTGATAAGCACGTGCAAGACGCCGCGCATTAACCTCTCCCACATGACGAATTCCTAATGCAAAGAGAAAACGACTTAAAGGAATTTCGCGGCGTGCATTAATGGCATCATACAGTTTACGGACTGAAACAATGCCAAAACCTTCCATATTTTCTAAACGCGTCAAAGATTTTTCTTGTCGCCGTTGTAAAGTAAAAATATCGGCTGGTGTATGAATACAAAGCGTCTCATCTTGAACACGAAAAAAGAACTCCACCTGTTTTTTCCCAAGTCCCTCAATATCAAAAGCATTCCGTGAAACAAAATGACGAATACGCTCAATGGCTTGTGCTGGACAAATAAGCCCACCTGTACATCGACGTACAGCTTCACCCTCCTCACGAACAGCATGGCTCCCACAAGCTGGACACAGATGCGGAAAAACAAAAGCAGAAGCGTCTTTTGGGCGCTTTTCAACAACAATATCAATAATCTGAGGAATTACATCACCAGCACGCTGCACAATCACCGTATCGCCTACACGGATATCACGCCCTTCACGAATTGGCTCGCCCTTATGACCAATTCCCTTAATATAATCCTCATTATGCAAGCTTGCATTGGTAACCACTACACCACCAACAGTAATAGGAGCAAGGCGTGCAACAGGAGTTAGTGCTCCAGTACGACCGACTTGAATATCAATAGCTTCTAAAAGCGCCATAGCTTTTTCTGCTGGAAATTTATGCGCAATTGCCCAACGTGGTGAACGAGAAACAAACCCCAAACGTGTCTGGAGCATTAAATTATTAACCTTATAAACAATCCCATCTATATCATAGCTTAACGAATGACGGCATTCTTCGATATCATGATAATAGGAAATCATTTCTTCTACTGTTTTAAAAACTTTCGTCAATGGGTTGATAACAAAGCCATAGTCTTTTAACTTTTTCATCATCTCCATTTGGCTTTCTGCAAACATTTCACTCACTTCACCACAAGCATAAGCAAAAAATTGAAGCTTTCGACTAGCAGTTATCCGTGAATCAAGCTGACGAAGCGAACCAGCTGCTGCATTTCTAGGGTTAGCAAAAGTTAATTTGCCTTTTTCTTGTTGACTGCTATTAAGTGCTTGGAAATCCTTCTGTCCCATATAAACTTCACCACGAACCTCAAGAATATCAGGAAATTCGCCCTGCAAAACTTTTGGAATATCAGCAATTGTTCGTGCATTCACTGTAACATTTTCACCGACATATCCATCTCCACGCGTTGCAGCACGCACAAGTTTTCCTTTTTCATAGCGCAAAGACAACGATAAACCATCAATCTTCGGCTCAGCCGTTATTTCCAAGATCTGTGTTGCTGGCAGTCGTAAAAAACGACGAATACGCTCAACAAATTCACAAACATCTTCAGCGCTAAATGCATTATCTAGCGAAAGCATTGGCTGTGCATGAACAGATTTTTCAAACTTTTCAGAAACTGGTGCTCCAATTTTATAGGAAGGAGAATCTGAACGAATGAGCTCAGGAAAAAGGGCTTCAATTTCTGCATTACGGCGACGAAGTGCATCATATTCTGCATCAGAAATTTCAGGCTGATCATTCGTGTTATAAAGAACATCATGACGGGCAATTTCTTTTGCTAACCATTCTAGTTCACTTTCTGCTTCAAGAGCAGTTAAGTTTTTAATTGCTTCCCTTTTCATAAGATTAATTCCAAATTATGGGCTATGACCTTAAAATTCTCTTCTTCTTTTGCTGAAGAGAATCCATATGAACACATGCGCGTCTCTCTCTATGTGAGAAGCTTTTGAGCCGCAGCACGTGCTTCTTGAGTAATCTGCTCTCCTGCTAGCATGCGAGCAATTTCCTCTGCACGCTCATTCTCCTCCATTTTACGCACACCCGTCATAAAACGCCCTTTATCACCACTTTCAACCTTTGAAATAAGAAAATGACTATGGGCTTTGGAAGCTACCTGTGGTGCATGTGTAATAGCAAAAACCTGAACACTTTTTGATAAACGCTGCAACCGTTGTCCAATGGCAGCAGCAACAGCGCCCCCAACGCCCGTGTCAATTTCGTCAAAAATCAATGTGGGAGCCGATCCACGATCAGACAAAACAACTTTTAATGCTAATAAAAAACGAGACAATTCGCCACCAGAAGCCACACTAAGCATTGGTCCCGCTCGTGTTCCAGGATTTGTCCGAACCCAATACTCAATACGATCTATCCCTTCTGCACTTCGTTTTTCAGCATCACTTTGTATTTCAACGATAAATTCTGCTTTTTCCAACTTCAATGCAGGTAACTCAGCCATAACACTCTTAGACAAGTGATTTGCGGCTTCTCGACGCTTTATTGACAATGCTTGTGCTAATATATCATAATTTTTTTGTGCTTCCCGTGCCTCAACTTCAAGATGAGTTAATGTCGCTTGCGCATCCTCAAAATCAGCAAGCTCCGCATCCATTTTATCACGCAACGAAACCAAATCATCCGCAGCAACCTGATATTTACGAGAAAAACCGCGAAGAGAAAAAAGACGCTCTTCTATCCGTTCTAATTCACCGCTATCAAAATCCAATGCTCGCATTGCTGCTTCAATCCCTTCTTGCGCTGCAGCAAGTGCATGTAATGCCTCATCAAGAGATTTCACCACCGGTGTAATGAGCTCTTGTGCTTCAGAGATTTTTCGCTCCAAACGCCTCACCAAATTAGAAAGAACAGGAATTGGTGATTTAGAGCCACTTAAGAGATCATCAGCTTCCTTAATATCCGTTGCTATCTTTTCTAATTTAAGCATATCAGCACGACGGAGAGAAAGAGCTTCTTCTTCACCAATTTGAAAATCAAGCTTCTCCAGTTCTTCCACACAGGCACGAAGATAATCAGCCTCACGCACAGCATTTTCTACTTTGCTACGCTGTTGTTGCAAGCGCTCTTCAAATTCACGCCATATCCGATAGCATTGGCGTAAATTTTCTGTCCCGTTCTGAAGCCCCCCAAAGGCATCTAATAACTGGCGATGCGTTGCAACATCAACAAGTGCACGATCATCATGCTGCCCGTGGATTTCAACCAACAAACGACCAACACACCGCATAAATGCTACACTAGCAAGCTGATCATTGATAAAAACACGGCTACGACCATCATTTGACTGCACACGCCGTAAAATAATATCACCTTCATCATCAAAACCGTTCTCACGGATAAGCTGACGTGCAGGATGTGAAACAGGAACATCAAAAACAGCCGTTACTTGCCCTTGTGCAGCCCCATGACGCACAAGAGAAGCATCGCCGCGCCCACCAAGAGCTAGCGACAAAGCATCAAGAAGAATAGATTTCCCAGCACCCGTTTCCCCAGTCAAGACCGACAAACCCGCTGTGAAATGAATATCAAGCGTTTCGATCAAAACAATATCATGAATCGAAAGCTGTACCAGCATAGAGAATCAACGTGCCTTCTTCTTATCACCCTTTAGAGCATGTGAGATCCAAGAAGATTTGTGCTCCTGTGGAGATATGCTATTTTTTTGCAATAAATTATAAGAAAACTTATACCACTCACTTTTAGGGTAATTACGTCCTAAAATAGCTGCTGCTGTCTGCGCTTCCGCAGTTAATCCAAGAGCAAGATTAACTTCCGTCAAGCGGAAAAGCGCTTCTTCAATTTGATTTGTATCGGAATACTCTTCAACCACTGTACGAAATCTTCTACTTGCAGCAAGATAGCGGCGCCCTTCTTCATAATAACGGCCAACCTGCATTTCTTTACCAGCCAACTGCTCCCGTCCAAAACGTATTTTTGCTTTAGCATCCTCGACATATTCAGAATTTGGATAGCGCTCCACAAGAAGTTGCATAGCAGCAATAGCACGCTTTGTATCACGTTGATCTCGTGTAACATCAGGAATCCGACGGAAAGAAGAAAGACCAATAATATAATAAGCATACGCCGAATCATCAGCTCCTGGATAAAGAGTGATATAGCGTTGAGCCATGCTAATTGAATCATCATACTTACCAAGCCGATAATTTGTAAAAGCACCCATTACCAAGGATTTACGGCCCCAATCCGTGTAAGCATACTGTTTTTCAATCGCAAGAAACTTTTTCGACGCATCGGCAAGCCGTCCACTCTCAAGGCTTGCAAGTGCCTGATTATATAAAACATCTGGTGGATCCATTTTTAACACATATACAGATGGATCAAGGGTATTTTTCTCTTTAAATAAACAACCCGCTAACAAGCAGGTGCTCCCCAAAAGCATCACCCCCAAAACTGTGCGTACAATGTTAGATTTCCTATCTGCCATATTTTCAATACATATATAAGATTTTGTCATAGTTCTTCCGGCCTCCAGAGAATGTCACCTTGTAGCAAAAATTATTTATTAAGCGTTTCTATACCATATCGCTTTAACATCCACTAACCAATTTAGTGACTTAGGTCAATCATCCCCCTAAAAATCAAACAAGCTATAAGAAAATCTTTTCAATTTTTGCTCTACACTCCCTATAAGTAACTTATTTCGTAACAAGATTCGTCTGCCAAAATAGCTTTTACCAATTGCGAATTAATTCTATGCCCACTACAATAGGAACGAAACAATCCAATAAAAGGTGCTCCAAGCAAAGCGGTATCACCAATCGCGTCAAGCATTTTGTGTCGCACACACTCATCCTCCCAATAAGGACCGCCTGGATTCATAATTTCGTCGTTAAGTCCGATAATAAGAGAATTTTCAAAAGAGGCACCTATTCCCTTTCCAGAAGTCCATAATTTTTCTACATCTTTAACAAAACCAAAAGTGCGCGCACGTGATAAATTATCGCGAAATCCTGCTGGGGTAAGATCAAAGCTAAAATGTTGCTTACCAATAGCAGAAGAAGAAAAAGAAATCGTTACATCAAAACGACGCCCATCAAACGGCAAAAACTCAGCAACTCCACTCGCAACTTCAACACGCAGCGGTTTTTTTATGATAAAATAAGGACGCAACGCATTTTGCTGTACAATACCAACCTCTTCAAAAGCTTGACAATATTGCCATGCAGCCCCATCCAAAATAGGTATCTCATGACTCGATACCTCAATAATAAGGTTATCCAAATTATAAGCGGTAATTGCAGCCATCAAATGTTCAATTGTTTCAATTCTGAATTCACCATGACCAAGCACTGTTGATAATTCAGTCGATCCCGTTTGCGATGCATGCGCATAAAGGATTTGATTCGTTCCTTCTAATCCACAACGCTTAAAAATAATACCACATCCAACATCAGCTGGATGAATTTTCACCACAGATAAACATCCACTGTGAACACCATAGCCCTTCAATGCTACGGATTTTTTAAGAGTAGACTGATATTTTTGCACCAGCTTCATCATGTTACTTTATTGAATAATTTTATAACCTTTGAAAATATTTATAAAACTATAAAAATGATATTCATAGCAAACAATAAACCCGCTCATTATAAACGGGTTTATAAAAAATAAAACACTTTTCTCAAAAACACAGTATATTCTGCTACTTAAAACTTTTAACCATCATGAAAAAAGGATTAAAATAGCCTCTTTTCCTCACTTTTTGCCAATCAATTGGCCTGACGACGCAAAAATGCTGGTATTTCTAATTGATCTTCTTCGGTTATAAAGTTACGCTGATCTTGCGGGACATGAGGATGTAATTCGCCAGAACGACGTGGAACATACACAGAAGCATCCTGAGAACTTTTATTATAAACCTGCGCTTCTTTCTGCTGAGAGGATCTCACAGCAGGCTCTAACCGAGCTTCTGGTTCAACTTCCTCACGATGTGTCAAGCTCTGTTTCAAACGTTGCCAAAGATTGCGAGGACCCTGGCCAGCTGCTGGAACCCTCTCACGTTGAGCATGAACAACAGGAGGAAAATCTTTTAACTCAGGCATACGCATCGGTGATCGTGCTTGCATATGTTGTACTTGCTTGTCTTTCTGCTTCACAACCTCTGTCATTTCATCAAGAACATGCGCCGTCGCCTCCATACTGACCGGTGCAACCATCGACTGTTGAGAAGCACGGCTTGCTTGCATACGTGGCGCATTTGATATCTGACTATGCACAACACTTGAACCATAAGGAGCAGTGCTCACACTTCGTGCAGCAACAGTATCGGCAGGCTGTGCAAAAATCTGGCTCTTAGGACGAAACTGTTCTCCAGCTGGTTTCCCTTTCTCTATTTCAAGTGCTTCTATCACTTCTACCATTGACTCAGAACGTAAAGGAGGTGACTGAACATGAAAAGAAGTCTGTGACGATGCCGCAGGATCACTCTTACGAATTGAAGCAGCAGGTCTTTGAAGTTGAGGATGAGATGGCTGAACTATATCACTAACCTCACGATCAATACCTGTTGCAACCACAGATACACGAATAACACCCTCTAGGGACTCATCATCAATGGCACCAAAAATAACATTGGCATCGGCATCCACTTCTTCGCGAATACGATTAGCAGCTTCATCGACTTCAAAGAGTGTCATATCACGACCACCCGTAATGGAAATAAGTAAGCCACGAGCACCACGCATAGAAGTATCATCCAACAGTGGATTCGCAATAGCAGCTTCAGCAGCATTCAAAGCGCGACCTTCACCAGACGCTTCACCCGTTCCCATCATCGCCCGGCCCATTTCATGCATAACAGAACGAACATCAGCAAAATCAAGGTTAATGAGCCCTTCTTTAATCATGAGGTCGGTAATAGAAGCAACACCAGAATAAAGTACTTGATCAGCCATGGCAAATGCATCAGCAAATGTTGTTTTTTCATCCGCGATCCGGAAAAGATTCTGATTGGGAATAACAATAAGCGTATCAACAGACTTTTGCAATTCATCAATGCCGGCCTCTGCCGTTTTCATACGACGCGCACCCTCAAACTGAAAAGGCTTTGTTACAACACCAACAGTCAAAATACCTTTTTCACGCGCAGCACGAGCCACCACAGGTGCCGCGCCAGTTCCGGTACCTCCCCCCATACCAGCTGTAATAAAAACCATATGAGAATCTGCTAGATGATCGATAATTTCATCAATACATTCCTCTGCCGCTGCTTGACCAACTTCTGGCAAAGCTCCAGCACCTAGACCTTCCGTAACTGCTGCACCAAGCTGGATAACACGTTCAGCCTTTGACATAGCCAAAGCCTGTGCATCTGTATTTGCAACAACAAAATCAACTCCCTGAAGACCAGCATTAATCATATTATTCACGGCATTCCCACCGCCACCGCCAACACCAAAAACGGTAATGCGTGGTTTTAATTCCGCGATATCTGGCCGATGCAGATTAATCGTCATTTTCTTTTCCTTCTCATAAAACATCGCAAACCCAAGCGATAAAATTTAACTTACCTCAATAAACTTATTTAAAAACTCTCACGCAACCACTGACCAACACGCTGAAAATACCCACGCGTGCCCATCGATAAATGTTTCACTGCACCCTGCATTGTTTTTTCTTCAAACCCCACCAATTGCGGATAAATTAACAATCCAACAGCAGATGAAAATGCCGCCCCTTTTGCAAGAGAAGGAAGCCTCGAAATACCTAAAGGCCGTCCTATACGAACATTTCTTCCCAAAATACTCCGTGCCATTTCTGGCAATCCTGTTAACTGGCTTGCACCCCCGGTCAAAATAACACGCTTACCAATAATGTGACCAAAACCAGAACGATTTAAACAATCACGTACCATCTCTAGAATTTCTTCAACACGTGCACGAATGATACGACCAAGAACAGCACGAGGATATTGCGTCTCACGCTGTCCATTCCCAATCTCTGCCACATTAATCATATGTCGCTCATCAGCACTTGTCAGAAGCGCTGAACCATAGACAACTTTTAAACGTTCTGCCTCTGTAAGTGACATAGAGAAACCACGTGCAACATCAAGAGTTACATGATGCCCACCAATCGCAAGCGCCTCTGCATGGACAAATTTTCCCTCAAAAAACACTGAAAATGTCGTTGTTCCACCACCAAAATCAATACACGCGGCCCCTAGATGCGCTTCGTCATTCATCAAAACAGCAAGACCACTTGCAAAAGGAGTTGCAACCATTGTTTCAACACTCAAATGTGCACGATTAATACAAGTTTCTAAATTACGCAAAGAAGCTGTTTCCGCTGTTACCACATGAACATCGACACCAAACAATTCTCCCGCCATTCCAATAGGATCAGAAATCCCTTTATCTCCATCCAATACATAGGAGACTGGAACGGTATGCATAACATGACGCTCAGCATCAAAAGCTTTACGAGAAACATCTGAAAATGCCACACGCACATCACGCTGAGTGATTTCACGACCATTCAAATTTACCATGCCATTAATAAGAGCACTTTGTAATCGACTTGAGGAAAAGTTTACAATCACCGAATCCACGACCAAACCAGCCATTTTTTCTGCCGCATCAACAGCCAACCGTATTGATTGCTCTGCTGCAAACATATCCATCACAACACCGGATTTGATACCCTGTGAGCGCTGTACTCCAAAGCCTAGAATTTCCATCGAATGTGTACGACCATGTAAATAATGCGTATGTTTCAAAGGACGCAAACAAGCAATAAGACAGACAATTTTACTTGATCCGACATCAAGAACCGTTAAAAAACGTGTTTTACGCCCCCCCATATGCTGTGATCTGAGCAACATCATAGGCTTCCTGCCTTTCGCGCCTTCAACATGCGTTCTTCTTCTGCTACAGCAGCACCACGACGGTCTAATGCCTCATCGGACAAGGAAACTGTAATACGATCAGAAAGGCGTAAATCAACACTCAGAATATCACGAGAAAAAAGATCCTCCGCTGTGCCAGTCTTAATCAAAGAAGAAAGCCTTTCAAGCGCATCATTTTCAGGCAACATAACGCGTACCCCATTATTCAAAACAAGATCCCAGCGCCGATCACCGACACGCACAAAAGCACGAACACGACTATACAACTGTGGATACACAGAAAGTTCTTGAAGAAACATTTTGGCAGCATTTTGCGCGCCTTGGCCAACCAAAAGAGGCAAATTCCGAACAACTTCACCTTTAAGAGGCAAAATAATACGACCTGTATCATCAACAATATCCATCATGCCATCATGCTGCCAAATTGCATAAGGCTTACGCTCTACGATTGAAATACGCACTCTATTGGGATAAATTTTCTGAACATTAGCCGATTGAACCCAAGCTTGCTGCTCCAAAACAGAACGGGCCTTCTCAACATCAAAAGTGAATATAGACTCAGCAGAATCAAGTCCTAAAATTTTCAAAATCTCCTGTTTTACCAAGCGTTTATTACCATTTATATCGACATCAGTGACCAAAAAACCAACATCCGATATTACAGTTTTCACAATCACCCCCATACGACCACTCGATGAAAGCCCATAAAGCACTGTAAAAAAGAAAAATAACAAAACCGCAAAAGAACCAAAATGGCGAGGAACATGAATATCGGCTATAAACTCAAACACAATTCGAAGAACGCGACGATAAAGACGTGGCAAAACTGACACGAACAGCACCTCCATCGAACCATTTGCTTTATTAACATTCAACGCATACACGACGCGTCCTCCACCATCCACTGAACAATATCGCCATAACTACGACCACTTGCTTTTGCAATATCAGGAAAAAGAGAGGTTGGTGTCATACCGGGCTGAGTATTAATTTCAAGCCAAACCAATTCTCCTGCTTCCTCATCAAAACGAAAATCAGAACGGCTAACACCTCGACAACCTATCGCCTGATGCGCAGCTAAAGACATTCTTTGCACCTTTTGGTAAATATTTGATGAAAGTGGTGCAGGACAAATATGAAGAGAGCCACCAGTTTTATATTTTGAATCATAATCATAAAATTGGAAATGCTGATCGGGAAGAATTTCACAGACATCCAGCACCTCATTTCCCAAAACAGCACAAGTCAGTTCACGACCAGGAATATATTTTTCAACAATTACTTCATCTGCATAAGCCCACTCAGATCCTACAATATTATGGGGTGGTACAGATTCACTTTCTTTAACAATCACAACACCAAAACTCGACCCCTCGCACACAGGCTTAATCACATAAGGGGGCTCCATAGGATGCACTCGCCCAACAGCAAAACGACTCATCACCAAAGAAGGCGCAACGGAAACTCCAACACTTGCCACAATAATTTTTGCACGCCCCTTATCCATCGCCAATGCCGACGCCATGACTCCAGAATGCGTATAAGGAATTTTCAAATATTCAAGAATACCCTGAATACAACCATCTTCTCCAAAAGAACCATGCAATGCATTGAAAGCGATATCAGGCCGCAACTGTTCAAGAACAGAAGCAACATGACCGTCAACATCCACACGACTTACACGATACCCCTGTGCTTCAAGAATATCAGCACAAGCAGTACCTGAAGACAAACTTACAGACCGCTCAGAGGAGACCCCCCCCATTAATACAGCTATATGTTCATCTTTCATAAAAACTCACCCTCCTTTGTCTACCATATATAGACTACATAGAAATAACTAACACCATATACAGAAAATACTAAGATTTATCCTTGCGAATCAATCATCTAGCATTTTTCGTAATGAATCAGAATCAGGCACAAGACGCAAGAGCTTCTCTGTTAATTTATTGATTCTTAATGGAATTTTTTTATTATCTCTTTGAAATGACTCAATTTTTTATTGCACTTTTTTATGCACTCAGTAAATCAGTGAGACTGTTCAAAAGAGAGAACATTACGACCTTGTTCAAATTGACCAATACGCCATATTTCCCACTGTAAAAGATGGGCTGAATGCGCAAAAA
Organism: Bartonella sp. P12B; assembly: GCF_055796185.1. NCBI lineage: Bacteria > Pseudomonadati > Pseudomonadota > Alphaproteobacteria > Hyphomicrobiales > Bartonellaceae > Bartonella > Bartonella sp. P12B. Next base: position 152,280 of record NZ_JBTTDI010000005.1, on the reverse strand, counting down.
CACGTGCACGGACTGTTTCACCCAAAGCTTCAAGATCATAACCTGTTGCTTGCCCTGTATTAATCATAAAATTACAGTGCATTTCGCTCATTTGAGCACCCCCAACCCGCAAACCACGGCATCCAGCTTCATCAATAACACGCCACGCAGATGTACCTTCAGGATTTCGGAAAGTTGATCCACCTGTTTTTTCACGAATAGGCTGTACTGCTTCCCGATGACGTGCAACCTCATCCATAGCTGCACGAATATCATCTTTATTCCCCTGTTGGCCTTCCAACAAAGCCGCCGTAAAAATAAGATCTTCAGAAACATTACAATGACGATAGGAATACTGCATATCCTTTAAGCTCAAGATATGGCGCTGTCCTTTACGATCAAATGCATAAACCTCTACAACACGTGCAGCTGTCTCAATACCATTAGCCCCAGCATTCATTTTAAGGGCTCCTCCAAGACCACCAGGGATACCATGATAAAAATGAAAACCTGCAATCTCAGCTTCTAAAGCTGCCGCTGCTAAATGTTTATCTGCCGTAGCAGCACCAACAAAAAAGCGGTTTGGAGAAACTTGTCGCACTTGCCCAAAACCTTTAGCTGAAAGACGAATAACAACACCAGGAATTCCCCCATCACGGACCAAAAGATTAGAACCGATCCCCACAATTGTGACAGGAATAGATTGAGGTAGATTTTGTAGAAAAAGGGCTAAATCTGCTTCATCCGCAGGTTGATAAAGAAGTTCTGCTAACCCACCAGTGCGAAACCACGTCACCTTCCGCATCTCGATATTAGGCGCAAGTTTGCCTTTTATTCTGCTTAACATCGGTTGCAATTGCGCCAACAGCGCCTCACCATCAATGCGTTGAAAATTTATCATTATGATCCAATACCGCCAACTGATGCGGCAAAGCACAAGCCCACTGTGTGATATTGCCAGCACCAAGAAAAACAACATAATCCCCCGATTGAGCAACTGTAGAGACAATCGAAATGACATCTTCCAGAGAATGAATCAAACGCACATCACGATGACCAGCCATTTGAATATGTTCGACCAACTCTCTAGCACCAAAACCATCAATAGGTTCCTCACCGGCTGCGTAAACAGGCGTAATCAGCACTGTATCTGCATTATTAAAACAAGCAGCAAAATCATCAAACAAGTGATACAAACGTGAATAACGGTGTGGTTGCACAATCGCAATCACACGCCCTTTTGCGCTTTCACGTGCTGCACATAAAACAGCCTTTATTTCGACAGGATGATGTCCATAATCATCAAATATTTCAATTCCGCGCCAACTTCCTGTTTGCGTAAAACGTCGTTTTACTCCACCAAATTCTGCTAAGCCCTTTTTTATCGATTCATTTGAAATGCCAAGTTCATGAGCAATAGCAATCGCTGCCGTTGCATTAGAAACATTGTGCTGCCCAGACATTGGCAAAATTAAATTTTTTAACTCAGTCCTTTTCCCTGTTTTACGCGAACGAATAAGAACATCAAACTGCGTTTTTTGACCATCCATCGAAACATTAAAAAAACGAACATCTGCTTGTGGATTAGTCCCATAAGTGATCACCCACCGATCATCAATACGGCCAGCCAACAACTGAACCTCTGGATGATCAAGGCACAAAATAGCAAAACCATAAAAAGGAACATTTTCTACAAATTGCCGAAAAGCTTCACGTACAGCACCAAAACTTCCGTAATGGTCTAAATGCTCAGCATCAATATTGGTAACAACGGCAATATCGGCAGGCAACTTCAAAAATGTACCATCACTTTCATCGGCCTCAACGATCATCCAATCCCCTTCTCCCATACGCGTATTCGTACCATAAGCATTGATAATACCGCCATTAATCACCACCGGATCCAAATGACCAGCGACAAGCAGTGCTGCTACCATTGATGTGGTGGTTGTTTTACCATGCGTACCACCAACAGCAATTGCCCGACGAAACCGCATAAGCTCCGCTAGCATTTCCGCACGTCTTACAAGCGGCAAATGTTTTTCTTTTGCAGCAATATATTCAGGATTTGTTTTTTTTACGGCCGTAGAAAAAACAACAACCTCTGCATTCCCTAAATTTTCAGCGTGATGACCTATATGGATATTAATTCCTTTTCTCCGCAAACGTTCAACATTTGCACTTTCAACTTGATCTGAGCCTTGAACCTTATAGCCAAAATTATGAAAAACCTCAGCAATTCCACTCATACCAATACCACCAATTCCAATAAAATGGATAACGCCTATATTAAGCGGCATTTTCATTAAAAAACTCCTCTCTTATATCTGACAATGCTTGCCCTGCAATCAAGGCTTCAGCCATATCAGCAAGGCGACTGGTTGCATAAGGTTGTCCGACTTTTTTTGCAGCAAGCGCCTGTTTTTCCAATAAATGCGACGAACAAAAAGCCTCTGTTAAAAGAGCAGCAAGTTTTTGTGCGCTTAAATCTTTTTCTGCTACGATTTGAGCACCTCCTACAGCAGCAAGCAATGCTGCATTTTCTGCCTGATCATGATCTAAAGCATGAGGATATGGGATAAGCAAAGCGGGCCGACCAATCACAGCTATTTCACAAACAGATGACGCACCAGCACGTGATAAAATAAAATGAGATCGCGCCATACGTTCAGCAATATCATCAAAGAAACAAGCAACTTCTGCTTGCACACCCATCTTACGATAGATTTCTATCAACTCTTCAGCTCTACCCCGAACTTGCTGAACAATTCGTAAGCGCTTACGGTTCTCATCATCCAGCAAAGCAATTGCTTCCGGAACAATTTTTGAAAAAGAAGAAGCTCCTTGGCTACCACCAAAAATCAAGAAATGAAATGGATTTTCACCCGTTGAAGGATGATAAGGAACATTTGCTGCTTTAAGAACAGCCTCACGCACAGGATTTCCGGTAAGAAGTATTTTATGAGCATAAGTGTTATTGGGTGACAACAAACCACCGGCTATCGCACGTACAAAAGTTGCCAACACTCTATTAGCACGCCCCATAATAGCATTTTGCTCATGAACAAATGTTACCCGTCGACTTAAGGCAGCAATCAAAAGAGGTGGAACAGTAGGGTATCCGCCAAATCCACCAACAAGCACAGGACGCAGCTTATAAAACAGCGCTAACGACTGCCCCATTCCTTTTAATAAAGTCAAAAATGTTTTTACAAGTGCAAAAGGATGGCGTCGTGTAAATGTCGCTGATGAAACTATATGAGTATGCTCTTCATCAAAACATCGTACAAAACATCGAGCTCTTTCATCTGTTGCCAAATGTACATCATATCCACGTTGCCTTAATTCAACGGCAAGCGCTTCAGCAGGAAAAAGATGCCCGCCTGTACCACCAGCTACCAAAACAATAACTTTTTTATCAGTCATAAGGAATATCCAAAGCAGAAGGAGAGGAAAAAGCAGAAAGGCGTGCTTCTGGCCAACGGCGTGTTAAACTCAGCAAAATACCCATTGAAAGGGCAATCGCCAACATTGATGAACCACCATAAGAAATAAATGGTAATGTCATACCTTTTGGAGGGATTAAGTGAAGATTAACCGCCATATTAATCGCTGATTGAAAGCCAATCATCATCGCTATACCAGTAATACCAAGACGTATAAATGAATCACGCGTATTTAACGCTATATACAGTGAGCGTATAACGATAAAGCCAAAAAGCATCATAATGAAAAGACACAGGATAATACCATATTCTTCAGCAGCAACGGAAAACACAAAATCTGTATGGCTATCAGGAATGATACGTTTCACTGTTCCTTCTCCCGGACCTTGCCCAAACCAACCACCATTCAAAATAGCTTCACGTCCTACATCCACTTGAAAGGTATCGCCTTCCCCTGTTAAAAAACTATTGATACGTTCACGTACATGGTGAAGAAAAAAATAGGCGAACACAATTCCTACCATGCCTAAAACGATAAATAAGAAAATAATGGTAAGAGGCACGCCCGCAACAAAAAACAAACCACCCCATGTTGCGCTTAATAACAGTGTTTGACCAATATCAGGCTGTAGAACAAGAAGCACACAACAAAAAGCATAAAGTACAAGAGCTAACATGTAGCCAAGAATACCTTTACGCCGCATCTGTTCTGAAAAAAGCCAAGCAGACATCACCACAAAAGCTGGTTTCATAAATTCTGAAGCCTGTACAGAAAAACCAAAGAGAGGAATCCACCGACGGGCTCCCTTTAATTCTGGACCAACGAACAAAGTTGCAACCATAAGAACAAGCGTTGCAATAAACAAAAGAGCACATAAACGGCGAATATTACGAAGCGAAAAAAAAGAGATGGTAATCATCGTAAAAAATGCTGGAATACTAAAAATGATATGCCAGCGAACAAAATAAAAATTATCAGCAATTCCGATTTTTTTTGCAATCGTGGGGCTTGCAGCAAAAGAAAGCATAATGCCAATCCCCATTAAAATCAAACAAGCGGCAAAGATAGAGCGATCAATCGTCCACCACCAATTAGCAATTGGGTCTCTATCTACACGTGTAACCATCATGCCCACCTTCTCTTTTTCATAATTATCTTCAAAGTGATATGGTTCCTACCTTTTTAGCAAACACTTTAAAAAAACAAATTACTCAAAAAAAGATTCTGGAGTCTTAACGTAAAAGGATTTTTTAAAAGTTCATGTTTCTTTTAACTGCCTAACAAAAGAAACAAAGGCTTCTCCACGCATTTCATAATTTTTGAATTGATCATAACTTGCACAGGCAGGTGAAAAGAGAACCACCGCCTCTTTCGCCTTACAGCACATTGCATCAGCAACAGCTTCATGCATTGCATTTTCCAAAGTTAAACTCATCGAAAAAGGAAAGGCAGATCCAATAACACTAGCAAATTCTTCCGCTGCTGTTCCAATCAAATAAGCTTTGCGGATTTTATGAAAAAAAACTCTCAAAGCCTCAATTCCACCTTCTTTCGCCTGCCCTCCAACAATCCAAAAAATATCATTAAAAGCAGCCAATGCAGGAGCCGATGCGTCTGCATTGGTAGCCTTACTATCATTGATAAACAACACAGCTCCCATCTTGCGCACCTGTTGCATACGATGTGGCAATCCTTTATAATTAGCTAAATGCTTTTCTATATGTGGATCTTTGATTTTTAAAGCCTGCAATGTTGCTAACGCCATAAGAGCATTTTGCGCATTATGACGACCGCGCAATGCAGTCATATGAGCGAGATTTGCCAGCATATGATGCCGCCCATGACGAACACAAAAAAGCTGAGTCCCATCAGCATAAAAGCCATTTTCAACAAAATGTTCCTTGGAAACCGCTTTAACTTGATGACCTTCATGAAGCAATTGTTGATATAAATCCTGACAAACTGCATCATCAACGGAAATAAAAGCATGAGAAGCCTCAGCAACCAAACGTCTTTTGGCTTGCACATAATGAGCAAAATTGCCATGTCGATCAATATGATCAGGCGTCAAATTCAATAACAGTCCAATAGTTGGCCGAAGAGAGAGTGTAAGATCAATTTGAAATGATGAACATTCAATTACATAAATACGTTTTTTAACAAAGGGTTTCAGAGTTAATATTGCAGTTCCAATATTTCCCCCCATCTGAACATCATAGCCCATTTGTTCTAACAGATGAGAAAGCAAAGCTGTCGTTGTTGATTTCCCATTCGTGCCGGTAATAGCAATGAACGGAACATCCTGATCGCAAAGACCATTCTGCTGTAAAAAATAATTGCGCGCACGCACAAATAATTCAATATCACCGATAATTTCTATCTGTTTTTGACGTGCTTTCTCCACAATCCAATGCGGCTTAGGATACGTCAAAGGCACTCCAGGAGCTAAAATCAATGCGACAAACTCTGTCCAATCCTCATAACGAAGATCTCTCGTTGGAATATTTTGCCGAACAGCAGCTTCTCGACTTGAAGGATTATCATCCCACGCAACAACTTCTGCACCGCCATTGATCAATGATTGCGCAGCAGCTAATCCCGATTGCCCCAATCCAAACAGAGCAACTTTCTGATCTTTATAACACGTAACAGAAATCAAAGTTTTACCGCAATTTAAGTGTTGAAAGGCCAATCAAAGCGAGGACAATCGAAATAATCCAGAAGCGTATCACGATTTGACTTTCAGTCCACCCTTTTTTCTCAAAATGATGATGTATTGGTGCCATAAGAAATACACGCTTTTTTGTTAATTTGAAGTAGCCAACCTGAATAACAACTGAAAACCCTTCCAAAACAAAAAGCCCACCAATAAGAGCCAAAACAATTTCATGCTTTGTTGCTACAGCGACAATACCTAAAAGTCCTCCAAGAGCTAACGAACCTGTATCCCCCATAAAAATAGCCGCAGGTGGTGCATTAAACCATAAAAATCCGAGGCCTGCACCAACAACGGCACCCAATAAAACAGCCAGTTCACCTGTTCCCGATACATAGTGAATTTGTAAATAATCAGCAAAATTTATATTACCAGAAAGGTAAGAAATCAGAGCAAAAGACAAGGCAGCAACCATTACAGGAACGATAGCAAGTCCATCAAGACCATCCGTCAAATTAACCGCATTCCCTGTTGCTACAATGACAAAAGCAGAAAAAGGAATGAAAAACCAACTCAAATTGATAAAATACTCTTTCATAAAGGGCAAAGCTAATCCAGGGGAGCCAACTTGCAAGATAATAAAGGTAGCGATTGCTGCAACAAGAAACTCCAAACTTAATCGAGCTTTACCGGAAAATCCTTTGTGTGTTTGTTTTGTTACCTTAAGATAATCATCATAAAACCCAATTGCTCCAAAGGAAAGCATAACAAAGAGCGATACCCAAAAATAAATATTCAATAAATTACACCACAAAAGCGCTGATACCACAATGCCCGTTAAAATCATTAATCCACCCATAGTAGGTGTCCCCGCCTTTTTAAAATGTGTCTGAGGACCATCAGCACGAATTGGTTGCCCTTTTCCCTGCCGTAATTTAAGAGAGGCAATAATGCTAGGGCCAAATAAAAAGACAATAAGCCCCGATGTAAGCGTAGCAGCTATCGTGCGAAAAGTAATATAACGAAAAACATTAACTCCTGGAAACCAGTCACTAAGCGAAGATAAAAACAGCATCATGATACAAAAAAACCTATTAAATTATAGCGAGACCACCTTATAGCGATCAAGCAATGCAGCCACAATATCTGAGGAATAAAGACTACGGGATGATTTAATCATAAGCAGATCTCCATTAGAAATTTCTGCCAAAATAAGCGGTAAAATTTTTTCAATACTTTCAGCATAATGAACCTTAACAGATGCGCTCAGATCAGTAGCTAAAAACTTCATTGCTTCACCAAATAAAAAAACCAGATGAGCACCAGAACGATACACAGGCTGTACTAAATCACGATGGAGTTTTTCACTATAAGCTCCTAACTCCAACATATCACCCAAAATAGCAATTCTCCTACCACATGACCCTACTGGCCCTGTAGCAAGCAGATCAAGAGCCGCACGCATAGAAGCAGGATTTGCATTATAGCTTTCATCAATTAAATGAAATTCGCCTCCATTTGGTAAAGAGAGTCGATAACGAACACCACGCCCCTCTTGAAGAGAAAAACATCTCAAAGAAAGCAAAATACGTTCTAAATCAACACCAATGGCATCACAAACAGCAATAACGCCTAAGCTGTTTTGCATAATATGTCGTCCCGGAGCGCCAATTTCAATTATCTTCTCTTGGCCAGAAATGCGAACAGTCATAGAGGAAAGATCTGTTAAAAGACGGATATCGCTTGCTTGATAATCGCAATTTTTAGCTTCACCAAAGCTTAAGACCTTTTTTATACCCCATTGCTTTGCTTTTTGAGCTAGATAGGAGAAAAAATCATTATCGGCATTTAAAACAGCAATACCCTCCTCATCCATCCCTTCAAAAATTTCAGCTTTTGCATCTGCTATCTCCTCAAGGCTTTTGAAGAACCCAAGATGTGCCGCAGAAATATGCGTAATGAGAACAATATGCGGATGAACCAACTTAGCCAAAGGGCGAATTTCATCTTTATGATTCATACCAATTTCAAAGATACCATAATCACATTCCGCAGGCATTTGTGCCAAAGTAAGCGGCACCCCCCAGTGATTATTCAAAGAAGCGGAATTAGCATGAACCTTTCCAACAGTTGTAAGCACTTGTTTCAAAATTTCTTTTGTCGTTGTTTTTCCGACAGAACCTGTTACCGCTATAATCTTAGCCTTTGAGCGTCTACGCGCAGCTTGTGCAAGTTTTCCTAAGGCTTGCAAAACATCAGGAACAACAATCAGTGGTGCGGATATTTTTTTTATGTCAGCCAAACGATCTTGCGCAACAATAAGAACACCTGCACCTCTTTCATAAGCTTGTACAGCAAAATCATGTCCATCAAGACGATGCCCTTTAATACAGAAAAAAATATCACCTTTTACAAGCGTACGACTATCAATAGAAATCCCAGAAAAAGTTTCTGGTAAACATCCAACGACGACACCATCAATTGCAGTAACAAGCGCTTGTTTATCCCATAAAGCTCTCATTTATTGCGCCCCTGCAAAGCATCAATCGCTTTTAGACGATCTGAAAAAGGATATATTTTTTGCCCTATAATCTGGCCATTCTCATGTCCCTTTCCAGCAATAATTAATGTATCTCCTGCTTTCAGAAGCCCAACCGCATAAGCAATAGCTTCACCACGATCTGCTATTTCCATTGCTTTTGGAACAGCTTGTAAAATATCCTTACGGATTTTTTCTGGCATTTCCGTGCGTGGATTATCATCTGTTACAATAACAATATCAGCCTTATTTTCTGCAATTTTTCCCATCAAAGGTCTTTTTCCTTGATCACGATCGCCTCCACAACCAAAAACAAGGATTAAACGTCCTTGCGTAAAGGGGCGAACAGAAAGCAATACCTGCTCTAAAGCTTCTGGTTTATGTGCATAATCTATATAAACAGGCGCATTATTTTCCGTCTTTCCAACCAATTCCAATCGCCCAGGGGCTCCCTGCAAGGTTTCAAGGGAACGAAAAACCCTATCAGGAGAAACACCTGTTGCAATTGCTAGGCCGGCTGCCATAAGCGCATTTATCACCTGAAAATCTCCAGCTAAAGGCAAATCAAATGTATAAATATTATTTTCCACACGACATTCAACACGCTGTTTCGAACGTTGATGTTCAACACGATTAAGTGTGATAAATTGTCCTTTCCGTCCAATTGTTAAGACACGGCGGCGTGCTTGTCTAACATGATCAATAACCTCTTGCGAATAAACATCATCTGCAAAAATCAGAGCAGGTGCATCTTGCGGTAGCAGCTTATCAAACAACCTCATTTTAGCACGTAAATAATCCTCTACGCACGGATGATAATCCATATGATCACGCCCTAAATTGGTAAAGGCACCAGCCGCTAAATGTACCCCGTCAAGCCGACATTGATCAAGCCCATGCGAAGATGCTTCAAGGGCTAGATGTGTAACACCTTCATTGGAAATTTCATAAAGGAGGCGCTGCAAGACTACTGGATCAGGCGTTGTGAGAGAACCAGAATCATTTCGGTGAGGAGTAATAACCCCTACAGTCCCTATACTAGCAGCACAAAATCCCACATGAGTCCAAATTTGCCTAACAAAAGAGACAACAGATGTTTTACCACTCGTCCCTGTCACAGCAACGACAGTTTCAGGTTGAGAACCATAAAAACGTGCAGCTGCCATTGCTAAACTATGACGAACATCACAAATATGTAAAATGGGAACAGATGAATCCTCAAGCATAATATCACAATCTGTAACGATTGCTCGTGCACCACGTTTTATGGCATCATGAATATAGTGTCTGCCATCACCTTGCTTTCCTTGAACAACTACAAAAACATAGCCTGGCAAAACTTGCCGAGAATCTGCACTTATTCCTGTTATTTCCATTGAAGAAAAGTTCTCATCTTCAATACATTCTGTAAAAACTGTTCCAAACAACATGATACCGTACCTTTATATTCATTTTATTGTTGTTTAACGAATCTCAAACTCTTCTTTGTACTTAAAAGTGGTTCGTACTCTTTTTCAAAATCTGGTTTTATTCCCAAAAAACTTGCTGAACGGCGAATAATATTAGCAAGCATCGGCCCTGCATTCATTGCTGCTGTTGCTGAACGCTGTCCCTCTTCAGGCTGAGGCTCATCGATAATTGTCAAAACAACATAAGCAGGATTCTCAATAGGAAAAGCAGCAAGAAAACTATTGAAATTTTTTGTTTTAGAATATTTTCCATTTTCAACTTTTTCGGCTGTTCCTGTTTTCCCGCCAATCCGATAACCTTCTACTTTTGCATTACGCCCAGAACCAATATCGCTGTTTAACTTATAAAGATAACGCATATTTTGACTCGTTTTGGGATTTAAAACTTGTTTTGCATATTTCAAAGTTTCTGTTTTTGTGCGTTTCAAAAAGGTAGGTTCAATTAACCAACCATCATTCATTAAAGCAGCAGCACCCACTGCTGTTTGCAAAGGCGTTGTTGCCATTCCGTGTCCAAAAGCAATTGTCATAGAATGGATATCCTTCCAATGCCGTGGAACAACAGGATGGGCGACTTCAGGCAATTCTGTTGTCAATCGATCTAGTAAACCAAGTCGTTTCAAAAAATTACGATGTCCATCAATCCCTACCGCCAATGCCTCCTTAGCAGAACCAATATTAGAGGAATAAATAAAAACTTCCCAAAGTGCTAAAGGGCGATTTTTTCCATGAAAATCACGAATAAAATAATTCTTCCCTGCTTGCATAGGCCGTGAAGCATCAATAACACTATTTAAATGAAAAAGACCTGAATCGAGAGCCATGGCGGTCGTAAAACTTTTAATGATAGATCCCATTTCAAAAGTCCCCGCACTCATCCGATTAAGGCGTTCACTTTTTAGAGCTTCAACCGGTTTTCCAGGATCAAAATCTGGTAGTGATGCCAAAGCCAAAACTTCACCAGTATGGATATTTAAAATAACAGCTCCAGCAGCAAGCGCTTTATAACGTTTCATTGCCTTCATAAGTTCATCATGCACAATACTCTGAACACGCACATCAATCGAAAGCTGAACTGGTTTTAATGATTCTTCAGTTGCAAGACCAGCAGCACGCAGAGCACTCAAACCAGCGTCATCAATATATTTTTCCATCCCCGCTATGCCTTGATTATCAACATTAACCATGCCGAGAATATGCGAAACCACCGATCCACTTGGATAAAAACGACGAATTTCAGTACGAAAACCAACCCCAGGAATACCAAGAGCCATAATTTTCGTCTTTTGTGTTGGTGTTAATCCGCGTTGAATCCAAGAAAAACTAGATTTTTTTTTGAGACGTTTATAAGTTTCCTGCCAATTAAGATTGGGCAAAACGGTTGAGAGCAATTCAATTGTTTCATCCACATCAATAATACGTCGTGGTTCAGCAAAAAGCGAATAAGTTTTAATATCCGTTGCTAGCAAACGGTTATTCCGATCAATAATATCAGGACGTGCCGTCAATTGAAGGACATTTGGTCCTTTTGCCTCTTCAATCTGCCCACCTTCCAGACCATAAGAAATAAGGTACCCCCCCATAACGCCATATAAAAGAGCAAAACAGAGCAAAGAAAAAAGCAAGCGTGGACGACTAGAATAGGAACGACGAACCGGAAAGTTATGATCATCTAAAGGTGTCTTTAAGCATTTTTTTTTCTGCGTAAATAGAAAGGTCGATTTCATCACCGCACGCCTTCTTGAACACCGTTATTCACCGATAAAGGACGATTATTTGCTAAAATACCTTTCTCTTCCTCCAAGAGATTTTGTTTAATCACTTCCTCAATTTGATCATGAACACGAACTGGAATATCCTTAAACTCTACGATTTGACGAGGCTGTATCATCTCTAATCCAAGCTCTTTTTGATAACGCTTCGCAAGTTTTTCCATGCGTGTGGGCTCTATCATCACAGCCCACTCAGCATGAAGTAAACTCACTGTATTTTTTGCTGCAACAATTTCATGTTCAAGACGACGGATTTCACTCATCCGTTTTTGAACATCATATTTCACCTTATAAGTAAGACCTGCCATACAAATCATAATCATCACTAAAATCATATCAAATGTACGAAAAACTGTCATGTATTACCGCCTTCAAAACGAGCAATCTCTGCCATACCAAATAAATTCATATCTACAGCAAGACTATCAGCCTTGGTGCGGATACCAATACGTAATCGCGCAGAACGGGCACGAGGATTTTTCTGCAACTCCTCTTCATTTGCTGTTACTCCTCCTTTAAACAAAGGAAAAAATGTTGCTGGAGGCGTCTCTATTTCAGGAAGATAACGCGATCGCATACGCTCTCCTGAACGAGCAGAAAAAAATCTTTTGACCATCCGATCTTCAAGAGAATGAAAACTCACAACACCCAAACGACCTCCTGGTTTTAAAACGTGTTCCGCAGCAAATAAGGCACGTGCAAGTTCACCAATTTCATCGTTAACATAAAGACGAAGAGCTTGAAAAACACGCGTTGCAGGATGAATGCGATCTCCGCTTTTACGGCCAATCAACGCCTCTATGGTATGTGCAAGGTCCCCTGTCCGTAAAAAGGGCCGAACATTGCGACGCTTTTCAATCATCCGTGCAATTCGACCCGCATAGCGTTCTTCTCCTAATCTTTTAAAGATTAGCGCTAAATCATCACCTTTTAAACGATTCACAACATCGGCAGCGGTAAAACCAGTCTGAGCCATTCGCATATCTAATGGGCCATCTTTTTGAAAAGAAAAACCCCTTTCTGCTTCATCAAGTTGCATTGAAGAGACACCAATATCCAAAATAACAGCATCCACCTTTTCTTCAACGACACGATCCAACTGAGAAAACTCCATGTGCACCAAACGAAGCCGTGGAAAAAATTCATCAACAAGAGATTGTCCTTGGGCAATAGCATGAGGATCACGGTCAAGAGCAATAACCTGTGCACCTGCATTTAACAACGCGCGCGTATAACCACCAGCACCAAAAGTACCATCAATCACTCTTGCTCCAACCAATGGCATAAGCCCAGCCAAAACTGGCTGTAATAACACTGGAATATGGCGTTCAGTTTTATTACCCTGCTCTGTCAAAATAATCCGTCTTGATTTATGCTTTTTCAAATCGATAATCGTTCATGGCAACCGGTATCAAAATAACCAGAACCTCAACTCTCATATCTATCACGATGAGAATTAAAGCTAACCAGATGTGCATTCTAAGGCATTATACTTAAAGAAATATTATAATTGTATAAAGATGCTTTTCCTTTGAGTGTACACTTCAAAAACGCACCCTCCCGAAAAAGGGCTCATATACAATATCCCATAGCAATATCAATTGCTGTAATATTCACTCTATTAAAGAGTGTTTAACAAAAAATATCAGTCGGCCTATAAGCCGGGTTCTGTATGGTAAAGCTTACACTCTCCATGGCAACCATTCATCTGGGACGGATGTTACCATCCGCCTCGTGCAACCTACCCGAATGACTCGCCCGGAAACCGGCTGCAAGTTAAGTCTTGCGCGTCATTTCTATTCGGTCTTGCTCCCGGTGGGGTTTACCTTGCCACATTCATTACTGAATGCGCGGTGGGCTCTTACCCCACCCTTTCACCCTTACCTATAAAAATAGGCGGTTTGCTTTCTGTGGCACTTTCCCTAGGGTCGCCCCCGCCGGGTGTTACCCGGCACCGTCTTTCCGTGGAGCCCGGACTTTCCTCACCTGCCACCCTTAGGCATAAGACAAGCGCGGCTGCCCAGCCGACTGACATATCACCTATAAAACATTTTTCATGATGTGAAAATACCATCCTCAAGATATTTTATAGCAAACACACCATATTCAAGTTCATTTTCATTTTAATGAAGCCAAATAAGTTTTTACTTTTGAGCAATATTTCGCTGAAATAGAATTCATTTTTTTTGCAGCATGACCTGCATTATATTTAAGAATCGTACCACAAGTATTTCCACCACTGAGTGTATATGCCCGCGCCAAATAACGTATACCATATTCAAGATTGGTGGCAGGATCGTAAAGATCTTGCACAGAACCATTAAAACCCAACCCTCGTGCAGTAGAGGGTTTAATTTGCATCAAGCCTATTTCGCCAGCTGCCCCCTTTATACGTGCTTTATAATTACTTTCAACCCTTACAACAGCATGTGCTAAATTAACAGGAACATTATACTTATTTGCAAATCTCTGAATAAGAGATTCATAAGGGCGAGCAGACACCTTAGAAGTGGTCGTCACCAAGCCTTCTTTTGAGCTTGCAACATTCAAGACAATATGAGCTAAACTTATATCAAACACAAAAAATACAGCAAACGCTGTATTTAAAATGATTTTCAAAAATTGCATGTTCTTTCTCTTCATCAAAACATTTTTAAATCCTAGCCACAATGGCTTTACCATTGCATTCTACAGAGAAAGAAAGCTAGAGAACGGCGTTAAAATGGAAATATTAAGACAATTTCAAGATAAATTCTTACAAAAGAAAAACATCATTCAAATGATCCACTATATCTCTCTGTATTTCATAAAATATCAAAACTTAAAAAACTATAATAAAAATTTTAACATGCTAAAAAAGCTAATATACTCTATCAATTTTTAAAAGAATCTACGGTATACAAAAATTTTGGAATCTGAAAGTAACATTGAAAATACCTCTACCATTTTTTACCTGCGATTATTAAGGCTTTTATTAAGGTCAATTTCATAATTGCAAAAAGCAATAGAAATAAAAACAGCATCACCAAATGCTCTCGATAGCGTAAAACTCTACTTGGAAGAGAAACCATCATCTCCTTTTCCCATTGGTTGATAAACACCCGTAGAAAAAAGTCTTATGTCAAACAGGCCATCCATCAAAAACAACCTCATCGACAAAAAACAATATTACGTATGAGAAATCCATAAATATGCATAAACACATCAAATGTTCGTGCCATATTTAATAATCACGTCTATTTATTTTTATAATTCTGTAAAGAGGCAATACAAAAAACACCCTCAAAACCAGTTACCAATGCAATTCTTCTCAAGAAAGAACTAAAAATAAGCATCAACAACAGAAGGATGCAACATTGCTTTCGATAAAGCCATAACAACAGTTTCACCCAACTTCGAAGCCTGTTCATCACTCTGACCACTTGCAGAAGCAGCAGCAACAACATCACGACGCACTTGTTCAATCAGTTTCTTCTGTTGCTTAAGATTTAGCTTAGAGAGTTGCATTATAATATCTGGAAAAGAGACCACCAACCGCTCTAAAAGCACTTCTTCTGTAATATTAACCTGATGAGAAGAAAAAGAGCGATCTAATAAAAGCTGAGGAATAGAAACACCACGAAAGACAAAAGTGCTGACAAAAAAAGCCAAAAAAACAAATAAAGAAAAAACAATACGACGCCAGCAAAATCCCATTATCTCTTACCTAAGCATCACACTCCGTGAAGAAAATATTACTCCACAGCACTCATTAAATTCCCAGTAAAGAAGAATTTTCTTACCACTGAAAATAACATAACACCACCACCACGCAGCTTTCATTTCCCCCCTTACACATAAAATAAGAGCTTATCTCTCTCCCCCTCACAATATCCAACAAAAATTTAAATTCTAAAAAGCCTGACTGAGGAAAACCTCAGCCAGGCTCGACAATCTAAGGGATCCACGCGGGGGGGGGGGGGAGGAGGTTCCCTGATCGTCTCTCACATCAGCTATTAAGAGCTGATGCAATATCTTTGCTATGGAATAAAACGTTTTAAACAACAAGAAATTCTTATCATCTTTCAAGCAAAAAAACATAAAAAAATTATAAATTGTCAAAAAATGAAGAAAATAAGGCAAAAAATACTCAAAATGATCCAATTTGAAGCAATTTTATTTCACAGGATCTCAATAAGAATCGATGATCATCGTAATTTTAATTGATATAAATTTTTCTCATAAAAAAACATAAAAACACAGCAAGCATACGTTGAAAAGCTCTCAGCACAACAATGAAATCATGGATCTTGTTGCCCTTTTAAGTTGATATAAAAAATTAACACTTAAGCTTTTTTCGAAGATTATTCGCTCCGAATCATGCACCCTCGGGATTTAAGATGACTACAGATTCTATAACCAACAACAAACTCAAACACATTCTGAATAACAATCCTTCATGAAATTATCTTCTCCCCTTCCTAACCTCTCTTGCAAAATGATAAAATCGCAATTTCTGTATCAGAAAATTGCTATATTTTGTCTCTTTAATAAGTTAGACAGTATTTTCTTTTTGCTGTTCGCACTCTTTAACAGACTTCCTCCCCTCAAAAAGTTGCACACCACAACACTGCTTATTCATATCCTTGCTTAAAAAGAGACCTCTTTACCCTCAATTTCTCTCAACCCCATCCGTAAAAATATAATAGAATCCATGGGAAACATTCTCTTTACACTGAGTGACAAGATAAACAACAACAATGATTCTATCTACCGATTCTTAATATTGCAGCTACTTTTGCATTTAAGAGGTCTATTCCTCTTTCCTTAAACAGTTCTTACGCACACGCTGATCCCTTTAGCGATATGCAAATAGACATTTTTGCGATTATGATCAAAAGGTTTGAAAAAAATATTCTTATATTCAAAGCTCTTACTCAAATTACAAAACGCGACGAACTCTCTTTATAAATCAATATATTACTTATCAAACAAAACCTGTATCAATGGATATTAAATGGCTGACCTCATAGCTTCATCTCTATAAAAACACCTTTCACTGTCCCCCTACACGTCCACAGATTAAAGTATCAAGAATCCAATGCAAAAAACACAATGTGCCTGCAAAAAGCGATAACTTTTTAAAGATTTCCTAGAATTTCACTCTCGTATTTTTCACTGAGAAAGATCAAAGAATAAAGCACGTTAACAAATATAATTATGCAAAATCTACCTTTTTATCTTTGAGATCGTCTACCAGTAAACGTGGATCACGTGCAAGCCAAAGCTTAACCATGGTCCCTTTATGATTTTCATTTCGTACAGGAGGAAGACAAACTGTTTTCTCTAGGACAAGTCCAGCATTTTTAAGCCATTGCTCTATTTGTGAATCTGAAAATCCAAAATGCCTATAAGCATGGGAAGAATGCAAATCAACTTCATGACAAACAAAATCTACAATCAGCAAACGCCCATGAGGACGTAAAACACGTGCTATTTCATGAAGTTCTATCTCAGGATTTTCAAGAAAATGTAAAGCCCAATAAAGAATAACCAAATCAAAAGTTGTTTCTCCAACAGGTAAACGTAAAACATCACTCTCCAATGCAACTTCAAGAGCACGCGTATAAAGACCTGAAAACAATGTTAAGACATAACCTATATCTGGACCAACCCCCAGCAATGTTTCAAATGGTTTAGCACCAATGATTTCCAGTAAGGCACTTTCTAGAATATGGTCTGAAATATATGATAGCCGTAATGCATTCCGCTGTAGGGTATTTTGTAAAAAAGACTGCCTCCTCACTGTTCGATGCTGTTTTTGAACATCCAACAAACGTTCAAAATCGTCTATTAACATCACATCATGCTTTGACAAAGCCGCAAGAACAGCCATCACAATATCTTTACCAAAACAACTGTGACAAAACTTAAAATAAGTTCCTTCCCCCTTTTGATAACGCTCAATCAATTGTAATTCGCACAATAAACGCAAATGCTGTGAAACATGCGCTTGCGACTGACCAAGGATAAAAGTAAAATCAGAAACTGTTAAATCGTCACGGCACAAGAGTGCAAGAATACGCAAACAACTTGTCTCTGCCATGGTTTTCAGCAACATAATCATTCTATCCAAACTGACTTGTTTTTTCA
This sequence comes from Bartonella sp. P12B, assembly GCF_055796185.1. Taxonomy (NCBI): domain Bacteria; kingdom Pseudomonadati; phylum Pseudomonadota; class Alphaproteobacteria; order Hyphomicrobiales; family Bartonellaceae; genus Bartonella; species Bartonella sp. P12B. The sequence goes on along the minus strand of NZ_JBTTDI010000005.1, from coordinate 134,286 downwards.
TTAATATTCCTTACTGCTCCGATAAGTATTTATTCCTACCAATAGAAAATCAAGCAGAAGGCATAGAGTTGCATCACTTCTGTTCATAGATGATATAAAAAAGGTTAATTGCTAAAAAACCAACGCCGCCCCCCACTCTCCCTCCATAACACGAGCAAAAGGTCTTATATTTTAACTATCCACACATATGAAAACATATAATCTCGATTAAAACCCGATGAGTAAGGAACTCCCCTATTCATCATAAAAATCAGACAACATATTAATTTATAATGATAATTCATCGTTTTGCATGTTGAATTAGACTCCCAATATTATAAGATTCTCTTATCTCAAATCCTTTCATTTTGAATCAATTAAAGTCACTTACTTGCACATCACAAGCAGAGTTGGTGTATAGATAAAAAACTCTAAAGAAAGGAGTAAAAATGTCTCGTATGAATCGTCTGAATAGCAAGGGCTATCGCAACATTGGGAGCTGGCAAATAGTATGATGGTGCCGGCTTGTCCCTTTATAAGCGTAAAGATGGTAATGCTCAATGGATTTACCGGTATACCATCCATGGGCGCCGTCGTGAAATGGGCTTGGGTGCTTTAAGAGACGTCTCTTTAAAACAAGCCCGTGATCCCATTAAAGAACGTGAGAAACAAAAATATGAGGCAATGCGTAATCTCCATTATTTAAAAGAAACGCTCTCGATGCTTTTGAAAGTCGTAAAACTGAACTCAAAATGATGGTAAGAATAGAGATTGTTTTTTACTTTACGTCTTTATATTCTTCCTAAATTGGGCTGTTTACCGCTTTCAGAGATTACACAAACCGATACACGCAATGCTCTCGCTTTCATCTGGCATACAAAAGCGATAACGCACTTCCTGAAAAGTAACTTCAGAATTCTATGGTTTTTTATTCCTATCTTAGTCGTGATGAATAAGAATCTTACAACATGGCAGACTCATTTTCTTTTGAAGAATAAAGATAACACCAGACAGCATTACTCTTTTCTCAACCAATATGAAAAAGATAAGAAATTTTAACGTGTAAGCGGCTTATAATTCCCACGCCTTTGATTAAGAGTGTCGATACCAAGGCGGCGGATTTTATCAGCCTCATATTCAGCAAAATTACCTTCAAACCACTCTACATGCCCATCGCCTTCAAAGGCCAAAATATGCGTTGCCAATCGATCAAGAAACATACGGTCATGCGATATGATAACAGCACAACCAGCAAAGCTTTCCAATGCATCTTCCAATGCCCCTAATGTTTCAGTATCAAGATCATTTGTCGGTTCGTCAAGGAGAAGAACATTGCCACCCTCCTTTAAAAGTTTAGCCAAATGTACGCGATTTCGCTGCCCTCCTGATAAATTCGCCACCTTTTGTTGTTGGTCTACACCCTTGAAATTAAAAGCGCCGCAATAAGCACGGCTATTCATCTCATATTTTCCTAATGTAATGATGTCATTTCCGCCAGAAATCTCTTCCCAAACGGTCTTATCACCCACCAACGAATCGCGACTCTGATCAACATAACTCATGTGAACTGTTTCACCGATGCGTATTTGACCTGAATCTGGCTGTTCCTGTCCAGTCAACATTCTAAATAAAGTGGTCTTTCCCATACCATTAGCACCAATGACTCCAACGATACCACCAGCAGGAAGCTTAAAAGAAAGCGCATCAATCAACACACGCTCACCATATGCCTTAGAAAGGTTATCCACTTCAATAACAGTCTGCCCCAATCTTTCACCAATAGGAATAATGATTTGTGCTTCTCCAGGACGGCGCTCACTTGCAGCCTGAACTAACGCATCATAGGCCTTAATCCGAGCTTTTGACTTGGCTTGCCGACCTTTTGGACTAGAAGCTATCCATTCTTTCTCGCGGGACAATGCACGCTGACGAGCCGCCTCTTCACGACCTTCCTGAGCCAAACGTTTAGCTTTCGCTGCCAAATAAGCAGAATAGTTTCCCTCATAAGGAATACCTTTACCGCGATCTAATTCTAAAATCCAACCCGTTACATTGTCGAGGAAATAACGATCATGGGTAATTAAAAGCACCGCACCAGGATATTCCCGCAAATGCCTTTCAAGCCAAGCGGTCGTTTCTGCATCCAAATGATTTGTTGGTTCATCCAAAAGTAATAAGTCAGGTTTTGACAAAAGGAGTTTGCAAAGTGCAACACGCCGCTTTTCACCTCCTGAAAGTTTTTCCACACTTTCATTAGCTGGAGGACAATCAAGAGCAGCCATAGCCATGTCCACTTGACTTTCTAAATCCCAAAGACTCTGACTGTCTATAATATCTTGAAGGCGAGCACCTTCATCAGCGGTTTCTTCGCTATAATTCATCATCAACGTGTTATAGCGCTCAACAATTGCCTGCTTATCTGCCACCCCTTCCATCACATTACCACGGACATCTTTGCTTGCATCAAGAACAGGCTCTTGAGGAAGATAACCACAACGGGCTCCTTCGCAAAGCCATGCCTCTCCCGTATATTCCTTATCGAGCCCAGCCATAATTCGTAAGATAGTTGATTTACCTGCACCATTAGGTCCTAAAATACCGATTTTTGCATCTGGATAAAAAGACAAATGAACATTTTCTAAAATTTTCTTATTGCCGTAAGCTTTATTAAGCTCAGCCATGTGATAGATAAATTGACGTGCCATAAACTTCTCTTTATATTGTGCGGTATTAAAGGTTAGAGTTTTGAAAAAATTTCTTTGCTTTTCTCAAACTGCGCGGTAAAAAGCGCTTGTGTTATATCAAAAGCCTTTCACTTTATATTGATACATTTTTTCTAATCTCACAAGCCCTGCTACGGTTCTGAATGCAAAAAAATGTCCCCTTGAAGAATAAAAAACAAATCTTTTTAGCTGTACCCGAAACATGCTATCAAACGTCACCCATCTTTTCTCTACCAGATACAACTCTGTATTTTTATCGTATTAAACCGACTTATCAATGCAAGAGTGTTCCTCCAAGAAAACCAATTCTCTATGCCCCCTCTTTTTTTTCTTTATGGGCTTTAGATTATGCAGTAAAAAACGACTCTCTCTTTTCATCAATTTTATGTCATGGAAAACAATGGAGTTCATCCCTTGCTTTGCTGTGGCTTAAATTGTGTTTACAAAATGACCGTCGCCTTATGGGATCTGATGTTCCAAGCTTGATGATCATGAAAGCTTTACACCGACATGTGGCACTTAGTGACCACAGTGCTCTTCCCATTGCGTCATGGTTGCAATTCGTAAAAAGCTATAAAGAGAATTATAGAAATCTTTCCATTCCTCTTTTATGGCTTGATAATTACAAAAATAATACCAATATCCACGAAACTATTTTAAAACTTCAAGGTTAAAATAGAGCCTCTTAAAGGTATCATAAAGAGCAAGTCTCTTACAGGAATATGTTTATGGAAAAAAAAGCTTTAATCGTTATTGATGTTCAAAATGACTTCTTACCAAGTGGAGCACTTGCAGTACCACAAAGTGATGCTATTTTACCCGCGGTCAATAATCTCATAAACCATTTTGATCATGTCATTTTAACCCAAGACTGGCATCCAAAAAATCATTGCAGCTTTGCTTCTTCCTATCCCCAAAAAGCGCCCTATGATACCATTGAACTTGACTATGGCCCGCAAATACTTTGGCCCGATCATTGCATACAAGGAACACACGGATCAGATTTTCATACATCTCTCAGAGTTGAAAAGGCACAACTTATCCTTAGAAAAGGTTATAATAAAAAAATTGATAGCTATTCTGCCTTTTTTGAAAATGATCAAAAAACACCAACAGGCTTACAAGTTTATCTCAGAGAACAGGGTTTTACAAATCTAGCTATGTGTGGTTTAGCAACTGATTTTTGTGTAGGATTTTCCGCACTTCACGCCATACAGTGCGGCTTTAAAGTAAGTGTTTCATTAAATGCCTGTGCTGGTATTGATCTTAACGGTTCACTTAACACTATGCTGAAAACGATGAACGAATCCGGCATAGAACTGTTAATGGCTTCTTAAAATGCCTTCGTTTTGCAATAACAACGCATACAATTTTCAATTTACTCAGAGAGACCATTCTTATTCAGGGTATGACGCTTGAAACGAAGAGAAGCATAAAATGCCATTCCAATAATACAGACCCCTACCAGTCCTGTGAATATTTCAGGAACCGATAGAATCGTTTGCAGATACATAATCACTGCAAGCACCAAGATCGCATAAAAAGCACCATGCTCCAAATAACGATAATGCAACAATATCCCTGATTCGACTAACATTATCGTCATAGAACGCACATAGAACGCACCGATACCAAGACCAATTGCAATAATAAAAAGGTTGTGTGAAAAAGCAAAAGCACCAACAACGCCATCAAAAGAAAAACTCGCATCCAGAATCTCTAGATAAAGAAAGGCTCCAGCTCCCCCTTTCACAACGGTAGCTAAAGCCGCTTTTGGACCATCCAAAAGCGAACCAATAGCTTCAACAGCTATAAACGTCAAAAGTCCATAAAGGCTAGCGAGTAAAAAAGTCATTTTATCTTCTGTTACAATTTGTTCTGAAAAGAACAATATCAAAGCTAAAACGATTGCAATATCAACGCCAACAAGCGCTCCAAACTTTTGCGCAGGCTTTTCTATAAAAGCAAGCCAATGCACCTCTTTTTCAGGATCAAAAAAATATCTCAAACCAACCATGATCAGGAAAGTTCCTCCAAAAGCGGCAATCCCCACATGAGCATCTGTTAAAATTGCGGCATATTGATGTGGTTCCCATATTGCTAATTTTACTGCTGCAATTGGATTAATCCCAACAGCAACAGCAACCACCAGCAAAGGAAAAACAATCCGCATTCCAAACACAGCCACCAAAATACCCCATAGCAGAAAACGACGGCGCCATAATGGGTCCATTTTTCCAAGAACACGAGCGTTGATAATAGAATTATCAAAAGATAAAGAAATTTCTAAAATTCCTAAAACACAGCAAATAAAAAAATATTTTAAAAAACCAATAAAACTTTCTGTTTCGAACCAACCAATCACCCCCCCCATAAAGACGCCAACAATTGTGAAAAAAAAAGCCCACCTAAAATAACCCAACAGGGCCATGACCATTCCTCAAAATTTACTTGTTCAAATTCATCTGTCACGCAAATTGAAAAACTAAACTATATCCCTTCACGCAAAGATAGAGAGAATCTACACGGCAAATTTATATGAAATTTCCACCAGAAAAAACAAGAAAAGTATCAGTAAGCTTATTTTTACCTCTAAAATGAATAACAATTTTAAATAATGTGCTATACAACAAGTCAAAAATTGCTTTCTATCCACTAAAATTTAAAAAAATAAAGAGAAATAAAACTATAAATATTGACATTATATCAAGAGTTATTAATACATAGTGTGCCTTTATTGGCTAAAACCTATACCATGATGATTTACTGAGGGAGATAATTCGTGGCCCGTCCTGAAACTGAATCAAAAACTATCTTTGGAAAACGTTTGCGTTATGTACGTCTCGCTCTAGGAGATCCATCACGTGAAGCATTAGCTAAAAGTTTTAGTATGACAAAAAATTCCATTGCTTTTTATGAGCGGGGAGAAAGAGAACCCAATCTTAGTGTTTTACAAACATATCGCACATTGTACGGTGTCAATATTAATTGGCTTTTAACTGGACAAGGAAAAATGTTTGACACAGAGTATGCTAAAAGTGATTTTGATTGGAATTATTTTATAAAAAAAATTGAGGGACTTGAGGAGATTCTTACCCAAAGTGGTCGTCATGAAAAACAAAATCAAGAAAAAATCGATAGCTCTTATGAAAAGTTGCAGCACTACTTGTCAAAACAAGGTTTATCGAATAACCTTAACCCAAAAGCAGCAACCTCGCTGATCGATATGAAAGCAAAAATGGCTAATTCTTATACCCTTAGCTTGTTCATTGATTTACTCATTCGAAGTGTGTCGCAAAAAGAGATTATAGCTAATCAATAAATATCCTTATCACAAAGGATAACAAAAGAATTATAAGCTTTATCAACACGAAAGAGGTTTTCTTTATTTTTCCATACTAGTGATATTTTATTAAACGTATGAAATTTGTTTTTATAGAAAAAAATTGAGTATATCTGCCCAGTAGCAATAAAAAATTTTTCCCAAAAAAGCTATAAATATAGCATGGTTAAAGTTTTAAAAAACGGTTTTGTAGTGTAAAGTGTCTCTTTATAGCTTATTGACAATAAATATTTTCTTGTTACAGAATGTTGCTTTCATAGAGATTTTATCTAAGATTAAAAAAATTAAGAGGAATATATTGACTACTCACTATAGAGACATACTTTAGTGCTCATAGTTATACTGGTTAGATGTTTATCTTGTAATTACAGCTATTTTATGAGGTGAGAAGCATGTTTTTTGAGGTATTTCAAGGTGTTCATAACCAATGGTATTGGCGTTTAATCTCAGGAGACAAACAAAAAATTGCTTTTTCTAGTAAGGGTTATCCGACAAAACAAGATATCTTGGTCAATATTGAACAGATAAAAGAAATCACGCATAAAGCCCTTATTAGAGAATTACAATCCTAACGTTCTTTAATATTAAGATAAAAATTTTGCTTTTTATATTAGAAATCTTGTCCAATAATTTCGTGCTGTAGGAGGAGCCCTTGCTTTTTCTTAAGGGAGGGGGGTTTTTATGTGATGTTTAACATCCATAAGCGACTGAATAAAATACACGTGATACACAAATTATGAATATGTTTATCCTGCTGAATTCCTAAGAGTTTTTTTTTAATCTTTTTCTATTGGCATTCTCTCTCATCATCTTTTTAACCCTCTTCAAAGGTAATCTCTTTTTGGTGTTTTTGCATAGCTTCCTCGTACTGCTGAATTTGTTTTTTTAGTCTTTCAATTGCTTGATCCCGTCTTTTAATCATCATATTTTGCTCTCTAATTGCCCTATCTCGTTCTTCAGTCATCTTCATGGAATCCCGTAAGAACTCATGCTTTAGCTTTCTTACTTCTTCTTTAAGAACTTTAGCCTGATCGCGATAATAAAAAGCAAATCGAAACATGCCCCCACTGAAAAGAAAAACAACAATCACCGCCCCTAATAAAATTGCATTCACACTCACTTTTGATCTCCTTTAACAACTATCGAATCAATCATTTTTAGCAATTTGTTTCGTTTAGTTTTTTATTAAAAAAAGAATACAAAAACCACCTGTACTAAATGGAATAAATCACACTTAGTACCCTTATCCTCTCCACAAAAACATGCTAAAAAATAAGATAAAGCAACCTCATGAAAGCTGCCCAATTATATCCTCACCCCTATGATTTGCAGCATATTTATTTATACAAAATGCAAAGACATCACTGATTTCAAAAAATTCCAAGGATGCAATAAACTCAATAGGCACCTCCTCCCTTACATCATTCCTGCTATCCTCTTTTATACCAGGAAAAAGCTATCTAATTGAAAAAAATCTTCATATTCATAAGACTCTGCATTTCTATAAACTTTTACTTCCTTACAAATCTTTGCATAACCACAAACTAAAGCACCTACATAATTTTAGAATCTTTGAAAATTTTACAGTTGTAAGCTTAAGCATTCCTATAAACACAAGCACCGCCATTAACCTTACTATTACAGCAAATTCTTATCCCCTCATATACCGCCTACCACAACCTGTGAATTACCATACACATGAACACTGCTAAAATCAGGCTATTATAATAGAATAGATATGTAGTTTATTATAAACAATGCTATCATTAGCCAAAACACATCCACCTTTTATAAAATATCTCGCACTTGTCTTTATATCCTCCTCAACAAATTCCTTCACGATTGATAATCTCTTTATACTCTATAAAATTACCAACATCATTTTTTTGGTATTTCCAAAATCTCTCAACATACACATGCGAAAAACCATTTGAAAGTAACTTCATTTATTAAAATAAAAAGAAAAATAGTGTCCTGTACCCGTGAGTTTTTTGCATTCTTTCCAAAGCCATGATCCTTTCCCTTACGACCACAAAGCTCCATACATCTGCACAGCACCCTCCCGCAAAAATTTCTTACAAATGCCAATGTTGGGGTATATCTTGATTTATAATGGTGCTGAGTATACTATTGATAATATTTCATGAACATACCACGTGTGTTTCCATGTCTGGTTATACGCGCAAATTCTGTCACGATAGTGAAACTAAGCAACAATTTTTTATTGATTCAAATTTGAAAGTATATACGGACATTTTTTTATTAATAAAAAACAACCTGATATCCTTCATAAGCGAAAAGCTACACATGGATATTTTTATGCTCCTTGTATCATGTACTCTGGATTCGCAACGCAATATTAACGCTATAGCGTAAATATGTAAAGGTCTAAAAATGACAAAGACTGAAAAAGATTGGTTCCAACGCTTAATTGAATTAATAAAAAGTGATGGACGCACAATGATTGAAATAAGCAAAGCAGCAGGCTGTGGACAAAACTACGTACAACAAATGATAAACGGAGGGAAAAGACCCTCTGTAGATAAACTCATGGCTATTCTTAACACACTCGGAAATACTAGCGCCATATATGTAATAACTGGTTTTAACATCTCCGATGAAGATCTAAGACTCATCGCTTTGATTTCCTCTGGAGATAAAAAGAAGATTGAAGCCTTAAATATTCTGTTGACTGAGCAACATTTGTAAAATTTTCTACTATTTTCAGTATCTCTTGCTTCTGCACCGTCGACAAAGCCTCCCATTTAACGATAATGTTGGATAAATCGACCTTAAATTTTTCATCATTCTTCATAGTTATACTCCATGTAGTCAAACTGGATAACGCTATAACGTTCAGACATATCCCATACCTTACAAAAAATATTTGCAATAGGCAGTATGGAAGCGACTGTGTGATAATTGATTTTATACAATTAGAAGGGATTCTGTTAGTTATGTACCATGGTGAAACAGAAGACATCGCACGGCCCAAGCCCTTTTATGATAAAATTGGTTCTACCACTTTTATCAACAACACTCACAGTGTTACACAAATCCTGTGATTCGAACCAATAACTAATCGACGTAAAAATATCTTTGAAAATACTTCTGACCTCTAGGTGAGAGAATATGAAAAAGCTTATTTAAAAAGCATATATTACAATTTTATCCTATACAGCACTACCTCTATTTTCAAAACAATATCGCAAAGCAAAAATACAAACAACGCGATATGTACAGCCCTCATGAACAGCCATGCTGCTTACGAATCTTTGAGGTGCTTCTCAAAAAATCGGCTTTTCTTCTAAAAGCACTCTTGCAATCTAACATAGAGATCTATCATGAACAAAGATGGCGGTACTTAAAAAGATACAATGGGTCAAGCTCTAATGATATCCCTCCATAAATTGCATAAGTATTTACAAAAAAAGAAGATCCTTTTGTATAAATATATTGAATTTGAAGAAGAAATAAATTTTTCTTTCCGAAAAAACGAATGCATCTATCAACAGCTTTACATAAAAGAGAAAGGTAATGACAAAGATCTCTACACTCAACAGAAAAAAGAGTAAGATTTACTTAGCACTCTAAATCTTATAAAGTACAACATTAAAGAAGATCTTGATAAATTTTCTCTTAGGTGACAATTAGACCATAGTCCAAACAGCATTTATAAGCGCAACTTAGCAAAAATATACAACGATAAAAGAAAGGCATTTTGATGAAAATCTTCATTCCATAGAAAAAAGATGCCTATGACAGCAAACATCGAACAACACAAAAAAAACACACGAACACATCCACACAAAATATTCTGAAAAATACTCAACAAGCTTTAAAAAACAATTAATCAAAAACTTTTAGAAGCACACCTGATTTCCAGCTCTAAAAAATTCTTCCTCAAAAAAAGAAAAAATTTCCACCTTGGAAAAACAACAGAGATAAATGTTATATCGTTGATATACAGTGCCTATGAACATCTACAAACTGTTTTTTTTGTACAAGATTGAATCATACTGATGCAGTTTAGATCAAACTCAAAGATGCAAGAGTTAAGTTCATTCATAAAAAAATAAAGAAATCACTTTAAAGCAAATATTTCCTTCTGGGTTTACCTAGAACAACAAAAGCCTTTAAATTGCTCAGTCTTTAATAATAAGATTCATTTGCGGGGAAAAAACGAACTCATCAAAGGAAATTTAACACCCTATTTTGGGAAAATACACAGAAACAGAAATTAAAAAATCAATTCATAGATTAAGGACTGTATATAAGCTTAATAGAGAGATGCTAAGATGTCATCAATCAGAGCCGTTTTGACTAAATTGATGAAAATATCACTCCTCTATACCAAGAGAACGAATAAGAAACCACCCCACAATAGAGAAAAAAATGAAGGAGAAAAAATCTCAAGGATTCTCTATAACGCACTTAACTTTATAATGGTGGGCCCGGAGGGACTCGAACCCCCAACCAAGCGGTTATGAGCCGCTGGCTCTAACCAATTGAGCTACAGGCCCCACACAGGTTGCTTTTCTCTAAACTAAAACGCCCTATGATACAAGGGCTTGTTTAAATTATAACTCATCTTTTTTTCTTTATCTATCGGTTTTTTTCGCTACTGCTCTAATTTATTTACAAAAACTTCCAAAAATGAGAAAGTAGTAACCTGATAAATATAGAGGAGCAGATATGAAAAAAACAATTTTCCAATCATTGAACCATTATAATGTTAAAATAATTATGGTGATACTTACACTGCTAACCAGTTCATTTTCCATACATGCTGAAGAAAGCAAAATAAAAAACGCAACGATTACAGTTACTGCAACTGGTGAAAGTCAAGCAGCACCAGATATGGCAATTATTAACCTAGCCGTTGTTACAGAGGACAAAACTGCCCAAAAAGCATTAGCAGCCAATAATAAATCTATGAATGATATTGTAACTGCTTTTAAAAACAATGGAATCCAAGCCAATGATTTACAAACATCAGGCTTGTCCATTTACCAATATAGCTCTGATCAACATCATGAAAAAAAGAATAATGAGAAATACTATCATGTTTCAAATTCTTTAACAGTGCGTATTCGCGACCTTGCCAATGCTGGTAAAATATTTGATCAAGCAATGACTCTGGGCGTTAACTCAGTTAATGGCATTACCTTCACCAACGCTGATACAAAGCCATTTTATCAAGAAGCACGTAAAAAAGCTATCGCTGAAGCCATTGAAAAAGCTGAAACTATAGCACAAGCAGCAAATTTAAAATTAGGAAAAATTATTCGAATCAATGAAAATAATGATAATTACTCTCCACGCCCACGTCTTATGAGCAGTGCAGTACATGCAAGCGACGCCGATACAAATTTCTCAGGAGGAGAATTGGGTTATAACGTCAATGTTAGCGTAGTATTTTCTATAGACTAAAGCACAAAATTATAAACTATTGCATGAAATAATCATATCACTAGCCTTCACAAAGAAGACCGGTGATATGATGGAGGTAATCCTCTTCAGAGGTTAATTCATCTTCGTAAATTTCTATCTGTTCACGCGCCGAAAATTGTGTTTGATGGACCATCTGCCAATTCCCTGAAATCAGTGGGTGCCACCATTGAAGGTCTTTTCCCTCATTAACCAACCGATAAGCACAATTTTCCGGAAGCCATCGAGCTGTTTTAACCGTTGCAATATCCAACGATATACAATTGGGAACAATTGACTTGCGGTGAACATAATCTCGGCACCGACAAGTTTCTCCATCTAAAAGACGACAAGCGACACTGGTTGTATATATATCGCCAGTATCATCATCTTCTACTTTGTGTAAACAACATCGCCCACAACCATCACAAATACTCTCCCACTCAGAAATGGTCATTTCTTCCAATTCTTTTATTTTCCAAAAGGGAGCTTCTTCATTCATAAAATCAGTCATATCTTTTCAAGAGAAAAAAATCTATCAACAAGAGCAATAAAATAATTTAATCTTTACAATTTCACCAATTTTCGTTTTTTAAAAAACATTAAATTTACTTCATTGCCTCAAGACAATCTTTTTAAAACAAATTTAATAAGGATATTTTTTCTTTAGAAAAAACCTTTATGCGAAGAAAAACAATTAAAATACACGACTCTCAATCTTTCACAATCTCAAACAATAATATAACCTCAATGGAATCTTGAGATTCGTACATATCGAGATAAATCGCTTGTGTGAACAACCTCATAAAGCAAAAAAGAATCCCTTACCATTATAGACAGAGTAAAGCTTGAAATACTCGTTCATTCTTTTGAAAAAACACTCTATGATTTCATCCCACCTATCTCGCTATCTTTATGATAAAAGCCAAGATAACCATTAGACAACGCATTGATTGATAAAGATAGTTCATTGTTTTTTCATTTTGAATAGGGATTCTGAATATCGTAAGATTCTTTGAATTTGATCCTGTTTATGATGAAGCAATTAAAATCATTGCCTTGCACATCACAAAATATTTTACAACTCTTGCCTCGTTTCCTTTTTTAAGAAGGTATCCTAAAAACTCTATGAAATACACTTTCCCACATTCTTTAAGAAAATGATACATCCTTGGAAAAGACATAAAGCCCTTGTTAAGAATCGAGAAAACTACGCAATTTTCTTGAACGGCTAGGATGCTTCAACTTACGAAGCGCCTTTGCTTCAATTTGTCGAATACGCTCTCTTGTCACTGAGAATTGCTGACCAACTTCTTCCAAAGTGTGATCTGTATTCATCCCAATACCAAAACGCATTCGCAACACACGTTCTTCACGTGGCGTTAATGAAGCCAGCACGCGCGTGGTTGTATCCCGTAGATTTGCTTGAATAGCAGCATCAATCGGCAATAACGCATTTCTATCCTCAATAAAATCACCTAAATGCGAATCATCCTCATCACCAACAGGTGTCTCGAGTGAAATAGGTTCTTTTGCAATTTTAAGGACTTTTCGTACTTTTTCTAACGGCATAGAAAGTTTACTGGACAATTCTTCTGGTGTAGGCTCCCGTCCAATTTCATGGAGAATCTGTCGTGATGTACGAACAATTTTGTTAATTGTCTCAATCATATGAACAGGAATACGAATAGTACGTGCTTGATCAGCAATTGAACGAGTAATTGCCTGACGGATCCACCATGTGGCATAAGTTGAAAATTTGTAGCCACGACGGTATTCAAATTTATCCACGGCTTTCATCAAACCAATATTGCCTTCTTGAATAAGATCCAGAAACTGCAAACCACGATTGGTATATTTTTTTGCAATTGAAATCACGAGACGGAGATTAGCTTCGACCATTTCTTTTTTAGCAATTGTTGATTCGCGTTCACCTTTCTGCACCTGCGTAACAATTCGACGAAATTCACCAATTGAAATAGCAGTCTCTTGTGCAAGATTTTGTATTTCGCTACGCAATCTCTGAATTTCTTTTCCCTCACGCCTTGAAAATTCTTTCCACCCTGATCCTGGTAAAGTCGCAATATAATTTATCCAATCTGCATCTAGTTCACGTCCTTGGTATTCTTTTAAAAAATCCTCATGACCAATACCATAACTGTTAGCAATTCGCTTCAGCTTACCCTCATTGTGAATCAATCTTTTATTGATGTCATAAAGCTGTTCAACCAAAGATTCGATACGGTTTTGATTTAAAGAAAGAGATTTTACGGCTTGAATCAACTCACCCTTTAATTGAACATATTTTTTTCTCTGAGAGGATGTAAGAGCCCCCTCTTTACGCTCTGCCAAACTACTCTCAACATGTTGATCTTGTAATTTCCGCAATTTTACATAGGTTTGTGCAATAAAATCCAATGTTTCCATGACTTGGGGACAGAGTTCATTTTCCATTGCAGCAAGCGACAAGTTAACATCATCCTCATCATCTTCTTCATCCTCAACGCCTCTCTCTCCCGCAATCCCCTCCATATTGCGCATACCAGAAGATATTTTTTCCTCTTTTATCTTATTAATTTCACTTCGCTCAACAATAGGAGCCTGCTTTGCTTCTGGACCAGCATAAGTCATTTCAAGATCAATAATTTCACGAAGGAGAATACGCTGCTCTTTCAATTCTTCACGCCAAATAATGAGAGCCTGAAAAGTCAAAGGGCTTTCACAAAGTCCTGCAATCATTGTCTCACGCCCTGCTTCGATACGTTTGGCAATGGCAATTTCGCCTTCCCGCGAAAGCAGTTCAACGGCTCCCATTTCTCGTAAATACATGCGCACCGGATCATCAGTACGATCTGTAACTTCACGCTTATTCGTTGTCGTTGCAATCGCGTGACTAGAAGCCTCTACGAGATCTCCTCCCTCTACCGTAACTTCTTCCTCATCATGTTCAGAATCGACATCATCTTCATCGTCAACAACATTAACACCCATCTCAGAAAACATTGCCAAGATATCTTCAATTTGTTCAGACGTAACCTCTTCAGATGGAAGAACTGCATTCAGTTCATCCATTGTCACATAACCATTTTTTTTGGCGAGCTTAACCATTTTTTTAATGGCATCATCAGAAAAATCAAGAAGAGGACTATCCAAACTCGTTTGGCTTATTACTTCCACATTATTTTTCTGTTTAACCTTTGTTGCCATACCGTAACTCCACTTGATCACTCCACAGCTTCCACGTGACCAGCATTTCTCATTCTTACCTAACGTATCGGAACCTTTCCAATATATACTTCCTCTTAGAGGAGATTACTATCAGAAAGAATACATTCGAAATAAGTACTTCATTCACACAAAAACGCGGGAAAACTCAAGAAGTTTCCCCGACACCTCTCAGCCTTTCTGAGATAATCTCTGCAGCATATAGTAAGAACCAATTTCCCGCTTTTCCTAAAATCCAGCCGTCATTCTTTATAAAAATGTCGCTCTACATAAACTTCCTCATCTTAAGCCTTAGGTGACTGATTCGCATTAAAAAAGCGAATCATTTTATCGTATCTTGGTTATTCCCGTCTATTTTTTTATCCAACTAACTTCCAAATCCTTCAATTAACGCTTCTGTCGCTTGCATCTGTTCCAGCTCACTTTTTATCTCACGAAGCAGATTAAAGACCTCGCTGTTAGGATTCCTTACAAGTTGCTCTTCAATATCTTGTAATCTCTTATGTAGGTGGTGTTCTTGAAGATGCAAGTAGAGAGCCTGTTTTAATATAGCCCGAGCATCTTCTATAGGAGCTCCAATAAAAACAGTACGCATGCCAACATGTTGCACAAGATGTTTCATACGCTCTAACAGAGCTGTTTGCCCTTTTTCCTCTAAGAGCGCAATCATTGTTTCTTTATCATGAAGCTGCTGATCCCCAAGAATTTCTAACATAGATTGATGAAAACAGACTAATTGACTGTTTTGCAACTCCAATTCAGCAAGAACTTCAAAATTTTCATACCATAACTCAGGATAGTAAGCTAAAATCAACAAAATAACTGCTTCACGCAAAGGAATAGATTGCGACGAATTACGCACTATGTCAGAATTTTCCAAAACAGAAAAAGAGTGATCTTTTAGGATCCTATTGTGGGAGGGCTGTTGATACCGCCCTGTACTCTTTTTTTTCGAAAAAGAGGGACGAAAAAAATCAAAAAGCCGTTTTTTTATATCTTGCAAATAATAACGGCGTATATCTTGATCTTTAATTGTAAAAATTTGTTGTTTTAGTTGTTGTTCTAGCGTCGCCCGTGCTTCTGGAGTTTCAAAATTCTTTCCGTAAGCAGCACGCTGCCACAAAAGTTCAATCAACGGAATTGTTTTTTGCAAAAAAGAAGAGAAAAGTTGTGCACCACCAGCAGAAATAATTTCATCTGGATCTTTACCTTGTGGCAACAAAACAAAGCGCACAGAAACGCCTGATTTCAAAAGAGGCAGCACACGATCAGCAGCACGAAAAGCAGCTTTTAAGCCAGCATCATCTCCATCAAAACACAAAATGGGATCGGATCCCATCTGCCATAAAAGCTCAATTTGTGCTTCCGTTAACGCTGTCCCCAAAGGTGCTACCGCTCCTTCAAAACCAGCTTTAGTCAACGCGATGACATCCATATAACCTTCAACCACAACAAGTGAATGGATTTTCTCATCGCCAACGAAGCGGCTATTTTTGCGAGCTGATGCTGCATTATAAAGCATATTCCCTTTATGAAATAGCACTGTTTCAGGACTATTGAGATATTTTGCTGGTGTATCTTTCTCTAACGCACGCCCTCCAAAAGCCACCACACGTCCGCGTAAATCTTCAATGGGAAACATAATACGATTTCTAAATCGATCATAGGAAACCGTATTATCTTCACTCAATTTGAGCAGCCCACAATCTTCCATTTGTTTAATTGAAATTCCGCGCGCACTTAAAGCTTCTTTTAAAGCTGTCCGTTTCACTGGAGCAAAACCAATTCGAAAACGCTTTGCAAGTTCTGGTGTCACACCACGTGCATCAAGATAACGACGCGCATTCACACTGGCTTTATCATATAAGCTCTGTTGGAAAAAATCCGTAGCTATTTTCATAACATCATAAAGATCAGCCTTTTCCATTTGACGTTTATGACTTTGTGGATCAAAAAGAGGTAATTTGATCCCTGCAAAATCAGCCAAACGCTCTACACTTTCTGAAAAGTGCAACCCATCAAGCTCACAAAGAAAAGTAAAAATATCACCATTCACACCACAACCAAAACAATAATAGCGTCCTTTACGATCATCACAATGAAAACTTGGAGTCTTCTCACCATGAAATGGGCAACAACACCAAAAATCTCCTCGCGAAGGTTTACTTTTCTTGGGATCAAAGATCACCCTCTGGCCAATAACTGTTGAAATTGGCAATCTAGTGCGAAGGTCATCAAGAAAATCGGCCGAAAAACGCATTATCTCTCACAGAGTTTAAAAATTCTTTTTTGCATATTTAACCACTTTAGAGCATAATTCCAACACTTCCTTTTAAGCGATTGAAAAGTTTTAAAGGTTCAACCGCATATTTTTCAGAAATGGAGAGTAAAAAAAGTGATAAAATTTCTTGTTCAGTATCCTTTGCTAGAATCTATTGTTTGGCTCATTATTCTTATCATCATTGCGCTTTTAGTCAATTTTTTAGCACGAAGCCTTCTCTTTCACGGAGCAAAACGGCTTTCTTCTTTTCTCCCTAAAAATACTACCGCTGATATTGAATCCACTATTCGGTATATAGCGAACATTGTTGCAGCTTTTACTCTCTCAATCGGCATTAATTTTATCCCAACACTTCCTGATGCTCTCAACACTATTATAGGCAATGTTGCTAATGCCTTCATTATTTTTGTGGTTGCCCTTGCAATTTCTTCCCTTCTTAATGTTATTAATATCCTTTATGAACAACAGCCAACGGCGCGGTTAAAACCAATAAAGGGTTATATTCAAATCGCCAAAATTGCGCTTTTTACTGTAGCTACAATTCTCATGGTAGCGACATTAATTGACCGCTCACCACTTATCCTTCTCTCCAGTCTTGGTGCAATGGCCGCCGTCCTCATGCTGATTTTCCAAGATACACTTCTGTCTCTCATTGCAGGCATCCAAATTTCATCTACCGATATGGTCCGTGTCGGTGATTGGATTCAAATTCCCAGCCTCGATGTCGATGGCGATGTCACTGAAATTGCACTCCATACCGTTAAAGTTCAAAATTTTGATAAAACAATCACGACTGTGCCTATTCGTAAATTGGTAACCGACGCTTTTAAGAATTGGCGTGGCATGGAAGAAGCAGGTGGACGGCGTATTAAACGGTCGCTCTTTATTGACCAATCAAGCATCCGTTTTCACACAGAAGAAGAACAACAATATCTATCCCGATTTAATTTGTTAGAAAATTATTTCACACAAAAAATACCAGAAATTAATCAATGGAATACTCAATTAGATAAAAATCATGACGTGTTAGCCAATACGCGCCGTTTAACCAACATTGGAACTTTCCGTGCATATGTTGTTGCTTATTTAAAAAAGCATTTAAACATCGAACAAAACATGACCCTGATGGCACGACAATTACCTCCTACACCTGATGGTTTACCTTTGGAAATCTATTGTTTTACCAACACAACAAATTGGCTAGAATATGAACAAATTCAAGCTGATATTTTTGACCACCTTTATTCCATTCTTCCTAGTTTTGGTCTAAAGATTTTTCAAAATCCGAGTGGTTATGATTTTCGTCATGTATTAGAAACGAAAGAAAAGTAAAATAATGAGCTTCAATGCATGAATTTTTTACATCAACCTTATTTATAACAACAAAGAAAGAGAAAGTATCATGAATGGTTCATTGGTACTCCTTCATCTTGCCGGCGCTATTTCTTTACTTCTTTGGGCAACACGCATGGTACGCACAGGCGTTGAACGCGCTTATGGTGACAGGCTTAAATATAAAATGCGTCATGTCATCTCCAAACCATTGTTTTCTGTAAGTTTCGGACTTTTTTCAGCAATGATTTTACAAAGCTCTACAGCAATCACACTCCTTGTTGGTTCTTTTGTCGAATCTGGTTTTGTCTCTGGTGTAGCAGGACTGATGGCTGTCCGTGGAGGAGAATTAGGATCAGCATTTGTTGTCAAAATTCTTTCCTATGACCTTACTCTTGTTGTGCCACTGTGTCTTTTAATTGGCACAAGTATCTTCATGACAACTGAAAAACGTGAGTGGCGTCAAATGGGACGTATTATCATTGGCATCGGTCTTTTGATTTTATCTTTACAAATGATCAGTTCAGCCACTGAGCCTTTACGGGATAGCGCTCTTTTACCTAGCATCATTCGTTATCTTTCAACAGATCCTATTTCTACTTTTTTATTGGCAGCAGCACTCACTTATCTCTTACATTCATCCATTGCAGGAATCATCTTGCTGGTCAATTTTGCCAACTATGACCTTATACATGCCCAACTCTGTGTTGTAATGGTCCTTGGCGTTAATTTTGGTTCCTCTCTTATAGCACCGCTTTTAACACGCAATGCCTCCCCTAATGCCCGCCTCGTGCCCTTGGGGAATTTGCTCATGCGCGGAGCCGGTTCAATCTTGATCCTTCTCTTCTTTCTCTTCTTTCAACCACCAATCACATGGCTTGGCAATACCCCCTCTACTCAAGTTATCAACGCCCATATCATTTTTAACGTTTTTATTCTCCTTGCTGGAATACCACTCTCAACAGCGGTTTTAAAACTAACCACCACAATTGTTCACATCAGTACAAAAAAAACACAAAGTGATAAAACACTGAATTTATCTGATCAAACAGCTCTTGATGATAGCGTTCTTGAGCGCCCAACTTTAGCACTTTCTAATGTCATGCGTGAAGTTATCCATATCTGTGATCTTGTGGATATTATGCTAGAAAAGATCATGGGACTTTATGAAAAACCTGATCCCGATATCATCCGTGAGCTTAATCAGCTAAACACAATGCTGGACAAAAAGCATATTGCAATTAAACTTTATCTTGCACGATTAGCTGGACAAAAATTGTCTGATGAACAAGCCCTCCAAACTCAAGAACTTCTAGGTGCTTGTATAAAATTAGATCAAGCAGGAGACATCATTATTCATAATATGCTTATGCTTGTTAAAAAGAAACAACAAAAAGGTCTAAAGTTTAGTAGCGATGGATGGAATGATCTCTTGCGCTTCCATTCCATTGTTTTAGCCAATGCGCATATCGCATTTAATGTTCTTGTCTCACATGACACCCATACCGCACATTTATTGGTGCAGAAAAAAGACCAGCTCCGAAATTTAGAAAAAGAGATGAGTTTAAAGCATTTTAAACGCCTTCGTGAAGGTGACCTTAAAAACATAGAGTCATCCAGCCTTCATCTCGACACTGTACGCGATTTAAAACAAATCAACTCCCTTTTAACCTCAATGATCTACCCAATTTTAGAAGCGCAAGGACTTCTTCAAAACTCCCGCCTACGTAATCCTACTGAACAACAAACGTCTAAACCTTCACCTTGAGAATATTTGAACAATGAACATATTCCATCGATTATTAAATTTTGCGCATTCACGTCTTTAAATGTCTTTGTCCAATCAAAGCTTGCTAAAGACTAAACCGATCCACAGCACTAAGAAAAAAATGGAATATGAGAAAGATAAAACGCCATCGGTTTGCAAAAATTATAATATTTTTAAAGATTCAATTGACACAACAGTTTGTAAAAATTTAAAGAACAACAGCCCTAAAGATCACTTCAAGGATCATTGGTATCGTATGGACAAGCTTCCGTTCAAACTTCTCGAATTATAATTTTTCTTGTTTCTTTATTTATATCCTTTCAGTCTTTTTAAAACTTGTTAGAAGAGTTGGCAAAAAAATCTCCTCATAAATTCAATTTATATGCTCTCAATGCGCTTTTACAAACATTTTTTCTTTACGGAAAACAATTGCGAATTTCAGCATTTTTTGGTATTATGCGGGTAATGGTGTGTTTTTGTGATTTTAGAGATACAATATTGCACGTATAAGATGTTCGCATCAATTGAGAAAACAGCAAAGTAAAATATAATAAAGTTTTCAAGAGGAGCATTCCTCTATCTATCCCCAAGGCAAAAGAGTTAGCCTTGATCTTTGTCGAGCTTACCCTAGTTTTAAGATTCAGGCAAAGGAGAATATAAATGGAAGACGCAAATATCGGCTGGATTGCAGCTATTATTATCGGCGGCCTTGCAGGTTGGGCTGCGCAATATTTTATGAAAAGCCAAACAGGAGTTTTTCTAAACATTATCTTAGGAATTATTGGGGCTATATTAGCCAGTTTTGTTTTTGGCCTTTTAGGCGTAAGCTTTGCTGGTTGGTTTGGCTATCTCATTTCAGGTTTTATAGGAGCCTGCATTCTTATATGGATAGGAAGAAAAGTTCGCTCGTAAGACACCTTTTCATTTTTTCAAGGCACTTTTGGGTGCTAAACGAGAAAATTGAAATATCGTTGCTGTAGCTTTTTAAATTACCGCGAATGAGCAAGTGAGGGGTGGGTGTTTTAGCAATATTTTTGCATTACCATCCTTTTTGGGTCATCATCCCATCCCTTTGGGATCACCGTTATTTTGTTGTTAAACTAAAAGCGATACAAAGCTTTTGCACCTTACCATCCTCAATCGCTATGCTACAACCTATTTATATCAGCAAAGATAACAGTGTTCTTTCACTGTACTAGCTTCCTTTTAAAATTAGCGTTCAAAGATCACTGTTTTTAATATCTGATTTCTTCAACACATACCTCTCCTAAATTTTGATCTAGGAAGAAAGAGATGTTAAAAATTTTATTCTACTCTTTTTTCAGTATCTTTTATTTTCGTTTTTTATCAATTAAAACTTTTCTAAAATCATTGAAATATGCTTCTGGAGTATAAAGAATAAAAGCCCCTTTTAAAGGTTTCCGATTCAATTTTTCCTTTAAAACTTTTTATTTAAAATCTTGCTGCCTTTGCATTTCTGTATTAGATTGCAAACATCTTTTTATACTATTCAGTATAGTATACGGAATACGGTTTTAGATGTGGAGTAAAATGATGTCTGAACCCAAAGATTCCATCTTGCCACCTTTACAGTGGCTACCTGATCAAAACCACCTCATACCAGAAAATATCCGTGACTGGCTCATGGAAACGGGTTCGATGACACTTCGATTGAAAAAACACTGTACCTGTATACGTGTCGAACCACAACGTGAATGTTTCATTACACGGGATAAACTAAAAGAGGAAGCGAAACATCTCCCTGAGAGCTCACGTTACTGGTTACGCGAAGTTATCCTGATGGGAGACAATCAGCCTTGGCTTCTTGGACGCACGATAATCCCGCAAGAAACTCTCTTCGAACACAATCAAGAACTGATGCATTTGGGAACTAAACCATTGGGACACTATCTATTTAAAAGTGGCAAATTAACCCGCGATTACATTCATATCGGACAAAACGGCGCATTGTGGGCGCGCCGTTCTCGTTTGCGATTAAAGGATAAACCACTGCTGCTAACCGAATTGTTTTTAACGGCTTCACCACTTTACACAACAAATCCCGCATAAATAAAGAAAGTAACATCTTAAAGAAGAGCATAAAATAGATCACAGATGTTTTTACTCATTAACAAAAAACACTCATTCTCTTCTTTTAACGCCCTCATTTACATTAATTTTTTCTAATGAGTTTCACTTCTTACCTTTAGTTTATATATCTATGTCAAGAATTGCTTATTATAATTACAGATGCACTTTGTTGCTCAATAAACTTTACTGAATTTTTTATGAAGCTCTTACCAATTCTAGAAAAATTTATTTTCCCTATACCTGTATAGTATTTTCCCTTAAGTACACCATAAGCTGTCACAGTTCACTTCATTTTCTCTCTTTCTTTTCTTGTACCAACCCTACGGAAAGGACTTTCCTTTCTTCCATCTCATCAAGTTAATGGAGAAGAATTTTATAAATAACTCCCATCCCTTTGTTTTTTCTAGCAATTTTAAGCAACTAAACTCTTTATAAAGCCCCATTGGCATTGTATTTTATTTCATTTTTTTGATTTGTTTTCTGAATTTCAACTAAAATAAACTGTATATAATGATCTCTCACTTCTGATTTTTCTTCATCATAATAAAGAAATATCACGATCTCTCAATCTAGTGATTGACTAACCCAAAAGAACGGCACGATACATACTCTTCTACACCTTCAAAGCAGGCTTGAGAGCACCACCAATCTTGTCAGACAACGTAAATTACCCTAATTTTGTTCAATCAGAAAATAATTTCTCAGCAATCATTAAATTATTCTATGTCTTACATTCATTGCATGGTAAAAAATAATTAATATCGATGATTTTAGAAAATTTAAAAACAGGACTTTACCTCTTCAGGGAATGTACCTATACTCTCTTTCTCAAGCAAAACATTACAAACAATATACACAAAAGCTGTTACACTTTTGTGGGATGTTGATTGGTATACCTTTCAGAAATAAATTGTAGGCGCTCACTATGACACAAACTATCCCATCTCGCGATCCTTGGAGTATAAAAAAACCTACAGCTCTCTTAGTATTAGCCGATGGAACAGTTATTGAAGGTAAAGGAGCAGGTGCTACAGGCGTTGCTGAAGGTGAAGTTTGTTTTAACACTGCTATAACAGGCTATGAGGAAATTCTTACAGATCCATCATATACGCAACAAATTATTAATTTTACATTTCCTCATATAGGAAATGTAGGGACGAATAGTGAAGATATCGAAGATCTCACGCCCCTCAACTGTCATGGCGCAGTCGGTGCTCTTTTCAAAGCAGACATTACGCAGCCCTCCAACTATCGTGCAAATGAAAACCTGCATCAATGGCTTAAAGCACGTAAAATTATTGCACTTTGCGGCATTGATACACGGGCACTAACCATTCTTATCCGAGAAAAAGGTGCTCAAAATGCTATTATTGCACATAATCCTCATGGGAATTTTGATATCCCTTCGTTAAAGAAGCGTGCACAAAAATGGTCTGGTCTCATCAATCTTGACCTTGCAAAAGGAGTTACATCTCAATCCTTAAGACAATGGAATGAAAAACCATGGATCTGGAATAAAGGCTATAAGACAAACAATGTGCACAATATTCATATCATTGCAATCGACTATGGCATTAAGCGTAATATTCTTCGTCTTATGGCGACACAGAATGCACGCATTACCATCGTGCCTGCCCATACAAATGCAGAAGAAATTCTAGCAATGAACCCTGATGGTATTTTTCTTTCCAATGGTCCAGGCGATCCAGCAGCGACAGCGCAATACGCCGTTCCAACTATTAAGACGTTAATTGATCATAATTTACCGCTTTTCGGCATATGCCTTGGTCATCAACTTTTAGCCCTGACTCTTGGAGCAAAAACCATAAAAATGCACCAAGGACATCATGGTGCCAATCATCCTGTTAAAGATCTGAACACCGGAAAAGTTGAGATTGTATCAATGAACCATGGTTTTGCTGTAGATGCTAGCTCTTTACCACCACATGTCCAAGAAACACATATTTCCCTCTTTGATGGTTCAAACTGTGGCATTCGCATTATTGGAAAACCAGTTTTCTCTGTTCAACATCACCCTGAAGCTTCCCCTGGTCCACAAGATAGCCATTACCTCTTTCAACATTTCAGTGATCTTATCATGAATTATAAAAAGATAGCTTAATTGAAATGCTTTTCTTTTGAGCTTCTTTCCCTAAACCATGTTCTTTCATTTCGCAAAAACATATTACTTTTCAGTATAACTATAAATGTGATCTTCTTTTAGAGCTCATAAGCTTTCTTTACCTTATGAAGCTTGGAAAAATTCTCATCAATAAAAACTTTAAAGAATTAGCGGACCCGTAAAGCAAAAACTATCGTAGTAACGATAAGGACACAAAAGCCTCCCACAAAAGGAGCACCAGAAAAATAAAAGTCCGCATCTTCATGTGTAAATTGTTCGAAAAGAAACATATAAAAAATGGGACCAAATATTAAACTCAATGAAACAACTGATGTCATCGCTCCATGCAATTCTCCTTGCGCATTCGCCGGCACCTGTGCTGAAGCAATAGCGCGCATAGGCGCATGAACAAGGTATTCAAGCATAGTACACGCAAAAACCAAGTAAATCATCCAGCCTTGAATTGCAAATGTGTAGCCAACCATAGCAACCAATGCAAACAGGAGCCCCAACATCGCAATATGCCAATTGCTCCATCGCTTAGAAAAATAAGGCAGAATAAGAGAGACCACAATAATCTGACCTATACCGAAAACACTATAAGATAATCCTATAGAAAACGTGCTCCAATTGTAACGTTCTTTAGCAATAAATGCCCAAATGCTTGGCCATAGAGATTCCGCAAACCAATAAAGAAAAAAAACTAATAACATCCAAAGAGCTTTGGGATATTGTCTGAGTTGCAAAAAAGCACCTAAAGGATTTGCCCGCTTAATATCAAAGGAGCGCCTATTGCATATAGGAAGCGTTTCTGGAAGCATAACCCATGAAAAAATGAAATTAATAAGAGAAAAACCGGCCGCAAAATAAAACGGAAGACGTGGACTGAATTGACCTAAAAAACCGCCTATAAATGAGCCTAAAACAAACCCAAGCCCAGATGCAATTCCTAACAGACCAAAATTGCGGGTGCGAGTTCTATCGTCAGATAGATCAGCAAGATAAGCTGTACAGAGTGCAAAACTAGCACTACTTATCCCTGACAAAAGACACCCAATAAGCAACAGAGAATAGCTCCACGCTATAGCAAAGATAAAATTATAAAGAGCAAAACTGATAATAGAGATAAGCAAAATAGGACGTCGACCATAACGATCAGAGAGATTGCCAATAAATGGAGAAAATAAAAATTGCATTGCTGAATAAGCCATAAGTAATCTTCCTCTTTCCCCAGAAACCTTGCTAATATCCTTTCCTGTCAACTGAGCAAAATATTCAGGTAAAATAGGGTTAATGATTGCGATACTGATAAAATCCAATAACAAAATAATAAAAACTAAAATAAGCCCACGATGGGTAAATTTTGAATCAAGTTTTTGATTACTTATAGCCTGCAAATTGTTTTCCTTACAATTCTAAACTCTATCTGCTATTAAAGCTACATAACATATTCTCACAAAAACTATAACGAAAGTAAAAACAAAAAAATATCAAAAATTCTCATTGTACTAAATGCGCAAAACTATAAGTTTATAAAGAATCATATTTTTAAAAAATTTCTTTTAATGAATTAAATGCATACAAATTATATTATAACAATTCACCGACAATTCTCTTCAAATAAAAATACTGCTGATAAAGATGCTCTATAAAAATAGAAAATGATATTTTACTCTATAATAATTAACGCAAGATAATATGACTAAC
This sequence comes from Bartonella sp. P12B, assembly GCF_055796185.1. Taxonomy (NCBI): domain Bacteria; kingdom Pseudomonadati; phylum Pseudomonadota; class Alphaproteobacteria; order Hyphomicrobiales; family Bartonellaceae; genus Bartonella; species Bartonella sp. P12B. Next base: position 108,285 of record NZ_JBTTDI010000005.1, on the reverse strand, counting down.
GCAAAAGAAACTCTTTGTTAAATTTAAAAATGGTGAAAAAATGCGAAAAATATTCCAATTCATTTTAATTTCCGCGTTGGTTACAGGATGTGATTTTCAGACATCTGACGGAAATAAAGAAACGCCTGAAAACAAAACGGAAACACAGCAAAAAAAACAAGTAAATCTAGATCCCTATACTTTAAAGAAACTCAATATTCTTCTTAAAGAACGCTCGAAAATCGATAACCACGAGACAGGAAAAATGATTGATTTTCTATCAGGAGCTTTTTTAGGAATACCTTACCAAGCAAATATGTTGCATGGTTCAAAAAACGTACCAGAAGAACTCATAATTGATTTTAGAGGTTTAGATTGTTTCACTTATCTAGACTATGTTGAAGCATTACGGAAATCAACTTCGCAAACAGAATTCATAAATAATGTTATCAAAACGCGTTATGTTGATGGTAATATAAACTTTTTGAAGAGGAAGCATTTTTTCACTGACTGGGCTTATAGAGAATATAAACTTGCAAATGACATCACCGCACAGCTCAGCCCCTATGCAGTAAACACTGAAAAATATCTCAATAAAAAAGCTGACGGTGGAAACTACCTTCTCGGATTACCAATTGTTAAACGCAACATAACTTATATTCCAAGTCATTTTATTAATGAAGAGGTTATAAGTCATTTACAAACCGGTGATTTCATTGGTATATACACCAAACTTGCTGGATTGGATGTAACCCATGTGGGTTTTTTCATCATGACAGAGAATGGTCCAATATTCCGAAATGCTTCTTCACGAAAAGAAAATGAAAAAGTAGTGGATTCCCCTTTTATGGATTATGTAACAAAAACACCAGGAATTATTGTTTTAAGAGCCCTCAAATAAACTTATATAGGGACAGAAATGTTCCTTATAATACTAATATTTACTCAAATTATCCAAATTCGTGTCATATCTTTATACAGCACATTGTTTTATAAGGATAATTTACTGTTTTACATAATGGATGAGAAGCCCGAATATCCTAAGATTCTCTCATTTCAATTCTGCTTATCTTGTATCAAACCATCCCCTTGCCCATCACACGTGGGAATATCGTATGGATAAAAACCTGTTAGAAAAGGAATAAAAATATCTTTAATGAATCGTCTTAATGCAAGAGCTATCGCAACATTGGGCGATAGTCAATATAATGATCGTGCCAGCTTATTACGATAAGAGTTTTGATCATATTTTGAATCATAACACGAGAAAATTTTGTTCTAATTTTGCATCTTGATAAAATAAACAACTTAGTATCAAGACTTATTCTTTACAATTCTCAATTTTTGACCATAAAGAAACTCATATTCAAAGCTATTAATTTTGACTTCTCTGAAAAAAAACATGGAAAAGGCATTTTATGGCTTACTTTCTTGATCACTTAACCTATAAAACAATTTTAGCCTTAAAATTTAAATATTCTGCCTGACGCAATTGCACACAGATGTTTGTCATAGGAAAAAACCATGCCAAAACGCACAGATATAAAATCTATTCTTATTATTGGAGCAGGACCTATTGTTATTGGTCAGGCATGTGAATTTGACTATTCAGGCACACAAGCTTGTAAAGCATTAAAAGAAGAAGGTTACCGAATTATTTTGGTTAACTCTAATCCTGCCACCATTATGACAGATCCAGATTTAGCTGACGCAACTTATATTGAACCCATTACTCCTGAAATAGTTGCCGAAATTATTGCTCGTGAACGTCCCGATGCTCTTTTACCAACTATGGGAGGGCAAACGGCCCTTAATACCGCCTTATCATTAAAGCGTATGGGGGTTTTAGACCGCTATCACGTTGAAATGATAGGGGCAAATGCCGATGCAATTGATAAGGCTGAAGATCGTGCTTTATTTCGCAAAGCGATGGCAAAAATTGGTTTGGAAACACCACGATCTATGTTAGCTAATGCAACAGAACTTAAAGAAGAAAATCGACGCCAACACGCAAAGAAGCGCGATGAACTTAAAGCGAAACTTTCTGGTGACGCTCTTGACCAAGCACTAGAAGATCTTGAACGCAATTGGCGTCATACAGAAGCTGAGCGTAAGCAACATTATATTGCACATGCTACTGCAAAAGCAGTTCAAGCTCTTGATATTATTGGTCTTCCAGCGATTATCCGTCCTTCATTCACCCTTGGTGGTACCGGCGGTGGAATTGCGTATAACCGCTCTGAATTTTATGAAATTATTGAACGAGGGCTTGAAGCTTCCCCAACTACAGAAGTTTTGATTGAAGAGAGTGTTTTGGGATGGAAAGAATATGAAATGGAAGTTGTTCGCGATAAGAACGATAACTGTATCATTGTTTGCTCCATTGAAAACATTGATCCCATGGGTATTCATACTGGCGATTCGATTACGGTAGCCCCTGCCCTCACCTTAACGGATAAAGAGTATCAATGTATGCGCAATGCTTCAATTGCTGTACTGCGTGAAATTGGTGTTGAAACGGGTGGGTCCAATGTACAATTTGCTGTTAATCCTGAAAATGGACGCCTCATTGTTATTGAAATGAATCCACGTGTTTCCCGCTCTTCAGCGCTTGCCTCAAAAGCAACGGGTTTTCCCATTGCCAAGGTAGCGGCTAAATTGGCAGTTGGCTACACACTTGATGAATTAAAAAATGATATCACAGGCAGTGCAACACCGGCATCATTTGAACCTTCTATTGACTATATCGTTACCAAAATTCCTCGTTTTGCTTTTGAGAAATTTCCTGGTTCATCAACTGTCTTAACAACTGCGATGAAATCTGTAGGAGAAGTGATGGCAATAGGACGCACTTTTCAAGAATCGCTGCAAAAAGCGCTCCGTGGGCTTGAAACTGGACTTACCGGTCTTGATGAAATTGTAATCCCTGAACATGCTGAAGGTGATGAAAAGAGTTCTATACGCTCTGCCATAGCCATACCAAGTCCTGATCGTCTACGCTACATTGCTCAAGCAATGCGTACGGGCTTACCCTTAAATGAAATCCACCAAATCAGCAAAATTGATCCATGGTTTTTGGAACAAATAGCCTCCATTGTTGACATGGAACAATACATCCGCACCCATGGACTACCCAAAGACGCAGAGAATTTACGCATGTTAAAAGCTATGGGTTTTTCGGATGCGCGTTTAGCCACCCTTACGGGACAAGAATCTGCTAATATTGCTGCTCTGCGCAAATCCCTGAATGTTAGAAATGTTTTTAAACGGATTGACACATGTGCAGCTGAATTTTCTTCACCGACAGCCTATATGTATTCAACGTATGAAGTTCCCTTTGCAGGTGTAGAACAATCAGAAGCACAAGTTTCTGAACGCAAAAAAATTGCTATTTTAGGTGGAGGACCAAACCGTATCGGCCAAGGCATTGAATTTGACTATTGTTGTTGTCATGCTGCTTTTGCGCTCCGTGATGCAGGCTTTGAAGCCATTATGATTAACTGCAATCCAGAAACCGTTTCGACAGACTACGATACCTCTGACCGTCTTTATTTTGAATCTTTAACGGCAGAAGATGTTATTGCTATTTTAGAAACAGAACAGCAAAAAGGTGAATTGGTTGGAGCCATCGTCCAATTTGGAGGGCAAACACCACTGAAGTTAGCAAGCGCACTAGAAAAACAGAATATCCCCATTTTGGGTACTTCTCCTGAAGCCATCGATTTAGCAGAAGATAGAGATCGCTTTCAAAAATTGTTGTTTAAACTTAACTTAACACAGCCTCAAAATGGTATTGCCCATTCAATTGAACAAGCACGCCTCATTGCCCATGAGTTAGGTTTTCCATTGGTTGTACGTCCTTCTTATGTTCTAGGAGGACGTGCTATGCAAATTATCCGTGATGAGCGTAGCTTACAAAATTATTTGCTTGAGAGTGTCCTTGAATTGGTTTCAGAAGATATCAAAGCCCGTTATCCCAACGACAAAACAGGACAAATCAATACATTGCTTGGTAAAAATCCACTTCTCTTTGATACCTATCTAACAGAAGCAATTGAAGTTGATGTTGATTGTCTTTGCGATGGAGAAAAAACACTGGTTGTTGGTATTATGGAGCATATTGAAGAAGCTGGTATTCACTCTGGTGATTCAGCATGTTCACTACCAGTCCATACACTTTCTCATAAAACAGTAGCTGAATTAGAGCGCCAAACAATAGCATTAGCACAGGCACTTCATGTTCGTGGTCTAATGAATGTACAATATGCCATTAAAGATGAGACAATTTATGTCTTGGAGGTCAATCCGCGTGCTTCGCGTACTGTTCCTTTCGTCGCAAAAACGATTGGTCGTCCCATTGCTAAAATGGCCGCACGGATTATGGCAGGAGAAACGCTCGATAAAGCTCTTCAAGCTTACGGTGGACTACCCTCTCTGCCGCAAAAACAACATATTGCTGTCAAAGAATCCGTTTTTCCTTTTGCTCGTTTTTCAGGTGTCGATACACTTCTTGGTCCAGAAATGCGCTCAACGGGTGAGGTCATGGGACTTGATTATGAATTTGCTCTTGCTTTTGCTAAAGCCCAACTTGGAGCGGGTATTGAGCTACCAAAAGAGGGAACATTGTTTGTTTCTGTAAGAGATGAAGACAAAAAGCGTATCTTAAATCCTGTAAAATTTTTATCTAAGCTTGGTTTTACTGTTTTAGCAACAAGTGGAACACAAAAATTCCTGACCGAACATAATATTGAGGCAAAAAAAATTAACAAAGTCCTAGAAGGGCATCCTCATATTGAGGACGCCATTCGTAATCGACAAATTCAATTGATTTTTAATACAACCAGCACTGCCAGTGCTATTTCCGATTCGAAATCCTTACGCCATGCAGCACTCATGCAAAAAGTCCCCTATTATACAACCGTAGCTGGAGCCGAAGCTGCCATGGAAGCTATCAAAGCACTGAAAAAAAAGGACCTTGGAGTGCGTTCACTGCAAAGCTATTTCACTTGAACTTTTTACCATGATGCAAAATACTCTCTCTCAATTTTTTTATATAAAAGTACCAATTAATTCTTGCTTTTTATCTCAAAAACTCTTATAGAGTTCTTATCGAACTTTCGGTTATGTGACTTTCTTTCCTGTGCGATCTGCACTTTCGACGAAACTTCTCCCACCTAATTTCGATCTAAAATTGTATTGGAGGCTTTTTGACTTCAATGCACAACATAATTATATATTCTAAGGAGTTTCCTATGTCTACAGGAACAGTTAAGTGGTTTAATACAACAAAAGGCTTTGGATTCATTCAGCCGAGTGATGGAAGTGCAGATGTCTTTGTACACATTTCCGCTGTTGAGCGTTCTGGTTTAAATAACCTTAATGAAGGACAAAAGATTTCTTATGACGTTCTTCAAGATCGTCGTTCTGGAAAATTTGCTGCTGGAAATCTTGCAGCACTTTAATCTTTCAATTATGCAATATGCTTTAAAAACCTTCGTTTGCAAAAACGAAGGTTTTTTGCTTTTTACAAAACGCATTCAAAAATCGTATAAAAGAAAAAACTTTTTATCGAATCGCTAGAAAATACGTCTAACCTGTTAGTTTTTTTTGAAGAATCATCCGATAAAATATCGTCTTTTATCATATCTTTTTATTGTAATGAACAGCAATGAGAGAGATCGGTACGGATAAAGAGAGCATAAACCATTCTAGATTTATATTCAGAGCCCTTGATAAATTTTTCTAAACTTGTGTCATCTTCACGAAGAACAGAGCACCATTGGGTTGCACATTCACGGGTTTGTTTTAAAGGGATGTCTCTTAAAGCACCCAAACCCATTTCATGACGGCGCCCATGAATGGTATTCTGATAAATCCATCGAGCACCACCATCTTTACGTTTGTGAAGGTACAAGCCGACCCTATCATACTATTCACCGGCCCCAATGTTGCGACAGCCCTTGCTCTTCAGACGATTCATAAGAGGCATTTTTACTCCTTTCTTCTCTATTTTTTATCCACACAATAATCCCACTTGTGATGTGCAACGAGATAGTTTTAATTGATTCAAAATGAAATAAGATGAAAGAATCTTACAATATTCGGGGGTATGATACAAGTTATAAAAATAATGATTTATCTTTATAAATCAATCCGTTGTGTTATTTATTCCACACAAAGATGCGTAACATTTACCGCTCCTGTACACTTTCTTAAGGATAGAAGAAAATTTCCAGTCCTCATTCTCATAAAAAAACTTTTCTTAATAAACCGTAAAACCTTTGCTAAGCTTTAACCCTTGATGAAAAATTTTTTATGAGAATATTTTCGTTGTTTGTAAATAAAATACTACAATTATCTTTTGAAGCCTTTATTCAAGCACATAACACTAAAGAATTTTTTTGCAATTTTTTATTGCATACAATGTAATCTCTTATAAAATACCTCAAATCAAGAATTATTTGCTTCTATCATCTAAGGATTGGAATCATGGCTTTTATCGCCGAAAGGCTTTTTCATATCAAACCTTCTGCAACAATTGCTGTTTCTCAAAAAGCACGTAATTTGAAAGCGTTAGGTCGTGATGTTATTGCTTTAAGCGCTGGAGAACCCGATTTTGATACACCAGATAATATCAAAAACGCTGCCATTGAAGCTATTCAACGGGGAGAAACAAAATATACCCCCATCTCTGGAATTCCAGAATTACGTCAAGCAATTGCAACCAAATTTAAAAGAGAAAATAATCTTAACTACCAACCAGAGCAAATTATTGTTGGTACCGGTGGTAAACAAATCCTCTTCAATGCGTTGATGGCAACCTTAAATAAAGGAGATGAAGTCATCATTCCCTCTCCTTATTGGGTCAGTTATCCAGAAATGGTTACACTCAATGGCGGTACACCTGTCTTCGTAGAAACAAAAGCTGAGTTTTCTTATAAACTTCAACCGCAAGAGTTAGAGGCTGTTATCACGCCTAAAACCAAATGGTTTATTTTTAATTCTCCTTCAAATCCATCAGGTGCGGCTTATACGCACAATGAATTAAAAAAGCTAACAGATGTTTTAATAGAATATCCTCATGTTTATATCCTCACTGATGATATCTATGAACATCTAACATATAACGGTTTTACCTTTGTCACTCCAGCAGAAGTAGAACCGAAGCTTTATGAGCGCACACTCACCATGAACGGTGTTTCTAAAGCTTATGCCATGACAGGTTGGCGAATCGGTTATGCAGGGGGACCACAGGAATTAATTAAAGCCATGGATATCATTCAAGGTCAGCAAACATCCGGCACAAGTTCTATCTCACAATGGGCTGCCGTCGAAGCACTTACTGGTCCCCAAGATTTTATTGCTCAAAATAAAAGTGTTTTCCAAGCGCGCCGTGATCTCGTCGTTTCCATGTTAAACCAAGCTCCTGGTATTCACTGTCCAACACCAGAAGGCGCCTTCTATGTTTATCCTTCCTGTGCAGGACTCATTGGAAAAAAAACACCGGAAGGTAAAGTGATTTCTCATGATGAAGACTTTGTCATAGCACTTCTAGAAGCAGAATCAATCGCTGTCGTTCATGGATCTGCTTTTGGACTAGGGCCAGCTTTTCGCATTTCTTATGCGGCATCGGAGAAGTTGCTTGAAGAAGCTTGCTTACGTATCCAGCGCTTTTGTCATAGTTTACTTTAAAAAGCGCTTTCCCTCTTTCTTGCTGATCAAATTTTTTGAAAGAGTATTGACCGTTAGACTATGGCATAAATAAAGAGAGGCTGTAAAAATGTGTCCCAGTGAAACTGTATGAAGATAGAAACCAAGAGCAAATTTAAAAAACTGAAGTGTTCTACTCAAAAAGATGAAACAGGTGTAATTTTAAAAATGAAATTTTTACATATTTTTCCCCCATATTGAGACCTATACTTTCAGCTATTTTACTTTTATCATCAAGAAACAATTCTTTTTGAATGTTTTAATCATCTTAAATGATCAGCACTAAAAAAGCTTTTATAGGCTCGTAAAATATACACTGCTTCACTCAATTTATGCACTGAAAATTGAACGCTTATAAAAACTACATCTCTCATTCAAAGCTGTTTTGTTTTGCAATGATCACTATAATCCTAAGCTTCTCACCCACCTTGATGTTTCCTAAAAAATTGTTGGACTTTCATAAAACTTGTGAAAATTTTTCGTTACTGTCTTCTAAAAGATTTAAAAGATTTGCATTTTTAAATGCTTATTTCAAAAGCTAAAAAAAAGCCGGACAAATGTCCGGCCAATTTGGAAAATCTCCAGAGACAAAATCAATCTGGCAGACTTTCATAAGGGAACACTCAAGAAAATGCAATGGGAGGCAAACATAATCAAGAGATAATACTCTATGTCATTTTATCAGAAGAATCACAAGAGAGACTTCAGCGCATCTGCTATGCAATAAACACATAGCTTAAAATACTGTCTCTTTAAAAGGACCACTGACGCGCTTTTAAAAAAATATAATCTCGAAAAGCTTTCAGCTTTGCCAAATTTTTTAAAGCATAAGGATAACAAAAAAAAGTATCAAAGGAAGGAATATCAACCATATCAGGAAAAAGGCGCACAAGTCGCTCATCATTATTCACGATATAATCAGGAAGCACAGCGATACCAAGATCACATATAATCGCTTTCTTTATTGAAATAATGTTATTAATTCGTAAGACTGAAAGGCGCAAAGAATTATCATTTCTACCAGCCTTTTCCAACCAATTCAAACCAGCCAAATAGTGTGGAATAGGTTCTCCAAATGAAATAATACGATGTGTATCCAGTTCAGACAATGTTTCTGGTTTCCCATAGTTTACAATATAATTTTTTGAAGCATAAACATGCATATGAATTGTAAAGAGTTTTCTTTGTATAAGGTCAGGCTGTTGAGGCTGATGCAAACGAACAGCACAATCTGCTTGACGCATCGTTAGATCAAGTTCTTTATCATCAAATAAGAGTTGAACCTGTATATCTGGATAAAGGCTAAGGAATTCTGGCATACGCTCGACAAGCCATCCTGCCCCCACTCCAAAAGTTGATGTAATCCGTAGATCCCCTGTTGGTTTTTCACAACTTTCACTTAATTGTGAGCGTGCACTCTCAAGCTTCATCAAAACATCATGCGTTGTACGATAAAGAATTTCACCCTGCTCCGTTAAGATTAATCCACGCGCATGACGCTGAAATAAACATACACCGACATCTTGCTCCAAAGCTGAAACCTGCCTCGAAATAGCTGATTGAGATAAATGAAGCTTTTTAGCTGCATGTGTAAAAGAACCTGCTTCTGCCGTAGCATGAAAAACCCTTAGTTTATCCCAATCCAACGGTGATGTCACAATTTGACCTCTTATTTTAAATCAATTTTATGTCTGTTTTATACTTGCGAATCTAAAAAACGTTCTGCCTCCAATGCTGCCATACACCCTCTTCCTGCCGCTGTTATAGCCTGGCGGAAAACTTCATCTGTTACATCACCTGCGGCAAAAACACCAGTAATGCTTGTTGCTGTTGAATCTGGTACTGTCCATAAGTAGCCACCTCGTTTTTGTTTTAGTTGTCCTTCAAACAAAGAAACAGCTGGATCATGCCCAATGGCAATAAATATTCCCTCCGCATTGACCTTCATTTCTTGTCCAGTTTTAACATTTTTAAGGCGTGCACCTGTCACAACGGCTCCTCTTGAATCCTGAGCTGGCAAACCAACGATTTCTTCTATGACGTGATCCCAAAGAACACGGACATTTTTGCAAGCGAGCAATCTATCTTGTAAAATTTTCTCCGCTCGGAAAGAATTGCGCCGATGCACTACGCTTACACTTTTCGCCAAATGCGATAAATAAAGAGCTTCTTCAATCGCTGTATTACCACCACCCACAACAATAACATCCTTATCACGATAAAAGAAGCCATCACATGTAGCACAAGCAGAAACACCACCACCCATAAAAGTCTGTTCACTTTCCAAACCAAGCCAACGTGCCTTCGCTCCCGTTGCAATAATGAGCGCATCACAACAATATTGAGCCCCTGAATCCCCCTCTAAAATAAAAGGATACTGCAATAAATCAGCCTTTATAATGCTATCATAGACAATTTTTGTTCCCATATTTTCAGCTTGTTTTGCCATTTGGTCCATCAACCATGGTCCTTGAATTGGATCAGCAAAACCTGGATAATTTTCAACATCAGTTGTAATCGTCAACTGTCCGCCCTGTTGCAAACCAGTAACCAAAGTTGGTTTGAGCATTGCTCTTGCCGCATAGATTGCCGCTGTATAACCAGCTGGGCCAGAGCCAAGTATGAGCAGACGAATATGCAATCGTGCCATGGAATTCCCTTCACTTATTGTTCTTTAATTATCTATAAATTATAATGGAATACAGTCTTTAAAAAAACATTTTTCAACAGTTTAAACTATGGTGTATATGTACTTCTTTCAAGTTTGGTAAAAAGCTTCGATTGCCAAGTGATAAAGATGCGCGTAATGTAAAAATTAATCTTTATCTTTAAAGATAAAAAATGTAAATTTTTATGAGCACAAAATCGTAATAAAAAGTGATACAAAGATAGGGAACGATCATTTTTCAGTTTATTATCAATGTTTGTGCGCGTTTTGCATTAATTATGGGAGCAGCAATGCTTCTGCCGGTTTTTGTAGATTTGCACGACAAAAACCATAATTGGAGAACTTTCCTCTACTCTTGTGCCATAACCACTATGTTAGCGACACTGATTCTGTTAGCAACCAAAGGAGCTACGTGTCGTTTCTCAGCAAGGCTAGGGTTTATGCTCACTGTTTGTCTTTGGCTAACAGGAAGCATCGTGGGTGCTTTGCCCCTTTACCTTTCTCCTCTTTCAATTTCTCTAGCAGGAGCAATCTTTGAATCTGTTTCTGGAATTACAACGACAGGTTCCACAGTACTCACAGGTCTTGACACTTTATCGAGAAGTATTTTGCTATGGCGCTCGATTATATGTTGGATTGGCGGTATTGGCTTTATCGGTTTAGCCCTCTTGCTTTTACCCTCACTGCGTGTTGGAGGAGTACGCCTTTTTCACATGGAATCATCAGATAAATCTGAAAAAATATTGCCTCGTATCAATCAAATTGCCAACGGAATCATCATAGCTTATGTTGGATTAACATTGGCATGTATGCTCTCCTATTTTGCTTCAGGCATGAGTTTATTTGATGCCATTAACCATGCAATGAGTACGATAGCGACAGCTGGCTTTTCAACCCACGACGCCTCTTTTGGTTATTTTTCTAAAAACCCAGCTATCTTAATTGTCTCAACAATCTTTATGTTACTCTCCGCCTTACCTTTCGTGCTTTATGTTAAACTCGTACTTCCTGGCCGCTCCAAACGTTTTATTGATTCACAAGTGATTGTTTTTCTCAATATTGTTTTCTTCTTTAGCTTTGCTTTGGCAGCATGGCTACATTTTCATGACCATCGCTCCTTCCACTGGATCTTCCTTGATGTTATTTTCCATCTCACATCTATTATCAGCACCACTGGATATAGCGCTGAAGATTATCAGCTTTGGGGATCTTTTGCCCTTGGCGTTTTTTTTATTGTCTCTTTTACAGGTGGCTGTGCGGGTTCTACCTCTGGTGGAATGAAAATCAATCGCTTAATTATCCTCTGGCGAATTACCCAAGCAAATATAGAAAAACTTCTTTCACCAAACGTCATTGTAAAAGCTCACTATGATAACGCAAATATATCGAGCGACGTTGCCAAAGCAGTTTTATTTTTTGTCTCTCTTTATATGTTCTGTCTTGTTATTGGCACGGCACTTCTTCTCACAACCGGTCTTGATTTTACATCTTCATTTACTGGTGTCTTAACCGCTCTTTCAAACATTGGCCCAGGTTTTGGAGATATTATTGGTCCTGCTGGCAATTTCTCTACAATTAACGATAATGCTCTATGGATTTTGAGTTTTCTTATGCTAGCCGGACGACTTGAAATTATAACCATATTCGTGCTTTTTATCCCTGCTTTTTGGCGTGAACAATTTTAATGCACAGTATAAATTTTGTAATGATAAAATATTTAAAAATATAATACACATTATAAACTTTAATTTACTGAAAACCCTGTAAAGAGTTTTAAGTACTTAAATCGTAGAATACTATAAAGACACGCAAAGGTCTTTACATCAGATAAGCTCTTATCGCGCTGCTTTATGAATCTTCTTCCTCAAAGATAAAAATGAATTGAGACAAGAACTCAAACGATCTCTAATTTAAAAATACCAATATTTTCTCCTAAAAATATTTTTTCTAGTACAAGACAGCTGATATAAATTTTTATGACTGAAAAAGTACAACACCTTTCACGACTAGAGCCAATACAAATAGCTTCAAGATTTCAGCCATAAAAAACAGCACACTCTCTTCTCAAAAGAGCATTGCTGAAATAAGCAACAATTACTCCTTTTGTGTACTTTTACATCGGCTAAAAAATAGAATACCGATTGTTTTATCAAAAGTGTTTACAGCTTATTATTGTAAAATCTTAAAAACATACTCAATGTTGTAAAATAACATTTGTATGATTAAACTGTTGCCTTAAAGCCTTTTTTCATGAAAACGCTTAAAAATGACGCTTTCCATTGCTTCTCAAGAAGTTTTCTAATATCCTTAAAGTGTTTTTTCTGTAAAGAGTTCTTCATAAACACTTCCGATTGCTGCCGCCTCCTTTTCCAGAGGGAAATGAGTGCGAACGTGCTCTAAAGCTTTTTGCCCTGCTGCTAATGTTTTTTTCAAATCAGAAAAATAAGATTCAATTGCTGTCGTTAAAGCTGGTCCATCGTCTACTTTAACAACCGTACCTGTACCCTCTACCACCAATTCTTTAAAAATTCCAACATCACTCGTCACAACTGCTGTTTGTGAGGCCATTGCCTCCAACGGCGTTAAACCAAAACCTTCCAGACGAGAGGGTGCCACATAAAGCGACAAACGACGATACCACACAGGTGTATTTAATACTTCGCCAAGAAAAATAATGCGATCATCCAAACCGGCTTTAGCAATCTTTTGACGTAATTTTTTTTCAAAATTATAATGTTGTTCTGTCGTACGACCAGCAATAACCGCTATCCACTCAGGATAACGAGGGAGCAACGCTATCATTGCATCGACAAACAGATCAATGCCCTTTAAGTAGCGGACACGTCCAAAACACCCCACTGCATATTTTCCAGGAAACCCTGATGAAGCAAAGTGATCATCAACAGTTTCTGGTGGAGAAAAGCGCCTTACATCAACTCCATGCATAATAACCTGATGAGGGACCTCTAAATAGGACCCCGTGCATGCACTGGTAGCAATAACCTTATCCATACGACGCAATAACCATTTAGTAAAAGGTTTATGATGACGCCTAGATGCTGATGTAAAGATGAGTTTTAGCTTCATCCGCAAAATATCGCGTAAAAAGACTCCACAAAGCATTTCAATATTGCGCCGTGCATGCCAAATACGAAACGGCCTGCCCTTCGGGCTTTTCCAAAGGCCGAAAAGATCCTTAAAAGCAAGAGCAGGTAAATTTTTCGGTAACCCAAAACCAAAAGTAGATATACGCACACCTTGCTCACGCTGTAATGGAATAAGCTGAACAACTGTCGATGTTACTCCCGATAAGCGCTTTTTAAAGTGAGGAGCAATAATCTCAGTTTCTTTCAAAGACACCCGCATATGAGTTTAAATATATTGAACCTTAATAATTTCATAATTATGCGCTCCTCCTGGTGCATTCACTTCAATCACATCACCTTCTCGTTTCCCAATGAGCGCACGCGCAATAGGTGAGGAAATAGAGATCTTACCAGTTTTTACATCAGCCTCTTGATCACCAACGATCTGGTAAACCTTTTTCTCTTCAGTATCTTCGTCCAAAAGTTTAATCGTAGCTCCAAATTTAATTTGGTCACCTGAAAGTCGCGAGACATTAATAACTTCCGCCCGAGCAATATAATCCTCAAGCTCATTGATACGCCCTTCATTATGACTTTGCGCCTCTTTAGCGGCATGATATTCAGCATTTTCTGATAAATCACCATGGGCACGCGCCTCAGAAATTGCTTCAATAATTCGCGGACGTTCCTGTTGTTGACGCCAACGCAACTCTTCTTTAAGATTTTCAAAACCAGCTGTAGTCATCGGAACTTTTTTCATAACCCGTCCCTTTCTGTCACACGGAAATCTCAATAAAAACATAAAAAACGGCTTCCAAAATCACTTTTGGAATCCGAAAACCACAATCTCATATATTATATAGTACAGTGTCCCTATTTTCCATATAAAAATAAAAAGGAAAAGAAAGCATTCACCAAATTTTGTTTAGCAAGTTCAACAATTGTCGACCTTAAAATATTCAACGAGAATCCTATAATTAAAGGCTCAAAGAAGAAACAATTGTAATTTTTTCTATTTTATCATAGTTTAACAAAAAAGATCTTATATGAAGAGAAAAGAAGAGAAATCTCTAGAGGAATCTTCTGTGGGAAAATGAAAAAATTGCTATTTTTCTTTGTGTTTGGCTCTCTCCTTCTAGGCACAAAAGTCTCTGGAGCCGTTGGTGCTTTTGTCACCAATAATCTTAATTTTAGGTCAGGACCAAGTACGCAGTATACACTTCGTGGTTTAATCCCTGCAGGGACATTGGTCTTTGTCCAAATCTGTAGAGAAAACTGGTGCCATATCAAATATAACTCTCAAACAGGTTGGGTATCATCTCGCTATCTCTCATTCAAAGATGGAAATGATCTTTATCGCACATACGCAATACTTCCCATCACAAATTGCAATATGTACAATCTCATGACCCATAGCAGTGGTGGTGAACATCATCTTGGGTTAAATGAAAGAAGTAAGACAAACAACCTCAGCTGCTATCATCCTAAAAATACCAAAAGAAATGCTTTAAAGAACTGATCAAATGTCCTACGAAAGATCTAGCAAGCTGGAACAAAACTGCTAAACAACGCTTTGTCGTTATCTCGATTAAATTAATATAATGTTTCCTTGAAAAGCACATACCTTTCTCTCTCAAAGGATAGCAAGAATGAAAAATGGCGTTACAGCAACAGTTGAGGCTCTTTCTAAACTCATTGCTTCAGGAAATCCCCTTTTTAAGAATGGTGTCTTATGGACACCTCACCGCCCTGTTCGTCCTGAAAAATCTGAGGGTGGACTTTCCTTTCAACTTGAAACATCCTTTGAACCAGCAGGAGATCAACCTAAAGCAATAAAAACTCTAGTTGACGGAATTGAAAAAGGTGAGCATACGCAAGTGCTTTTGGGTGTTACCGGATCGGGAAAAACTTATACAATGGCCAAAATCATTGAAAAAACACAGCGCCCAGCTCTGATCTTAGCCCCCAATAAAACGCTAGCAGCGCAGCTTTACGGAGAATTTAAAAGCTTTTTCCCCCACAATGCTGTAGAATATTTTGTTTCCTATTATGATTATTATCAGCCTGAAGCCTATGTGGCACGCTCTGATACTTATATTGAAAAAGAATCCTCTATTAATGAACAGATTGACCGCATGCGCCATGCAGCAACACGTGCTGTTCTTGAACGTGATGACGTCATTATTGTTGCGTCTGTATCCTGTATCTACGGAATTGGTTCAGTAGAAACCTATACGGCTATGACCTTCAAAATAGAAAAAGGTGATAGACTGGATCAACGGCAATTACTGGCTGATTTAGTTGCCCAACATTATCGTCGACAAGATATAAACTTCATTCGTGGTTCCTTTCGGGTTCGAGGGGATACAATTGAAATCTTCCCTGCCCACCTCGAAGATCGTGCTTGGCGTATTTCGCTTTTTGGAGATGAAGTGGAAACAATTACTGAATTTGATTCTCTCACAGGTCAAAAAACAGGGGACCTTCAATCTATTAAAATTTATGCCAACTCACACTACGTAACACCACGCCCAACACTCAATCAAGCGATGAAATCAATTAAAACGGAACTCATTCAACGCCTCGATGAGCTGAACGCAGCTGAGCGTCTTTTAGAGGCGCAACGTTTAGAGCAGCGTACAATTTTTGATTTAGAAATGTTGGAGACCACCGGCTCATGTGCAGGAATCGAAAATTATTCACGCTATTTAACAGGCCGAAACCCCGGCGAACCACCACCAACCTTGTTCGAATATATTCCAAGCAATGCTCTTGTTTTTATCGATGAAAGTCATGTAACAATCCCTCAAATTGGTGGTATGTACCGAGGTGACTTTCGAAGAAAAGCAACCTTAGCAGAATATGGCTTTCGCCTCCCTTCCTGTATGGACAATCGTCCCTTACGCTTTGAAGAATGGGATGCCATGCGTCCGCAAACGATTGCTGTCTCTGCAACACCAGGACGCTGGGAAATAGAACAATCGCACGGCACTTTTGCGGAACAAATTATTCGCCCAACAGGACTTGTCGATCCACCAACAGAAATTCGCAAAGCCAGCAATCAAGTCGATGATGTTATAAATGAAATTCGTCAAACAATTCAAAAAGGCTACCGTACATTGGTCACTGTTTTGACCAAACGTATGGCAGAAGATTTGACAGAATATCTCCATGAACAAGGAATCCGCGTACGCTATATGCATTCCGATATTGATACCTTAGAACGTATTGAAATTCTTCGCGATTTGCGGCTCGGTACCTTTGATGTCTTAATCGGTATCAATCTACTTCGAGAAGGCTTAGATATTCCAGAATGTGGTTTTGTTGCCATTCTAGATGCCGATAAGGAAGGTTTTTTACGCTCTGAAACTTCACTCATACAAACAATCGGACGCGCTGCACGCAACGTGGATGGCCGTGTTATCCTTTACGCAGATACAATAACTGGTTCCATAGAACGAGCCTTACAAGAAACGCAAAGACGTCGACAAAAACAAATAGCTTATAATGAAGAGCATCATATCACACCAACCAGTATCAAAAAAAATATCACTGATATTCTTAATTTAGGGGGCGAAAACAACCCTACTCCCACAAATATTCCTGACTTTATTACGCAAAACAAGAAGGTTGGTAACAATTTAGCCCTTCATATTCAACATCTTGAAAAATCAATGCGTAAAGCAGCCGCTAACCTTAATTTTGAAGAAGCAGCGCAACTTCGCGATGAAATTAAACACTTACAAAAAATCGAATTAGCAATAGCGGATGATCCCTTAACACATCAAAACGAACAATCCCCCCATGATCCCATGTTACAATCAAGCCTTTTCTCCAAACCAGACCTTAATCACATGGGACCAACGATGGATACTGGTATTTTGGAAAATAAAAAAACAAAACGAAAATCTCATCCCCCTCAATCAAGCGACAAAAAAATGAAAAAAAGCACCCAACGAAAAAGCAAAAAATTTTAAACTGCTAAAAATGGTCTTTTACTCTTAAAAAACGACTAAAGATCAAGAGTAAAGAGCGTAAAAGAGATAATCTTACAAGATCAAAGAGGCTCCAATTTGTCTCAAAAAACATAAGGAAGAGCATTTTACGAAAAATACTTTAACTTAACGGCTTTTAAACAATTTTTCTTGTTCAAACACGTTTTAAAATCCCTAAAAATGTAAAAATCCTCATACATCATAGGCATCGTCCGCATACAATCCTATAGCTTAAAGATCATCAACCTTACAAAAGAAAACAAGAGAAAATTCCATACCGTAAAGAAGCAAAGGAATATTTTATCACTATTCCATATCCCTATAATGATAAAAATGAGATTCCTTGCTTATGTTCCTCCTATCCAAGCTCTATGGGATCAAGAAAAGAAAGATAAAGTATTATTTAATATAGAATTGACATCCATAGTAAAAAAATAAAGTGCTCTTAATCCAATCTTATAAATTAAGCTAAGCGGAAGACAGTGTTTAAAATCAAATTTTTGACATGATATTATTCTATGATTTATATTGTTCTATGATTTCGCAGTCTATACTCAACTAAATAGCTTTTTATTCGTTCTGTCAAAATAAAGTCCAAAATTGTTCAGGTTCTATTCAGTTTGGCATGTGTAAGATACTAGAAAATGCGAATTTATATAAGGAGTGTCGCTATGCAAAAAATAATTAAACTAGCGGTATTATCAGCGATGTCAACTGCAACCGTTTTGATACCATTGGGTACAACACTTGCAGATATGGCATCCTTTCATCGTGAAACTGTCACAAGAAGAATAGAGAGTATGCGAAAAGAAATGGATCATTCGATGAAAAAAATGCAGGAAGAAGCTCGTTTCCCTTCTCCTAGCTTTAGCATCCGTTCTGATGATTATAACTCTCGTTCAGCTCTTAAGAAGTATCACCCTTCTTATACTTCTGAGAGATATCATCACCATCATCATATTGACCATAAAAGAAAAGAAAAAAGCTATCATCAGGTTGAACGTAATACATATCATTATGTTGAACGCGAAAAGACAAAATACCGTAATGTTTATGTGAATCGCGATAACTCAGGAAATGTTTTAGCGGCAGGCATTCTTGGTCTTGCAACAGGTGCAATTCTGGGTAATGTTTTGAAACAACCAAAGCAGCCTCAAGTTATCTATCAAGTCCAACCACAAAATCAGGTCATTTATCAAGTACCGACAACGGTGGGCTATGAGCCACTTCAACAACAAGAGACATCGGATTGGCTTGAATATTGCACAAAAAAATATCGTTCATTCAACCCTAGAACAGGAACTTTTCGAGGCAATGATGGTTTAGATCATGTCTGCTATGCTCCAGTAAATTGATTGAAAGAAATCTATTGAATTAACATTGCAAAAACCCGCCCTAAAGCGGGTTTTATTATCTTGACCTGTTAAATTCCTTGAAGAAAAGGATTGTTTTGGCGCTCATAGCCTATGTGACTTCCTGGACCATGGCCACAGATGAAACGAACATCATCACCTAAAGGCAAAACTTTTTCCCGAAGAGATTTCATTAATTTTTCATGAGAGCAGAATGGAAAATCAGTGCGCCCAATAGAACCACGAAAGAGAACATCACCCAACAGAGCAAGACGTTCTTTTTCATTGAAATAAATGACATGACCAGGGGAATGTCCGGGTGTATGAAAAACCTTAAAAACATGCCCAGCAAAATGAACGCACGCGCTATCTTCTAACCATTGATCAGGAACACAAATACATACGTCAGTCATGCCATAATTTTTTGCACTCTCGCTCGCACTCTCCATAACAGGCTTATCATCACGATGGGAACCAAGGATCTTAACATCAAGTGCTTTTTTTGCTTGCATAGCAGCTCCAACATGATCAAAATGACCATGTGTAATCCAAATGGCTTCCACTAGAATGCCACTTTTTTCAATCACTTCTTGAATTCGAAACCAATCACCACCAGGATCAACAAGAACACCCACTTTTTGTTCATTATCAAAAAGCAAAGTGCAATTTTGTTGAAAAGGTGTGACTGGAATAATCCATGTACTAAGCTTCCCCATGACGTCCTGCCCAAAAATAAAATTTTTCTCAGTTTATAAGGAGCATTCCTTCTCCCTCGACAGAAAAAGAGCCTGCTCGACAGTTTTATGCAACTTATGTAAACTTAGATTTTGTGTAAACTAAATTTTTGTCAAGGTTTTTAAGAATGACCGATCACGTTCAAATTTTATGTGATGATGCCCCTCACCTTCTTGTAATTGATGATGATACCCGTATTCGTAATCTTTTATTTCAATTTCTCATTAAAAATGGATTCCGCGTTTCAGTTTCGTCCAATGCAGCTCAAGCAAGACGGCAGCTCACAAGCTTAGATTTTGATCTTCTTATCGTCGATGTCATGATGCCGGGTGAAAACGGCATCAATCTCACCTCCTCACTGCGTCAAACAAAAGAGGTTCCCATTCTCATGCTCACAGCTTTATCAGAAACAGATAATCGCGTCCATGGCTTAGAAGCAGGTGCAGATGATTATCTTTCTAAGCCGTTTGATCCTCGTGAGCTTTTACTTCGTATTAATGCTATTTTACGGCGTGTTTTCCCCCCTCATCAACCCAAAATTGAACAGATTGTTTTCGGACCTTACATTTTTTCAATTTCACGACGCGAACTTAAAAAAGGAGGAGAAATTATTAAATTAACAGACAAAGAACAAGAAATGATGGTCCTCTTTGCCAAAAATGTAGGCGAGACAATTCCGCGCCATCAATTCACGACGCAGGGCAACGATATCAGTGAACGTGCCATTGATGTACAGATCAACCGTCTCCGCCGTAAAATCGAACAAGAACCTACAACTCCCATATGGCTCCAAACTGTACGAGGAATAGGTTATAAACTCTCAATTGAATAGTCATACAATGATCAAGCCTTTAAGAAAATTTGTCCAATGGCTAACAAAGAAGATGCCTAAACGGCTTTATGCTCGCTCTTTGATCATTATTATTGCTCCTATGGTACTCCTGCAAACAGTAATTGGCTATATCTTTATGGAACGCCATTGGCAAATGGTAGCTGAACGTCTTTCAACCACCGTTGTCCATGATATTTCTGCTCTTATTGATATTATTGAAACTTATCCGCAACAAGATAACTATGAAGAGATCAAGCGTATTGCACAACAGCGCATGGGATTAAACATTTCTATCGTACCTCCATCGCCCCTTCCCCCAGCAGGACCTAAACCATTTTTTGCTATTCTTGATTATTTTCTAAGTGAAGAAATTAAACGCCAAATTAACCGCCCCTTCTGGATTGACACCGTAGGCGATTCTAATCTCATTGAAATCAGAGTTCACCTTGGTCATAATATCTTGCGCGTCTTTGCATTGCGCAGCCAAACCTATGCTTCCAACACCGCTATTTTTTTAAGCTGGATGGTAGGAACAGCTCTTGTTTTGTTGTTGATAGCAATTTACTTTTTGCGCAACCAAATCAAACCGATTCAACAATTGGCTGAAGCAGCAGAAAGTTTTGGACGTGGACGTCCTTTACCAAAAGGATTTCAACCACAAGGAGCTGATGAAGTTCGTCGTGCTGGCATCGCTTTTTTACGCATGCGTGAGCGTATTGAACGGCAAATTGAACAACGCACCATGATGCTCTCAGGAGTAAGTCATGATTTAAGAACCATTCTTACACGCTTTAAACTTCAGCTAGCATTAGCAGATACTGACTTTGATATTAAACCGCTTGAGCAAGATGTCAGTGACATGCAACATATGTTAGAAGACTACCTCGCTTTTGCCCGTGGCGAAGGAAACGAAAGTGTTAAAAGCTTTGATTTAAATGTCCTTATGCAAAAACTCTCCACTGAGGCCCATCTTCATAAACGTCAATTTTCCTATAGCATTGAAGGTCCTACACACATACAAGTACGCCCTCGCGCCTTCACACGCCTTGTGAGCAATCTTATGTCAAATGCATTTTGTTACGCCAACACTGTCCAATTGACAGCGACATCCCAAAAAGAATCTTTCATCTTGACTATTGATGATGATGGGCCTGGAATTCAGGAAAATATGCGTAAAGAAGTTTTTAAGCCTTTTCTGAGACTCGATAAAGCACGAAATCAAGATGCAAGTGGAACGGGTCTCGGTCTTTCTATTGCTCAAGATATAGCACGCAGCCATGGAGGCAACATTCAATTAAACGACAGCCCTCTAGGAGGCTTGCGCGCTACTCTTGATATCCCTCTATGAGAGCAATCTTTCAAAAATCGTCTGTAAGAAAAACCACAAAAAATGTGCTTTAAGCATTCCCTACAGTTTCAAACAAAGTATATTGTAGTGCCTTGTAAGCACTCTCCCCTTTCCAAGCAACCATCTGGAATGCAACATAATGGCTTTCACAGACTTTAAGCGCGTGTATCAACAATGTTTCAACCTGTACATGAGACGGATGTACCCCACCAGCTAAGAGAAGTCCCTGCCGATAAATAACTGAATTATTCCCTTGCCAATAATCAAAATGTCCCAGCAACAATTTTTCATTAATTGCCAGCAATAAGCGATGCATTTCTGCTGTTCGAGCATTTTCTATCGAGAGATCAAATGCACAGGCTAAATGAAGTGCCTCTTGCTCTTCCATCCATGAAAAAGCAAGGCGATAATTTGCCCGTTTTCCTTCCACGCAAACACTAATTTCATCTTGTACCTCCCGCTCAAACGACCAATCATATTTACAGGCAATCTGTTCAATAAAGTCAACAGGATGCTCTTCCCTTTCTGTGGCGCAAAATGCAAGCCTCATCATAACCCTCAATTATATTAAAAACAGTGTCAACAGAACATAAACCACCCGAACTGTAACAATATTCTGTTACAATCAAAGTTTTTACACCAAACAAATACACACTTAAAAACAATTGACAGTACACAACACCCCGGCACCCAATTAATGTTCCCCGCGGTAGCCTGATAATAAAAAACGAATCACCAAGCTCTTCCAGTGTATTGATACAATTTTATAGTACTAGTCCCCTGATTCAAAAAAATGTTCTTTTATAAAAAACAAATCAAAAAATAAAGGGACCATACGCTCTAACAGACTCAGGATTAAGCATTTTTCAACTTTACGCATCGCATTGAAAAATTGGGGATATTTTTCTAAGCCCCTTCTTTTTTTCGTGTTTTCCCTCTTTCTAACGCCTCGAGACGTTTTTTTAAATCAGCGTTATCAGCCTGTATTTTCAAGACCATCTCCTTAAATGTTTCAAATTCTTCTCGTGAAACAAGATCAAGTTTATTGGCTATCTTTTCAGCTTGCGAACGAAAAGCTGTTCCAGCTTCATGTCGTATACCTTGTGCAACACTCGCTGCATCGGTTGCTAATTTTGCTAATTCATCAAGAATACGATTTGATCCATTACGCATGAGATTTTCCTTTAAGTAAACTGACTGACACACGCATTATAGCGTATTTTCATAACATTTAGATATCGTATTTATCCCTTTTATCCTATAGGATTTCTTTTACCATACAGATTTGCTTTAAGCCTTTTTATACTCTTTTTACCATCATAAAGTTTTAACACTAAAATCAGTGGAAACCTCCTACCCCCCTCGCTTGACCATTCCGCATTCATCTGTCATTCCTGAGCATCATATAACTTTTTATAATGAAAATGCTTAACCCATGAACAATCTTTCTTGTCCAGCCATTGCTTTTCCCTCTTTTCTCGATCCCGTAATTATACATTTAGGCCCCGTATCTCTTCATTGGTATGGACTTGGTTACGTCGTAGGCATTCTTTTTGCTTGGTGGTACGCACAAAAATTATTAAAAAAACACTCTCTATGGTATGCAAATTTTCCTCCTATGGATAAAGAGAAAATAGGCGATTTTGTTGTCTGGTCTGCCATCAGCATTGTTATTGGAGGACGCTTAGGACAGGTGCTTGTCTGGGATCCCATTTATTACTTTAGCCATCCAAGCGCTATCATTGCAGTATGGGATGGTGGGATGTCCTTTCATGGTGGACTAATTGGCATCATCATTGCAATGGTCTGGTTTTCCAGAAAAAACAACATCAACATACGAGCAATGTTTGATATCATTGCTGCAGGGGCACCTATTGGTATTGGCATTGTGAGAATATGCAATTTCATTAACCAAGAATTATGGGGCAATATCACTACACACCCTTGGGCTGTTTGCTTTCCCTTAGACCCCTATTATCTCCCCCGTCATCCAAGTCAACTCTACGAAGCTTTTATGGAAGGATTTCTTCTTTTCATCATCTTATGCGTTATAATTTTCGCTTTCAAAGCCTTAAAGCGCCCCGGCACCGTGGCAGGAACCTTTATTGTAGGCTATGCAATAGCACGCAGTATTTCAGAAATTTATCGTGCTCCTCAAGAAGATCCAGAATGGTTTTCTACCCTTTTTCATTCTACTGGATTAACCTATGGCATGGCTTTATCTCTTCCCATGCTTTTTGTGGGGGTTTATCTCATTCTTAAAGCCTTTAAACACAAGCCGACAGAAAATGATTAGCCTCAAAGAAAAAATTACAGAAATCATTACGCTCAATGGGCCAATCACTGTTAGTCAATATATGACGTTAGCTCTTACCGATTCTGAATTTGGCTATTATCAAACCCAAACACCCTTCGGGCGCACAGGTGACTTCATCACAGCCCCCGAAATAAGCCAATTATTTGGAGAAATGATTGGCATTTGGTCCCTCGCAAGCTGGAAAGCCCATAACTGTCCTCAACCTTTCATTCTCGCTGAAATAGGTCCAGGACGTGGAACACTCATGGATGATATTTTGCGGACCATTCAAAAATTATCCACAACAGCCTTTAATGCTGCTGAAATTTTCCTTATTGAGATAAGTAGAAAGCTTGCCGAGGAACAAAAAAAGCGTCTTTCTTCTTATCAAAAAAAAATCTACAGCATTAAAAACTTTGATCAAATCCCCTCAAAACCTCTATTCTTAATTGCCAATGAGTTTTTCGATACACTTCCCATCAATCAATATATTAAAATCAATGGAAAATGGAGAGAACGCCGTATTACAGTGAATCAAGAGGGAAACTTCATCTTTGTTGCTACTCCAAATAAACTTCCTTCTTCCTGCTTACAGTCTTATTGTTCTAAAATACCTGACGGCACAATTTTTGAACATGCACCCGCACGACATCAATTAATGCAACAAATCAGCAACAACTTAGTACAAAGACAAGGTTCTGCTTTGCTTATCGATTATGGCGCTTCTGATCTTGCCTTTGGTGATACGCTGCAAGCAGTCTCAAAACATAAATTCCGTGATATTTTTGAGGCTCCTGGTCAACATGATTTAACATCCCACGTTGGCTTTTCTTTTTTAAAAAAAATAGCCCTTGAACAAGGCTGTTTTGCTGAAATTCTAGAACAAGGAGAGTTTCTTTTAAAAATGGGACTGCTGGAGCGCGCAAATCAGCTTGGAGCAGGTAAAAGCGCTAAACAGCAAAAGAAAATCTGCCAAGATATTGAACGATTGGCCGGCAAAGATCAAATGGGCAAATTGTTTAAAGTCTTACATGTGAGTGATAAAAAAATACCTGTGCCTCCTCAGTTTTAATGATCAGTAATAATGCTTATTGACAAATACATCTCATAGATCATTCTTACTTCGAAAAGTGCTATCTCTATAAGGAATTTTTATGAATTTCGTCCCTCTCCTAGCAAAAGATCTTTCTGCTTTACACACGCATGGGATAAAACACGGTTTCTTTACACGTCAAGGCGGTGTTTCAAAAAGTCTTTATCAAAGTCTTAATGTTGGCAAAAATTCAAATGATCAACCTGAAAATATTGCACAAAATCGTATTTTGATCGCTGATTATTTTGGTGTTGAGGTGCAAAATTTAGTTACTGTCAATCAAACACACTCCTGTGACGTTGTTGTCGTTAATCAAGCTTTTATTGGTGAAGTTCCGAAAGCCGATGCTCTCGTTACCAGCACACAAGGACTGGTAATCGGCATTCTTACAGCAGATTGTGGACCAATCCTCTTTGCTGACCCACAAGCAGGTGTCATCGCCGCAGCACATGCTGGCTGGCGAGGAAGCTTAAATGGCATTGTAGAAAAAACAATTTCCGTTATGGAAGAACAAGGAGCCAAAAGACAATCTATAATTGCAGTCCTTGGTCCTTGCATTGGTCCTTGCCACTACGAAGTAACGAGCGAATTTTATAACCAATTTATTGATTGTCATAGTAAGTTCCAAAAATATTTTGTAAAAACAGAGAAAGGAAATCACTTTCGCTTTAATCTATGGGCATTCATTATGAAGCAACTCAAAGAAGGAGGAGTCCATGCTTCTTGTGTAGAGCTTTGTACCTATCAAGATGAACAGCGTTTTTTCTCCTATCGCCGTGCGATACACCGCAACGAACCTGATTACGGACGGCAAATTTCTGCTATTATGCTGGAAAAGAGATAAGGCTTATTTCAGTCTAAAGAAAACAGCAAAATCGCCCAACATTTTTTGTATCTCAATAAATTAAGAAGCTCTCCTATAGATTTTTATAAAAAATGATCTCTTAACTCAAAGAATGTAAATGCTTTAACTGATATTATTTTCAATATTTTCTTATGATGACAAAAAAATGTTTATACATAAATTACCTATATTTGGAATCGTTCTTTTATAACGTGAAAGCAAAAAAGCTTAATCAAGTGATCTTTCTTTACCTCATAATCAAAAAAACTCTGCTTCACAGTAACAAAAATTCTGGAAAAAGAAAAAACCAAACGCATAGCTCTTTAACAATGATAGATAAAATTGTAATGCTGTTGTAATTGTTTCCTTGCAATCTGGTAACAAGAAGTTAAAAACCGTCTCTACCGTTATCACTCAGAGGTTCTATTATGAAACTTTTCTG
The DNA here is from genome assembly GCF_055796185.1 of Bartonella sp. P12B. Classification (NCBI taxonomy): domain Bacteria; kingdom Pseudomonadati; phylum Pseudomonadota; class Alphaproteobacteria; order Hyphomicrobiales; family Bartonellaceae; genus Bartonella; species Bartonella sp. P12B. The sequence goes on along the minus strand of NZ_JBTTDI010000005.1, from coordinate 81,905 downwards.
CGGCAATTCTAACCCACGCCTTGCTGAAGATGTTACAAATTATTTAAATATTCCCTTAGGCAAGGCAACTGTGAAACGCTTTGCCGATCAAGAAATTTTCGTAGAATTACACGAAAATGTACGCGGACAAGATGTATTTGTTTTACAATCCACATCCTATCCTGCCAACGATCACTTGATGGAATTGCTCATCATGATTGATGCGCTTCGCCGTTCTTCGGCCCGTCGTATCACCGCTGTTATCCCCTATTTTGGTTACGCCCGCCAAGACCGTAAACCTGGACCACGTACTCCCATTTCCGCAAAACTTGTTGCCAACCTGATTACTGAAGCAGGTGCACACCGCGTTTTAACATTAGATCTTCATGCGGGACAAATCCAAGGTTTTTTTGATATTCCGGCAGACAATCTCTATGCCGTTCCGGTTATTTCTCGGGATGTCAAAATGCACTATTCTCTTGAAAATGTTATTGTTGTTTCACCTGATGTTGGTGGAGTCGTCCGTGCACGTTCGCTCGCCAAGCGTTTAAATAGTTTGCTGGCTATTGTTGATAAACGTCGTGAACGTCCTGGTGAATCAGAGGTTATGAATATCATTGGAGATGTATCAGGAAAAGATTGTCTTTTGCTCGATGATATTGTTGATTCAGGTGGAACGCTCTGCAATGCAGCAAGTACTCTCCTTACACATGGTGCCAATAGTGTTACCGCTTACATCACCCACGGTGTTCTTTCTGGCAATGCTATTGAACGCATTACCAACTCAGAAATGAAGGAATTGGTTATTACCGATTCAATTATGCCAACACAAGCAATTGAAAAAGCACATAATATTCGTGTTCTCCCTATAGCTGATTTGATTGGAGAAGCCATTGCTAGAACAGCAGCAGAACAATCTGTCTCAAGCTTATTCGGTTAAGCTTCTCCTTTGGGGTCTCCTGGGGCTGTTTCTACACCAAGATTAGGAAAAGCTATGACGCGTTGACCGTTAAAATGTGTATGAACAACAACCAGCCCGCGCTCTTCAAAGTAGGTTAAAAGTCGACGCGCACGACTTAAAGAATGAGTCCCATAAAGACGTGCTAAAAATACATCTGATGGGCATGGCTTTCCACCTAAAGCGGCCTGTGCTACATTTAAAAAAACCCCCTGAACATCATCTTCTAAGCTTTCTGATAGATGCAAAATGTGTTTCCAATCTTCACTTTCCGCGATTTCTTCATCAACACAAGCCTGAGCCACAGCCAACTTACGCCGAAATTGTGAAAGATTTAAAAAATCGCCTGAGAGACCATGAATACGACAACGAACCAAGAAATCTTGATAGAGCACAGCTGTTGAACGATAAAAAGCTTCAGGATCATCAAGAATTTCCCGAATAACACGTTCTGTTTGAATATCACGATCAACAGTAGACAATTCAGGAAACAAGCTTGGTTCTTCTTCCAACACTTCTTGTTTCTTATGCATAGCCTCTTCTAGCATCTCATGAACTGACTTTTCTCTCACCGGTTCTCGTGATTGTTTAAAGGGAATTAAAATTTCCTCTGGAGAAGCAGTAAAAACCAGTTCTTTTACATCAGCCCGCTCTGTTGGGAGGGGCATTAATTTAGGGCTAGCAGAACGTGCCAATGTTTCGACAGGACCAATGATAATTGGTAAGGGACGTCGTGACAAAGCAGGACCTAAAGCGATAAAATGCCCCCGTTCAAGATCTCTAAACATTTCCGCCTGACGACGCTCCATCCCTAAAAGATCAGCAGCACGCACCATATCAATATCTAAAAAAGTCCGCCCTATTAAAAAATTTGATGCTTCAGCAGCTACATTCTTAGCAAGTTTAGCCAAACGCTGTGTAGCAATAACACCGGCAAGACCACGTTTTCGCCCTCGACACATAAGATTGGTCATAGCACTAAGCGAAATCTTCCGTGCTTCATCAGAGACCTCTCCTGCCGCCGTTGGAGCAAACAACTGTGCTTCATCGACCACAACGAGCATAGGATACCAATAATCACGTTCTACATCAAATAATGCCCCAAGAAAGGCACCTACAGCGCGCATCTGTTGCTCAGTATCCAGACCTTCAAGGTTAAGCACCACCGAAACCCGATGTTGACGAATTCGATGGGCAATACGTGTCAATTCTAATTCGCTACGTTGAGCCTCAACAACAACATGATCAAATTTATCCGCTAAAGTTACAAAGTCACCCTCTGGATCAATCACACAATGTTGCACCCATGAAGCACTTTGTTCAAGAAGACGACGGAGAAGATGTGATTTTCCTGAACCTGAATTGCCTTGCACAAGAAGACGCGTTGCCAATAACTCTTCCAAATCGACGAATGCAGGCACCGATTGACGCAAAGCACGACCTTCTGTCATTTCACCCAAGGCGATATCAACTTTCATAACATCTCCGTCTTTGATTTTGAATATATCGGCTCATCTTTATTCTCCATCTACACCATGCTTGTAGCATTTCCTTTTTCTCAACGATAGAAATCATCGATTTTTCCCACAACTCTTGCATCTGTGAATGGTTTGAATTATAGAACAACCTTCTGCGTAGACACCCTTGGAGGCAACGCAGAATGGAGCAATCGCTGCTTAGCAGCGTATATCTTCATATTCATGCAAAAACTGTTGTTAGTTTTTGATGAATCTCCAATCATATAAAAGGACTTAAATTATGAGCAAAAGCTACACTCTTAAGGCCGAAATACGCGAGCGGGTTGGTAAGGGGTCCTCCCGTGAACTTCGCCGCAACGGTCTTATTCCTGCTGTGATTTATGGTGAAAAACAACCACCTTTGGCAATTACAGTTCCCTATAAAGAAATTTTTTACAAAATTCACGCTGGTGGCTTTCGTACCACCACTGCAACTCTTGTCATTGGCAAACAAAAAATTTTGGTGTTACCAAAAGATTATCAATTAGATCCAGTGCGCGACTTTCCCTTACATGTGGATTTCTTACGTATTTCAGCGAAATCAGTTGTTGAAGTCAATATTCCTGTCCACTTCCTCAATGAAGAGACAGCACCCGGACTTAAAAAGGGAGGCGTCCTCAATATTGTTCGCCACGAAATTGAATGTACTGCTCCAGCCAATGCTATTCCTGAAGCGATTGAGATTGATCTTGCCAGCTACTCTATTGGTGATTCTATCCATATTTCAGCAGTGCAATTACCAGAAGGGGTAACCCCAGTTATTCAAGATCGAGACTTTACCATTGCAACCATCGCAGCTCCTGCTGGTATGGATATCAGTCATGAAACTTCTGAACAAGAGAATGACGAAAACAACGAAAAAGCTTGATAAATTCTAGCAGGCGGGAGGATTCCCGCCTTCCCTTATTTAAAATTTTTAACCCCCTCATACTTTACTGAAGGCGCACATGTGGCTTATTGCTGGTCTTGGCAATCCTGGTTCACAATACCAAAATAACCGCCATAATATTGGTTTTATGGCTATTGATGCCATTTACCAAGCTTTTTCTTTTTCTCCATGGTCGAAAAAATTTCAAGCCGAAATCTCCAATGGTCTCATAAATAATGAAAAAACTCTTCTTATAAAGCCGCAAACTTTCATGAATCTCTCTGGCCAAGCCATTGGTGAAGCCTTGCGATTTTATAAATTAGATTTAAGAAATTTGATTATCATTTATGACGAGCTAGACTTACCACCAGGGAAAGTACGTGTAAAAATCGGTGGAGGAAATAACGGACATAACGGTATAAAATCCATTGATGCCCATTGTGGTACTGATTATTACCGTATACGTTTAGGGATTGGACGCCCCAATTCCAAAGAACTTGTTCATCAACATGTTTTGGGAAATTTTACAAAATCCGACCAAGAATGGCTCCCCCCTCTTTTACAAGCGATTGCAAAAAACATCACGCTCCTCATCAAGGGTGACGAATGTCTCTTTATGAGCAAAATCGCCCAAGCAATAAAAAGTGATAACCTCCTATAACCACTCACTTTTCTAGGGTACGAAAGAAATCACACATTATGCAATTCTTGCACAGAATGTTCTCTTTTTTGAGAGGAAAGTCATTGAGCAACAAAGCGAAAATTATCAAAAAATACGAACCAAAATCATCATCCCTAAAATTAAAAGAATCCATCTGGATTAATAGTAGACAGGAGCGGATCAGACACTTTTGATTGTTGACTTAAAGTTCTAGATGCCCGCTCACTATTTTGCAAGACCACCACACGCGCGCCAACGGGAACACGATCATAAAGATCAATAATATCTTGATTAAGCAAACGAATACATCCGCTTGAAATAGCACGACCAATAGACCACGACTCGTGTGAACCATGAATACGGAAGAGTGTATCCTGCCCATTTTTGAAAAGATAAAGTGCTCGCGCACCCAATGGATTATCGGGTCCTGGTGGCATTCCTTGTCCCAAATGACCATAACGTTCTGGTTCTCGCGCCATCATTGCCGCCGTAGGAGCCCAATTTGGCCACCGGCGCTTACGCTGTACAACCCCTTCTCCTTCAAATGCCAAACCTTCCTTTCCCACCCCAATACCGTAACGCAAAGCTTGTCCATTTTCACCAATAAGATAAAGAAAGCACTCCTGCGTATCTATAACCAATGTTCCCGGTGGATAAGATGTATAATACACCACTTTTTGGCGCCAAAATTTTGGATCAATTGTCGAAAGATCAATAGTCGGCAAGAAGTAAGGTTCATTTGTTACAGGCCCATACAAAGCCTGCATTTCTGCTGGAATGTGCATAACTTGTTGAGATGGAACAACTGACATATCCGAATGACGCGTAGCACATCCAGCCAAAGCCAAAGGTACTGCAAATAAAAAAGCACGACGAGATAACACTCTTATATTCTCTCCAATTAATTCTTCATGCAGACTTGCATACTATGAAAAACTTAGCGTATTGTTAACGTTAATTTGAAAATCTCTTAAATCATTAAGAGAAAGAACTTTTAAAGATGTAGAAAAAACAAATCATTCTCTAACATAGACTTTTTTCTTATCTACAACAACAAGAGACTATAACTCTTCTCAAGATATGCTATAAAAATATCAAAGACACTTCGTTTTAACCATACAATCAATAGAAAAGAAGACTACTCATGGGTTTTAAGTGCGGTATTGTGGGATTACCTAATGTTGGTAAATCGACCCTTTTTAATGCATTAACAAAAACAGCGACAGCGCAAGCTGCCAATTATCCCTTTTGTACAATTGAACCGAATACTGGTGAGGTTGCTGTTCCAGATTTACGAATGGAAAAAATTGCATCGATCGCTGGATCAAAAGAAATCATTCCCACACGCATCAGTTTTGTTGATATTGCTGGACTCGTACGTGGCGCTTCAAAAGGTGAAGGTTTAGGCAATAAATTTTTAGCCAATATCCGAGAAGTCGATGCCATTATTCACGTTTTACGCTGTTTTCAAGATGACGATATTACTCATGTAGAAGGCCGGATTGATCCTGTTTCGGATGCTACAACCGTTGAAACAGAGCTCATGCTTGCAGATCTTGAAAGCCTTGAGCGACGAATCGTACAAATCCGTAAACGTGCAGCCGGAAAAGATAAAGAAGCCCTAATAATTCTTCCCGTCATGGAAGCAGCCTTAAATTTACTTCAAAAAGGAAGCCCTGTCCGATTATTACTCAAAGATATCTCTTCCGATGAACGCCGTATCCTTGATAATTTAAACCTTTTAACTTCCAAACCGGTACTTTATGTGTGCAATGTGAGCGAAAATGACGCCGCTCACGGAAATAATTTTACAAAAACCGTTGAAAAAATGGCAACAGAACAAAATGCTCAAAGCATTATCATTTCTGCTTCGATAGAAGCAGAAATCACCCAACTCAATGATGCAGAAGCTTCAGAATATCTTAATGCCTTAGAACTCTTTGAACCAAGTTTAAATCGCCTTATACGCACTGGTTACTCTTTGCTTGATCTCATTACTTACTTTACCTGTGGACCTAAGGAAACACGAGCATGGACAATTACGCGTGGCACGAAGGCCCCCCAAGCTGCTGGTGTTATTCATTCAGATTTTGAACGTGGCTTTATTCGTGCTCAAACGATCAGCTACGAAGATTATATCGCTTTCAGTGGAGAAAACGGTGCAAAAGAAGCAGGCAAAGCCCGCGATGAAGGAAAAGAATACATTGTGCAAGACGGTGACATTATCCTCTTTAAACATAATACTTAAAATCCCCTTTATCTTAAGGTTTTGTCGTGAAGAATTCGCACAAAAAAGCAGTGACATCACATGATATAATAACACTGCTCTCTTTATGGAAAATGAAAACACGAAATTAACGTGCCCAACGTCCTTCATATTTAAATGCTGGAGCTTGCTTTAAAGAATCCTTTGTTGCATTGGTAATGAGCTTCCATTTGCCATAATCATTTATCATCTGAATTGTTTCTGGAGAAACAACCACATAACTTTCCCCTATACCAAGGAAACCACCAACAGCAATAACAAACCCCGCAATGTTATTTTCACGCAAAATGATATCTTTTACTTCACCAATATTTTCATCGTCTATATTGTATACATTTGCACCAATAAGGCTTGAAGCAACAAAATCTGTTGCTAAAGGTGTCACATAACGCGCAGACATATCCGAACCCACCTGTATAGTCCCTGTCGAAGAAATCATTTCAGGTTGAGGAATTGTGAGAGGCTGAGCATAAGGACTAGAAGCCATCAAAACTGATATAAGAGTAGTATATGCAATTTTCTTCATTTTAACATCTCCGTTTTTACTTTTCTTTTAATTTACAAAACTCAATGCATCATATTCAGATTTGTTCCATACTCCTTAAAGACCAGCACCTTATCCTTCTCTCCTTTTCAGTCTCTCATCTTCCTCTTCCAATTTTTCTTCTAAACCATGCCAGACACGGACTTTTAAAATATAAACAAGTCCTCCCAAAATGATTAAAAATAAGATAACACGAAAACCAGTTTTTTTACGAATTTCCATGTGAGGATCTGCCGCCCACATCAAAAAAGCAGAAACATCGCGCGCATATTGTTCAACTGTTTCTTCTGCCCCATCCTCATAGGAAACAAGACCATCATGCAATGGAGGCGCCATCGTTAAAGTATCACTTGCAATAAAATAAGGGTTATACCAATACCCATCAGCTATTTTTATACTTTCTGGTGCCTTCTGATATCCCGTTAAAAGAGCTGTAATATAATCTGGACCCGCCGTATTATAATGCGTTAACACATCAGAAATAACAGCAGGAAATGGCAAAGATATGGCACGGGCCCGTGCCATCAACGAGAGATCTGGAGGATAAGCACCATTAAGAATAAATCTTGCTTCTTCTTCATTAGCAAAGGGAGAAGGGAAAGTGTCTGTTGTAACACCCACACGTTTAAAAAATTTTCCTTCCCGATTAGGGCCATCTCTTACTTCATATTGCTTGGCAAAATTCTTAATCTGTTCTTCATCATAGCCTAACGCCTTTAAATCATGAAAAGCTACATATTTTAGACCATGGCAACTGGAACAAATCTGTTTATAAACCTTTAAACCACGCCGCAATTGCGCCTTATCATAAACCCCGAAGGGTCCTGAAAAACTCCATTCTTGTTTCTTAGGAGCCCGTAATGGAAAAGCAACAAACTCTTCCTCTTTATCAGAGACATTACCCGCAACACTCTGAAAAGAAAAGCTAATGACCGCTATAACGATCAATCCAATAAAAGCCTTCACCATAGTTTCTTTTTTTTCTGTTTCATATCTTCAGTAATTGAAGAAGGAACAGAGAGCCCCTTTTCAAAAGTCGGTAAAACCGGCAAAACAATCAAAAAGAATATAAAATAATAGGCTGTAGCCACTTGCGTCCATAAAAGAGTGCTCTCACTTATTTCTCTTGACCCCAACCACCCAAGAAAAAGAACATCAATAATAAAAGTCCAAAAGAAAATCTTATAAACAGGCCTATATCTTGCGGAGCATATTTTAGAGCGATCTAACCATGGAACAAGAATCAAAACAAAAATCGAACCAGCTAAGAGAATAACGCCCACAAAAGTTGATGGAAGAACACCAATATTAAAAGTTATAGCACGCAGCATTGCGTAAAAAGGCAAAAAATACCACTCTGGTACAACACGAAGAGGAGCTTTTAAAGGATTAGCTATGCTATAATTTTCAGCCTGCCCCATATAATCAGGCATATAAAATAAAAACCAAGAAAAAAAGATCAAAAAAACAAGAAGAGCAAAGATATCCTTGAGAAGCGCATAGGGCGAAAAAGGAACAATTTCCTTCTCTGATTGTATTGCAAGGCCGGTTGGATTCCCCTGTCCGACTTGGTGAAGTGCCCAAATATGAAGCCCCACCAAAACAAGTAAAACAAATGACAAAACATAATGAAAAACATAAAAACGATTCAAGGTCGGTTGTCCTACGCTATAACCACCAAGAAGTGTCTCATGTAACCACGTTCCCACCAAAGGGATAGCTTTTAAAAGACCTGCCACCACTGAAGCTGCTGAAAAAGACATCATTCCCCAAACAAGCACATAACCCAAAAATGCTATTGCCATCATAATTATATAGATAAAAACCCCTGTAACCCACACCACTTCTCGCATATTTTTATAAGAACCATAATAAAGTCCGCGCGCTAAATGAATATAAACAGCAATAAAAAAGAAGGAAGATCCTACACAATGCCATGGACGAAAAAGCCAACCAAACTGTCCCTCACGTCTAAATCGTTCACCAGTTTCAAAAGCCAAATGAACATCTGGCACATAATGCAATGCCAAAACAATGCCTGTCAAAAGCTGTGATAAAAGCATAACGGTCAAAATACCGCCAAATGTATAAAAGTAATTAAGATTACGTGGAACAGGAAAAATAATAAATGCATTATAAAAAAAACGGGCAAGAGGCAAACGCTTATCAAACCATCGGGCAAGAGCACTTCGAGGCATATAAGGAGGAAATTTTGACATCACTTCACCCTATTTTCAGCAAGGTATCAGAAAGAAAACGATAAGGTGGTATAGCTAAATTATAGTTAGCGGGTCCTGAACGGACTCTTCCAGCTGTATCATAAACAGATCCATGACATGGACACAACCACCCCCCAAATTTACCTGATTGTCCAAGTGTTATACAACCAAGATGCGTACAAAGATTAATGATAATAAGCCAATTTTCACGCCCCTCACCAGCCGAACGGGCAAAATCTGTTGCATCTTTTTCACCTTCAAGATTAGGATTGCGTGCCTGACGATCTCTAAGAAGATTGAGTTTGGTAGCACGAGCTTCAGCGATTTCTTTTGTGGTGCGGTTACGAATAACGACAGGCTGCCCACGCCACTTAACTGTCACCGACATGCCTTCTTCAATTCCGGAAAGATCCACTTCCACAGAGGAAGATGCCAAAACAGCCTCATCTGGGCGCAATTGACGAATAAAAGGCCAAGCAACAGCACCAACCCCTACAGCCCCTGTAACGGCTGTTAGCAAAAATAGAAAATCGCGCCTTGTTTGCTCACTCATGACCTTAACTACAAGGTGTCTATGGCCCAAAAAACTCTTGTATCATACCCTCCCCCATTGTACAATCTCTGATTATTTAGTTTCCTAAACCATAAAAATACTTCAAAAAAACTTTTGATCATCTATGGAATTTATTTTATTTTCCAAAAAACTCTTGGTCCCTATTCTAGGAAAAAGTGCTATCCTTACCCATTCACTCTCAAGACCCTTAACTATAAAGCTGTCTCTCCAGAGATATTCTCTGCTCTTGCTATAACACTTATCATGAAGACTAAGAATTTTTTAAATTAAAGTAATATTCCAACCAACAATTCACTAAATACTGAAGCCTTTATTGAGAAAAAAAGATTTATAAAGAAGTTTTTTAATAACCAACCTCTATAAAAAAGACTTAAATTGTGCATTCAATTTTTTTATAACTTCATCGAAGTCATAGAGTTTTGACTGTATTCATACGGATAAAAAATGATAAATTTCCATTTTTTAACTACCATACTCTCACATGCTATTGTTATTACCAATAAGGCGCTCACACCGATACGCCTCTATCATAGACAATAAAACTTCGCGAATAAAGGAGCACCCTTTGAATCAAACATGTTCTTATAATAATTCACATCCGTATTAAAAAGCATCAGGTAATATCCTTTTTCCCTAATTCCATGCTGTATATATCCATAATAAACTCGAGAGTGTAGCTCCTTTCTAAAATACAGAATTAATGGTAGTAAAATGCAAAAATTCTATGTATCTCAATGAGATTTTTTGGATAAGCAAAAGAGCTTCTTTACAAATACGGAGAAAAAAACATACTATAGAGCATATGACACTTCATATTGCTCTTTTTCAACCTGATATTGCTGGGAATACTGGAACGATTTTGCGTCTTAGTGCCTGTTTCGGTTTACATGTCCATATTATTGAACCAACAGGCTTTAATCTGTCAGATCGCAATCTTAAGCGTGCAGGATTGGATTATCTCGAATATGCTTCGCTAGAGCGACACATTGATTGGCTCCACTTCATACGTGCCATGAAACACTTTAACCGTCGTCTTTTGCTTTTGAGCACAAAAGCACAAACATGTTATACGCAAATATGCTATCAGAAAGATGATGTTTTACTTTTTGGTCGTGAATCGGCAGGCGTTCCTGATTATGTTCATGAAGCTGTTAATTATGCATTAAAAATTCCCATGCAATCTCATGCGCGTTCCCTAAATCTCGCAATGAGCGTAGCCATAACAACAGGAGAAGCGCTTCGTCAAATTGGTTATCAGGAAAAAAGAGAAACTTTATAAAAAAGACAAAAAATCCCATTAAGAAATTTAATATCTTGATAAAATGCAAAGCTCTACACATGAGAAACAGTTTTTTTAAGAGAGCTTTTAATCCTTCATCGCACCATTGCCACTATCAGTAGTCAAAAGGCTATAAAAAAACTCTCCTATGAAAGCAATAAAACTTCTTTGTAACATTCTGTATTATAAATTAATTCTTTCTAATAATGCTTCACGATCCATTGAAAATCCACTTTCAATCCATATCTTTTCTACCTCTTTGAGCTTTTCTCCTAACAAAATCCCTTTAGACAAACCTTTCTTCATCAAATCCTTACCATTAACAGGAAAAGTAGGAATTTGCCATTTTTGAGCAAGCTGATAAAGCCTCATATAACTTTCTGCTTTCTGCGAAGCCTCATCTTTTTGTAGGATGGCAACATGTGCTGCTGCTACGCACAGGGACAATTGATCTAAAACCGGCTGACGACCATGAAAATAAATCAGTTTTTGCACAAAATCATCTGAACAGTTTTGGCTAATCATTTTTAGCTCTGCCCATTCCTTTAATCGCGTTGCTTCCTTATTAGAGAGCCGCAAACGCTGTGCCATTTCATGAAGACGTATAGGATCAGGAGGAAGAAGACACTCCAGCCGTAACAATGGATCACTTTTCCAACCCAAAGTCTGTTCTGTTTTCACCAATGCGTGGATTGCATCAATGCCCCATTTTTCTGTTTCAGGAAAAACGCGTGTCAAAACTCCACTTTGACGCATCCATAAAAGAGCACGTGTTGGATCTGAAGCAGCAAGAAGTTTTTTCATTTCTCCCCAAATACGCTCAGAAGACAGTTTTTGCAGACCATCTTTTAAGCAAACACATGCTTTTAATCCCTGCACATCAGGACGTCCTGCTCCATACCAAGCAAAAAAACGAAAAAACCGCAAAATACGCAAATAATCTTCACGGATACGATTTTCTGCAATGCCGATAAAACGTACTGTCCGGCTGGCAATATCTCTCAAGCCTCCAACATCATCATAAAGGTTTCCATCGGCATCACAATAAAGCGCATTCATTGTAAAATCTCGCCGTTCAGCATCTTTTTTCCAATCACGACCAAATGCTACTTTTGCATGACGACCATCCGTTTCAAGATCAGAGCGAAGCGTTGTTATCTCATAAGAACATGACGGAGAAACCACAGTCACTGTACCAAATGCAAGTCCTGTAGGAATAGCTTTAAATCCTGCTTCTTCCGCACGCATGATAACCTGTTGCGGCAAACAAGTTGTAGCAATATCAATATCACTAATAGGCTGCCCTAACAGCTGATTACGCACGGCCCCCCCCACAATACGCGCGTCTTCCCCCCCCATAGACAGAACGTGAAGAAGTGTTTGAATATCACTCTGCTGCAACCATGTAACGTGTTTGAAATTTTGTCTTATACTCAATCCGCTAACCTTTCAAAATTTGCCCTCATTGCCTTAAACAGATAGTCTTACGAGAACACACTTTCCAAGACTTCTCCTTACATAACACTCTTGTTTCAAATTGAGGACTCTGTGTATGCAAATATTAAAAAACAACATATTACACTTCTTTTCTTTTCATTTTCTGCTACAAATCATAAAATATTCATTATCATACAGAGAAAATTATCGATTTTGCGACAAACGCCTTAAGGAAGAAATATGAGTCAACGCGATACATCATCCAATTCTCTTAAAAAAGCTAATATTAATGATGAAGCCCAAGGGATCATTGATGATATTGATGCAACACACAAAGAGTTGAATGTCCTACAACAAGAAATTGACAAAGTTATTTTTGGGCAAAATCATGTGATTGAATATGCTTTGATAGCTATTTTTTCTGGTGGACATGCCCTTCTTGTCGGTGCTCCAGGACTTGCTAAAACACGTCTTGTTGAAACTTTGGGAACAGTCTTGGGACTTGATGAAAAACGCATTCAATTTACCCCCGATTTAATGCCGTCGGACATTATCGGTTCTGAAATTATGGATTCAGATAAAAGCGGCAAGCGCTCTTTCCGCTACGTTCAAGGCCCTATTTTTACGCAACTTCTCATGGCAGATGAAATCAATCGTGCTTCTCCTCGAACGCAATCAGCTCTCCTACAAGCCATGCAAGAATATCATATCACTGTTGCTGGTACTCGTTACGATTTACCACAACCTTTTCATGTTCTTGCAACCCAAAATCCTCTTGAACAGGAAGGAACTTACCCCCTTCCTGAAGCACAACTAGATCGCTTTTTGATGCAAATTGATATTGACTATCCTGATCTAACGACAGAACGGCGGATCATTTTAGAAACAACAAGAGAAAAAAAACAAAAGGCAAAACCGATTTTATCAACAAAAAAACTACAGAAAATTCAAGAACTTGTTCGTAAAATGCCTCTCTCGGAAAATGTTATAGAAGCCATTTTAAAAATTGTTCGTTTAGCCCGCCCTTCTCAAGACAACACGCTTGCAAAAACTTATGTTGCTTGGGGACCTGGTCCACGTGCATCACAAGCGCTTTCACTTTGTGTCCGCGCCCGCGCCCTTTATTATGGACGTTTAGCTCCCTCCCTTGATGATGTTGAAGCATTGGCTTATCCTGTCTTACAACATCGTATGGCCCTCAATTTTTCTGCACATGCTGAAAATATAACTGTAAAAGATATTCTCAATAATCTCATGAAAGATGTTCTCTAAATGGCGATTGGCAAAAAAGTTTCTCCAAAGCCTCCACTGTCATTGACTGCCAAGCTACATGAAGATTCCGCGAAAATGCCCCTTCTTCTTTTACAAGCACGTAAGATTGCCAATACAGTAATGACTGGATGGCATGGACAACGTAAACGAGGGAGCGGGGAAAATTTTTGGCAATTTCGTCCCTATATTGAGGGAGAATCCATCACCCACATTGACTGGCGCCGTTCCGCACGTGATGAACACACCTACCTACGGGAACACGAATGGCAAGTGACACAAACAGTTTGGCTTTGGCCTGATCAAAGTCCATCGATGCATTACTGTTCACGTTTTTCTAAAATCTCTAAGGGTGATTATGCACTTATTCTTACCCTAATCTTGGCATCACTTCTTGCACACAGCGGCGAACATATTGCTATCCCGACTTTAATGCCCCCCACAATGGCAACCAATGGTATCGAACGCATAGCGCTAGCTTTGGCAAACCATCAAAGTGAAAATCCATTTCCAAATTTTTCGACCATTACGCGTTTTTCACAGGCCATCATAATAAGCGATTTTCTCGATCATCCTGAAAAAATCATTCAAGATTTAACCCTTTTATCGACAAAACAGATCACTGCTCATCTCATTGAAATTGCGGATCCCGCAGAAGAATCCTTTCCCTACAAAGGTCATACAGAATTTTTTGATCCCGAAACAAAAGAAAAGCATCTTTTTGGAAAAGCAGAAAATCTTCGTGAAAACTATTGTCAACTCTACCAAGCAAGGCGACAAGAATTAAAAAACTTTTGCTCACGCCAAGGATGGACCTATCACGTGAGTACAACAACCCAATCTTTCACAGAAACCATTTTGCATCTTGCAAACAAAATAGGGCACTCTCCCTCTCACTCTAGGAGGCTGTCTTGAGTTTTGCTGCTTCCCTGCTTTTACTAGGACTTTTATCTCTACCAATCATTTGGTGGTTATTGCGCATAACCCCTCCCTCTCCGCATAAAGAACTCTTTCCTCCTTTGCGTTTTCTTCCAAAACCAACGCATCAACAGGAAACCGCAAACCACACACCTTGGTGGTTGCTATTATTACGCTTAACCATAGCAGCATCAATTATTATCGCTTTCGCGCGCCCTATTTGGAATCCAAAACCAATTATCCTTTCTGGCTCACAACCCCTTGCACTCATTATCGACAATGGATGGGCATCTATAAAAGACTGGAAAAAACGGATTTCTCTTGCTGAAACCCTCCTTGCACAAGCAGAAAAACAGCAAAAAAATATCTATCTTCTTGCAACAGCTGAAAATGATACCGTCAATATGGGACCCCTTCCTGCGGAAGTTATAAAACAACATTTAATGCATTTGCATCCCCGCCCATGGGCTGTCAATCGTATGCATGCCCTAAAAAAGCTTATTGAAATGACCAAAGGGGAATCTCTTGATATTGCTTACTTAAGTGATGGCTTACAAACAGATGAGGATGATCAAACTTTCACTCTTATTGAACAATTAAAACCCAAAACATTCCTATGGTGCTTATCTGATATTTCCGATTTAACCGGCATAACAGCCATAGAAAAGAATAATGGCAATATGGTCGTGCGTGTTATCCGTTCAACAACACATGGCGAAACTCCCATCACATTAAACCTTTACGATGCAAACAATCAACTTCTCAATCGCTTTACGGCAAATTTTCTTGAGGGGAAAACAACAGCATTTGTTCCTTTTAATGTACCACTTGAACTCCGCAATGATATTGCTTGGATAAAACTTAACAACCAAACCCACGCTGCTGCGACCTTCCTAGTAGGCAGCCATAATAGAATAAGCCGTGTTGCTCTTCTCTCACCCAATACGCATGAAATGGTACAACCTCTGCTCTCTCCATTTTACTATATCATCAAAGCACTACAAGACCATACACAGCTTATAACAGCCGATGGAAGAGAGCTTTCCTCTGATCTTGATCACTTACTCAAACAAAATCCTTCTGTTTTCATTATAGGTGACATCGTAAACATGTCACAAGAAGCTGAAAAAAAACTATCTGACTTTGTCAATAAAGGAGGAACACTCATCCGCTTTGCAGGAGAAAACCTGAGTACCGCAGAACACTACGATCGTCTCCTTCCGGTACCGCTTCGTCCTGGTAAACGTTCCCTTGGTAGTATTATGTCTTGGACGAAACCACAAAAACTTGCGCCCTTTACAAAAAACAGCTTATTTTTTGATCTTCCTTTTCCAGAAGATGTCATTATCTCACGACAAATTCTAGCAGAACCAAGCCCAGATCTTTTTGAAAAAACATGGCTTAGTCTTTCTGATGGAACCCCCCTTATTACAGCGGCTGAAAGTGGCAAAGGAACACTCATTTTTATTCACATTGCTCCAGACCCCACATGGTCAAATCTTCCTCTTTCTGGTTTTTTTGCGCAAATGTTGCAAAAATTGATCACATTGAGTACCTATGAAAACACCAACCCAACGCATATAAAAGAAGAAACAACCATCCAAAAGCCTTGGCGAACAATGACCGCTGATGGACAATTACAAATGCCCCCCTCTTCTGTTGTTTCACTGATTCTAGATAGCCAAAATCCACCCCAACCCTCTTCTCTTACTCCACCTGGGCTCTACGGTGTAAAAAATAACTTTTATGCACTCAATCTCTTAAAGCCTTCATCACATTTGATAAAACAATCATCATTGCCATCCTCCTTAAAAGGAATCCCTTTATCTTACGATACAAAAGAAAAACACCTTATTGGTCCACTGTTAGGATTAGCAGTCCTATTATTCACCTTTGACACTTTTCTAATTTTATGGAGGGGAAGCGCTTTTTCTCTGAACCGACGGCGCAATATTCTTCTTTTTTTATCCCTAACAATAAGTCTCATTGCTTTTTTTCTCTATAGTTCAAGAGTTCATGCACAAGGAACAGAAAATAACAATGAAACGATAATACAAGCAGCGGGCGCAACACATCTTGCTTACGTTGTAACGCATAACCCCGAAATTGATACAACCAGTAAGAGTGGCCTCGAAGCACTCAGCCGATTTATCGCAGAACGGACAATGCTCTCACCAAGTTCCGTGGTCGCTCTTGATCTTGATAAAGATGAACTCGCCTTCTATCCACTGATTTACTGGCCCATTGACGCTAACAGTCCTTTACCAACACCAAGGAGCCTTGAAAAAATAAATAGCTTTATGCAACACGGAGGCACAATTCTCTTTGACACGCGTGATCAGATAAATACCAACCTTAATCTTGAAGAAGAAACCACCCCTACCACACAAAGATTACGGACCATCTTAAAAGACTTAAACATCCCAGCTATTGAACCCGCTTCAACGGATCACGTGATTGCGCGTTCTTTTTATATCATGCCCGATTTTCCCGGTCTCTACCGTGGATCACCTTTGTGGGTTGAATCATCATCAACCAATAAAAAAGAAAAAAATTCTCCTCTCTTCGGTGATAATGTAAGTTCTCTCCTGATTACTGGAAATAACTTTGCTGGTGCTTGGGCGCTAGATGAAAAAGGCATGTGGAAATACCCCCTTATTCCCAATGATCCGATGCAACGACTCTGGGCATTTCGCGCAGGATTAAATATAGTTATCTATGTACTTACAGGAAACTATAAAGCTGACCAAGTTCATGTTCCAGCACTTTTAGAACGCTTTAAACGAGAAAGAAGGCAATGATACCATCCTTTACTTTTCAGCCTTTCTTGCCTCTCTCTTGGATTTTCTTCTTAGGAGGAATATCTGCTTTTTTTGTCATTATTGGCCTTGTTACCCAGCGGAAAGGATCTTTCTTACGCCTCATGGCATTGGCATCACTCATCCTTGCTTTGCTTAATCCAATGATTATAAAAGAACAGCGTGAACCTCTTAAAAGTACGGTAGGAATTGTCATTGATCGCAGCAAAAGCCAAACATTTGGGACACGTACCAAGGATAGTGACGAAGCGCGTGTACAATTAATCAATGCATTGGCGCATTATCCACAATTTGAACCACGCTTTATTGAAGCTGGAAAACTTGCGGATAATCAATATGCACCCTCAACAAATTTATTTCATGCTTTAACACAAGCGACATCTGATATCCCCCCCTCTCGTTATGCGGGGACAATTTTTATCACCGATGGACAAGTGCATGACATCCCTTCCATGGCAGAGCTTCATCAAAAAGCACCGATCAATGCTCTTATAACAGGAAGATCAGATGAATTTGACCGCCAAATCAAAATTATTTCTCCCCCTCGTTTTGCTCTTATTAACAAACCACAGATGCTTTCTATCTTGGTAGAAGATCAAGGACACAGCCAAGAATCTCTACCAAAGCAAGCAAAGATTACTGTAAGCGTCAACGGACAAGGAGTTGGTCATTATTCTGTAACCCCAGGGATGATTTTTCAAACTGAAATCACCCTTCCTCATGCTGAAAAAAATATTATTCAAGTTTCCACCAATACGCACAAAGGCGAATTAAGCTTTGAAAATAACCGTGCTATAGCTGTTATTGAAGGTATTAGAGAAAATTTACGTGTCCTTCTTATTTCAGGTGCACCTTACAATGGTGAACGGACATGGCGTGATCTTCTCAAAGGTGATTCTAATATAGATCTTGTTCATTTTACTATTTTGCGCCCCCCCAACAAAGCAGATAATACACCATCAAGCCAATTATCCCTTGTTGTCTTCCCCACAAGAAAGCTGTTTGTTGAAGAGATTGATAATTTTGATCTCGTCATTCTTGATGGCTATCAACATTCTTCTGTTCTACCATTAGTCTATTATGATTATATCGCTCAGTATGTGCAAAAAGGCGGTGCGTTGCTGATAGTAACAGGACCCGAATTTACCAAAGAAAATTCGCTTGCAAAAACACCTTTAATCAGCGTCCTCCCCGCATTACCCACTGGTGTTATCCTTCAACAACCTTTTCGCCCTACATTAACCAAACAAGGTGAACGTCATCCTGTAACAAGAAATCTTGCAACATCTGCCTCTCCAACCTCTCAATGGGGAAGATGGCTACGACAAATTGCTATTCAAAATACATATAAAGGCACGGCCCTCATGAAAGGTGCTAATGAACAACCCCTTTTACTTCTTTCCCATGTTGGCAAAGGACGTGTAGGTATGCTTCTTTCCGACGAAAGCTGGCTTTGGGCAAGAGGTTTCGAAGGTGGAGGTCCCTATGCCGCTCTTTATCGTCGAATTGCTCATTGGCTTATGAAAGAGCCAGAACTTGAAGAAGAAAAGTTAAGTGCTACCAGCAACCATCATCACTTAACAATTCGTCGCCAAACACTCAAAGATCATCCAGAACCAGCAAAAATAACTTTTCCTTCTGGAAAAGAAGAAAATATCACCCTTACAAAAGAGCGCGAAGGTGTTTTTACAGCAACTCTTAATACCAATGAAACAGGAATTTTTACTATCAAAAATGGTGATTTAACAGCATTTTCCTCTGTAGGGATGCTTGATACTCTCGAACTGTTTGACTTAATTTCAACGAAAGAAAAACTAGCTCCCATTAGTAAACACACTGGGGGTCACATTGTCCGTTTATACGACACAGAAAAACAAGGGATTCATCTTCCTCCATTTAAACTGATTCAATCGCAAAAGAACTTGCCATCTTCTCGTGCCCCTTCAATTGTTTTAAAAGAAGCAACAGAGACCCGTTTAATCAATAGTTTTTATTTTTCGATCTTTTCTGGTCTCTTTGCACTGCTTGCTTGTCTTTTACTGTTGAACAGCATGTGGTATCGTGAAAGCCGTTAAAAAACTTAAAGATTATACGACAATTTTACAATGCTGCGCATCCTACAAAAGATTTATACCGATGAAACAAATAATAACAGAGCAAAGCATATCTGCTTCATTATTAATAAAAAACAATAACCTATGGGCTTATAAAAGGTTTCTCTCACATTTTCTGAAAATTATTTTTTTGATTTTATAATTCTCTCTTGCCTTAAAAAAGTGCATGAACTTGTCCTATACTCTTTTTTATTTATTGCTTAAATCGTTTTCAACGCTATGCTAACAGCCCATGTTTTATCTTGCTCATATATCGGATGTGCATCTTTCCCCCCTCCCACAACCTTCCCTTTTTGAACTTTGTGGAAAGCGTCTTACGGGCTATCTTAATTGGCAAAAAAAACGAAAACACAAAATGGCATCCAATGTTTTAGAAACTTTAATGGAAGCCTTAAAAAAAACAAATCCTGATCATCTTATCATCTCTGGTGATCTGGTGAATCTTGCTCTCGATAAAGAATTTGAACAAGCACGCAACTGGTTGCTTAACCAAGGACACCCTCAAGATATTTCTTTAACATTTGGCAATCATGATGCTTATGTCCGTGGAGCATTCAAAAAAGCTTGTACTCTCTTTCAACCTTGGATTACAGGTGATCTTCCTCAAAATCCTACCCTTTCCTTTCCTTATATGCGCATTCGCAAGAACATCGCCATTATAGGAACTTCCTCAGCGATTGCTACACCACCTTTTCAAGCTTCTGGTTATTTTGGCAAAAGGCAAGCGCAAGCTTTATCGAAACTTTTAAATGAAGCTGCAACACGCAATCTTTTTCGTGTTGTCCTGATACATCATCCTCCCTTTCATCATGCAACTTCTTGGCATAAAAAATTATGGGGCATCAATCGTTTTCTAGAGGTTATCAAACACCACGGTTGCGAACTCGTTCTTCATGGCCACACCCATCTCCCTACCTTGCATACTCTCACAGGACCAATGGGAACAATTCCTATTGTTGGTGTTGCTTCTGCATCGCAAGCTTTTGGGGATAAAAAACCACCCGCAGGCTTCAACTTATTTGCCATTGAAAGCTCTCACAATCAATGGCATTGCCAATTGCACCGTTATAATCTTATCAATCAAAACAATGAAATAGCCTGCACTGAAACAATTAATCTTTAAACACGCAGTCAACGCAACCAAAAAGCTGCAAAAATAAGCAAAGAACGAAAATCTCTTTAACTTCATATCCCTTTAAAAAGTAACTTGGGTTCCCCTTGATTATAAAAGAAAAAGATTCTTAACCACAAAACTGATAACAAATTCATTTCCCTTAGATATTCTTCATCACTTATGGAATTTAGTAATTTATTTGACAAGCCCTATGGACAACTCGCTTTAAATCTTCCTTTTACCTTTCCTTTTTCTCTGTGCTTAGCTGACACAAAAGAAAACAAAAAGAAGATACAGAAAACCGTGATTTTTAATATGACGGCCCCTTATTCTCTTTCCTGAAACAGAATATTTTACGGTGCTACAGATCATTGAGAAAAATTTTATATAAAAGGAACGACCGTTGTCCCTAGAGGTAACTTCGCCTCATCTTCAGGCTCAACATGAATAGAAATGCGCACATTATCAAATTCTTTATGCAGAACATCTTCAATTTTATCGCAAATCTGATGTGCTTCTCCTACCGACATTGCTGCAGGTACAACCAAATGAAACTCTATAAAAGTGACTCTACCAGCAACACGCGTAAGCAAATCATGAACTTCAAGTGCACCCTGTGCATTTGCAGAAATAAGCTCACGAATCCGCATCGTTTCATTCAACTCAACTCCAACATCCATTAGCCCTTGAACGGCGCTGCTAATCACCTTCCAACCCTGCAAAAGAATATTAAGGGCAACGATAATTGCTAAGATCGGATCCAAGATGCTCCATCCACCCATAAATCCAGCAATCAAACCAACTAAAATGGCAAGAGAAGTAAAAACATCGGTTATGAAATGCACCCCATCAGCTTTAAGAGCTGGTGAACGGTGTATTTTTCCCTGCCGGATCAGCACAAAACCCCAGAGGGAATTTATGAGACTGGCACCAAGATGCATAACGATCCATATCCCCGGCGTTTGCAACACTTTAACAGTCGAAAGAGCCATCCATGCTTCTCTTAAAATAATAATTGCCGCAATAATGATCAGGATTCCTTCAAGAATCGCAGAAAAATATTCCACTTTATGATGTCCAAAAGGATGATCATGATCCGCCGGTTTCATACTGACTTTTACAGCCCACCATGCTGCCAATGCAGCAAGTATATTGACGATCGATTCCAATGCATCAGAATAAAGTGCAACCGAATCAGTGATATAATATGCCCAATATTTTAAAGCAAAAACAACACACGCGACGAAAATAGAATATAACGTTAAGCTTTGTATATTGATTTTTACAGCCACATCTACACCCTCATCTTCACCCAATAAGGAATAACACTCTCATTCATAGACTCTATGATATTTTTGACGTATCGCCAATATTTCTTCAATATCACACAAGCTTCACAAGATAGAAACAACGAAAACACCCCACTATTGTTATTGCAACAACTGTCCGGCGATAGGATAGAATATGACAAATAAAGGAATGCACATATCGCTTAAACAAGCAAAAGAAATCTTTAAGAGGAATCAAAGGTATATTCCTGATTATCAAATTTTTTTTGAATAGTGTAATTCTGTTACGTTCCTATGATTGAAAAAACACCTGTTGTTTTTTCTAAAAAGCATCCTATTTCCGTGCGATGATTTAATTTTTGTGAGTCTTAAACCAATCACTCTATCAGCATAATCACAGACAGCTCAAAAAATCACTGACCATTTTTCCCCCCCTTACATCGTAACTGTATCAAAAAATAGGGCCGCTAAAACAACAATCATCTTCACAAACAAAGAAAAAACACAATGATCCCTCAAAAAAAAAGAATCTGGGCATTGGGGACCCAGATTCTTTTCCCTTAAAATTAAGGGTATGCAGAGCTTAGGAAATAGCGGGGACCTAAAACCCTACAACCAATACAAAAACAAACTACATTGTTCTGCATTTGGTATTCTCATATTATACCTATAGTTGTGTTGTGTCAACATAAATTCTACCATAGGTTTTAAAAAAATAAATTTTTCTCCTCTTTTATCAAAATAAAGCGAATATTTAACATCTAGTAATTGAGAAAAAAGAGCACTAAAAA
Organism: Bartonella sp. P12B; assembly: GCF_055796185.1. Lineage (NCBI taxonomy): Bacteria > Pseudomonadati > Pseudomonadota > Alphaproteobacteria > Hyphomicrobiales > Bartonellaceae > Bartonella > Bartonella sp. P12B. The sequence goes on along the minus strand of NZ_JBTTDI010000005.1, from coordinate 59,289 downwards.
CCCCTGTATGCGTTTGAATATTATACCAATCTACGAAACTGATGATATACGTCTTGGAGATTATCATAACATTCGTGAAAAAGATCTTGTAGGACGGCAACATAAGTTTATTGCTGAAGGCAAAGTCATATTATCGGCATTGCTCCATTCGAAAGAATTTGTTTCTCTCTCATTGCTCATAGTGACAGAACGTCTTCCTAGCCTCATGCCCCTTTTAGAGAACACACAGCCAATATGTCCCATTTACTGCGTACCGCAAAAAGTCATGGATAATATTGTGGGATTCCATGTTCATCGTGGTATACTGGGTATCGGTAAACGCAAAACGTTACCATCCTTACAACAATTTTTACAAGATTTACCAGAAGAGGCTTTAATTCTCATTTTATGCGGTATTTCTAACCATGATAATATGGGCGCTATTTTTCGCAACGCTGCCGCTTTTGCCAGCAATGGTATTATCGTTGACAAAACCTCATGCGATCCTCTTTACCGCAAATCAATCAGAGTTTCTGCTGGCGCAGCTCTAAAGGTACCCTATACGCAAGGTGCTAATATTAGTAATATTCTAGAAACGCTCCATGAAGCAGATTTTCATACTTATGCACTTTCTCCCTCTGCCCCATGCACTCTCAAGCAAGCAAAAACACCTAAAAGGATAGCACTCATTTTAGGAACAGAAGGTGATGGCTTACCAACCTATATCCTACAAAAATCAGAAACCTTACGGATTCCTATGGCTCCCGGCTTTGACAGTCTCAATGTTTCTACAGCAACAGGCATTGCGCTCGCCCATTTTAGCGATTTTGATAAAGTTTCCTAACAATAAGAATAGTTTAAGGTGCAAAACAATCCCCATAAGCCTATCATTTTCAATTATAAGAAGTGGTTGTTTTAAGTTCAGAAACAACAGTCGTGTTCGTTTCCAGATTGCATAAAACGCGTTTCAACATCACTTCAGTATCAGCAGCACGTTCTGAATGTGTTACAAATCCCCCGCCAAGAATACGCGCTTCATGACCATTTCCATCATAAAAAACACAAGCCTGCCCTGGTGCCACCGCATTTTCACGTTCCAACAAATCAACAGAAAAAACACCCTCTTGATAATGCAAGCGAGCAAGATGGGGAGGACGCGTTGAACGAACTTTTACAGCCATCTCAACACCATCAGAAGGAAAATTCTCCAAGAGCTCATCACCAAGCCAATTCACATCACGCAAAAAGAGTTTATGTGTTTCCAACATTTCCCGCGGACCAACAATAACACGCGCATTTTCTACATCGAGATAAATCACATAAAGTGCTTCACCGGTTGCAACACCAATACCACGACGTTGACCAACCGTATAATTAACGATTCCCGAATGTTTGCCTAAAATCTGCCCATCGATATGCATAATAACGCCAGGATTGGCCGCCTCTGGTCGTAATTTTGTGATAACATCAGAATATTTTCCTTGCGGAACAAAACAAATATCCTGACTGTCATGCTTATGAGCAACGACAAAACCCATTTCTGCTGCTATTTCACGAACACGTGCTTTTGGAAGGTCACCAAGTGGAAAACGCAAATAATCAATCTGCTCTTGCGTCGTTGCGAAAAGGAAATAGCTCTGATCACGATCGCTATCGAGAGGACGGAAAAGTGCCCGATGCGCGCCATGGAGGCGCGAGCGAATATAATGGCCGGTAGCCAAAGCATCCGCCCCCAATTCACGTGCGGTTGCTAATAAATCAGCAAACTTGACAGTTTGATTGCATGAGACACATGGCACAGGGGTCTCTCCATGCGCATAACTTTCTGCAAAAGGATCAATCACTGCTTCGCGAAACCGCTTTTCATAATCAAGAACATAATAAGGGATCCCCAATGTTTCTGCTACGCGGCGAGCATCTTCAATATCTTGTCCAGCACAACACGACCCTACCCGATGTGTTGCAGCGCCATGATCATAGAGCTGCAAAGTAATGCCAATGACATCATAGCCTTCCCTTTTTAAAAGACCTGCAACAACCGATGAATCAACTCCCCCCGACATTGCTACAACAATACGGGAGTTCTCAGGTGGTCCTGGTAAATCAAGACTGTTCAAAAACATGTACTCATTCTCTATCAATAATCATCCATTGGTTAAGAGCGTTATGCGCGCCGTTCATTCATTTTTTATATTGTTTTTTTATTTTTTTCACAACCAATAGCATCACTTTCTTTAAAGAAGCTGCAAACAAAAAAGACTGATAGAAAGAAGGCACGATGAAAATCCTTTTTACTCTTAAAAAAACGCCAACAAAAGCATTGTAAGACGCTCTTCTATGCCTTTCACTTTGGAGCCTAATTTTTATATGCTAGCTTAGTTTATTAATTTTTTCTTTCAACGTGTTTAGTTCTTTTTTAAATTTCATGTTTTATAAACGAATCAAGTCCTTGACTAAAGGTAGAGGATACAATGACCAATTTGATAAAAACACAAATGAAATATGTTATTGGGCCGGATGGAAGTCCACTGACAATCGCTGATCTACCGCCAAAAACAACACGGCGCTGGGTGATTCGTCGCAAAGCTGAAGTTGTTGCGGCTGTTAGAGGTGGATTGTTAAGTCTTGATGAGGCGTGTCAACGCTACACTTTGACCGTAGAAGAATTTCTTTCATGGCAAAGTTTGATCGATGAACACGGTTTAGCTGGATTACGAACGACCAGAATCCAACATTATAGGCATTAGTTACGCTTGATAATGATTTGGTAACGGCTATCCCCCTAAAACAGCCGAACTTTTATCAAGTTTGGCTGTTTTTTTGTGTTTTCGGCATAATTATCGCAAAGAATGTCTTTTCAAGCTATAGCCTTTATCATCCAGTCCCTTTATCATCCAGTCATTGAGTTCGAGGGAATTAAAAGACTCTCATCATCTACTGCGGCCTTCTTTTCCCGTGCCTCAAGAAGCTGTGCGTGTTGCAACTCCGTATTGACTTCATGGAGAGCAATTTCAGCATTTGTTTTTTGAACCTGCAAATCACGAATCGAATTTATAAGATTATCGCGCCTTTGCCGCGCAGCCCGAGCAAAAGCAGAATAAGCAAAATGGTGAACGTCATTATTTCCAGATTTACGTTCTTCGTTAACAATTTGCGCTTCCAGTTCTAACACCATTCGCTCAAATTCTGCGATCATCATATCAAGCTGTGCAATTTCACGACGCTTCCCACGTGCTTGAAACATCCTCAATTGCACCATACTTTTTCGTGGCTTCATACTTACTACTCCTCGACTGCGCAAACTCAAAACTTGCATTCGCACTTTTACATATGCTTTCAGCTATACCCTTTCTGACGAAAACATCCGTTTTTAATTTGTAACTCGATCGTTCGTCTTCCCCTAAAGCACCTGTGAACACAGCCTGCTTTAAAGAGATATAACTTTTTCTTTACTTTTCACCTACACTATAGAAAGAGATTTAAAGCTCAGTAAATAAACACTGAAATTTAAAAAGTACTTTAAAAAAATCTTTTAATAAGGTGTTTTTTAAAGTTAAAGTGAGTGAAACAAGCGCAATTTTTTTTATTTGTTAAAAAGATGCAATTTTTCTAAAATAATTTTATAACCTCTTTTAAAAATGAAAATATTTTGTTAACCACTATCATAGATAGTGGGGGAACTCAGTGGTGATTGTTACGCGTACCGCTGAAATATTCATAGACACTTTCATTATAAGTGTTTGATTTCATGAATTGTTTTTATAAACAGTGGTTTTACCAGCTGTATAAAACAAAACTGTTCCTCTTGATTCGGAGGAACAAAGTGAGGGATCTAAAATGCGCGTATTATTAATTGAAGATGATAAAGCGATGACTCAAAGCATTGAGTTAATGTTAAAGTCCGCAAACTTTAATGTCTACATCACCGATCTTGGTGAAGAAGGAGTCGATTTAGGAAAGCTTTATGATTATGATATCATTTTGCTTGATTTGAATCTTCCTGATATGTCAGGATACGATGTTCTGCGGACCCTGCGACTGGCAAAGATAAAAACTCCTGTTCTTATTCTTTCTGGTATGAATGCCATTGAAGATAAGGTGCGTGGTTTTGGCTTTGGTGCAGATGATTATATGACCAAGCCCTTCCACAAGGATGAGCTTATTGCGCGTATTCATGCCGTTGTTCGTCGCTCTAAAGGGCATGCGCAATCCGTTATCGTTACCGGCGATCTCACCGTTAACCTTGACGCAAAAACAGTCGAAGTTGCTGGGCACCCCGTTCATTTAACTGGTAAAGAATATCAGATGCTAGAGCTTCTTTCTCTACGCAAAGGCACTACCCTCACCAAGGAAATGTTTCTTAATCATCTCTATGGTGGGATGGATGAACCAGAACTTAAAATTATCGACGTGTTTATCTGTAAACTACGGAAGAAATTAGAAGCAATCTCTTCTCATGTAAACTACATTGATACAGTTTGGGGACGTGGTTACGTTTTACGTGATCCAGTTGAAGAAAACGTACGTAAAACCGCTTAAGCAGTAAAAATGCACATCGTAAAATCTCGGAGTATAGCGGGCCGAGATTTTTTCTCTGTTGCAATAAAAGTCTCGTACACAAAAAATCTCTTATGTATGAGAATATTTAAAGCGCAGAAAGACCAACATTCCCCTTTACGGGTATAACCTTATCGCTCACCAATACAATCTAAACCCTCTTTTCTCGACATAGCTCAATCGCCTTTATCTTATTCAAAGCTTTTTTACGCTTTCCAAAAGAATACAATTTTCCGTTTCATTAATATTTATTTGCATATCTGTCATCTCAACAAGTAACATCGTATAATAAAATTGGATAGCATGAGCATCGATACATTTTTCCTGAATTTCTCTATTATATAATGCAATAAAATGAGAAGGAATACGTAAAGATTTACCGGAAATTTTAAAACGAAAAGAACGTTTATTTTCTTCCTGTAAAATCATAACAACGATTTCGCCCCCACGAGAAGCTGTTGCATTTGCAATCAATACTAAATTAAGCAAAAGTTTAATTTCATTTTTTGGTAAAAGGAGAGAGGGAGCTTGCCAATTTAAAATTGCTTTTTCTTCCTTCATATATTGTTGTGCAACCTGCTCAGCAGAACGTGTCTCTATTTGTTCCCCATTAGCCCCTGCAAATCCAAAAGCCAACCGTGCAAATTGTAGACGTGCGGAAGCACTGGCAACGGACCAACGCACCAATTGCAAAGCATCCTCTTCAGCCCCCCCTTCATCATAGAGCTCCATCGCATTTTGAATAGCACCAACAGGTGAAATCAAATCATGACAAATACGACTACAGAGTAAAGCAGCAAGATCGGCAGGCTTTAAAGAAACAGCTAACATCATAATTTTGAGAACTCCTAAGATTTAAAAACAAGCTTCATTTTAAAGAAAAACTCTTAACATCCCATGCACACATACACGGAATTTTAACAATCACATTAAAAATGTTTAAAAAAAAACAATTATTTAAATAATCTTCCATCTTATTTTTTATTTGAGTAGAATGAAAATGCTAATATTATCTTTTTGTTTGTAACTAAGGGAAAATTTCTATGGCTCTCTCTCTTCTAAACCGCTGGTACAAAAAGATTGTATCTGTAATCTTCCTTTTATTCATCATCACCAATACGGCAAACGCTCAATTCCGACAAATAGAACAAAACGAACCCCATTATTCACTACAAGAAATTATCGATTCCGGTCATGCTTTTTTTGGAAAAACTGCTAGCGGTATAGCAGTAGCAATTCAAAATATCTTTTCACAGTACGGTTATCCAAATGCCTATATTTTAGGGGAAGAAGCTTCTGGTGCTTTTTTTGCTGGATTAACCTATGGCGAAGGAACAATTTTTACCAAACTTTATGGTCAACACAGAGTTTTTTGGCAAGGTCCCTCTGTGGGATGGGATTTTGGCGGACAAGGTTCTCGTTTAATGATCTTAGTTTATGATCTTAATCATATAAATAATTTATGGGGACGCTATGGTGGTATTTCGGGTTCGGCCTATTTAATTGCAGGTGTTGGTTTTCATGTCCTCAAACACCACAATGTTTTGTTAGTTCCAATCCGCACAGGAATTGGTGCACGTCTTGGCATCAATGTGGGGTATTTAAAATTAACACCGAAACCGACATGGAATCCATTTTAGAGCCAACTCTTATTGAAAAGAGAACTTATGTTTATACAATCGTTTCTTTTTTTTATTTTTGGAATTGCTTGCACTTCGTGGTTACTTGTGCTTTTTGCCCCTCTTATTTGGCGCAAAGCCATTCATTTTGCTCATAAACATGTTTCTGCACAAATTCCCCTATCATCCATTGAAATGCAAGCAAACTATGATTTTCTTCGTGCAAAACATGCTGTAGAACAAGTGCAAAATGAACAAAAGTACAACTCTTTGTATAAAAAATATGCCCAACAAAAAATACAGCTTAGCCAAGTAACCGAGCAGCTTTATAAATTATGTCTCCCCACACAAAACACATCTTCTCCTTCACAAGAGAAACTTGTAACCGAGCAAAATGGTCTTACAACAAACAGTTTTACAATGGAAATCAAAACTATGCGTGAAAAAATCGCACATTATCAGCAACTTTTACAAAAAATTCAAACCAATGCACTTGACACCAAAACAAACCGCCAACTCTTGGACGAATTGCGTGAAGAAATAAAGGAATTAGCAGCAACATTAGCTGCACAAATAGCATTACAAGAAGGTGAAGCATCCCCAATCAACACATTGATCCAAAATGCTAAAAGTAAAAACGATCTAGCATCACGTATTCGCGAAAAAGTAACCTCCAGCAAAAAAACGCCCCTTCCATAAGTTACTTAAGAAAATGACTCAAGCGAATATGCCGACACTCTCATGATGCAAACATCTTCATTGTCATACTGTGTAAAGTTTATAAGGGATGTCTTGGAGAAGTAAGCTCTTCTTTTAACAGAAGAGATAATCATTCTAACTTTATTTTTAAATTACAAATCAAAAATCTCTTCCAAGAAGAAAACCAACAACCAAGCCCCCTCTTAAGCAACTTTAAGGGTAAAAATATTTGCTCAAGAATGGTAAAAGTCTCTTATTGTCTGGATAATCATATCCTGATCAGTTTTCATTAAATAAGGATGCATTGGTAAACTTAAAACACAGTTTCCTAAAGTTTCAGAAACAGAAAGAGAGTCTTTTACATAGGAAAAATGTTTATAAGCTAGCTGTTGATGCAATGGAGTCTTGTAATAAACTGTTGTAGGAATAGATTTTTTTTGTAAATATTCCTTTAATTTATCACGTTCTCTCACCTTAATAGTATATTGTGCATAGGCACAACGGACATTCTCTTCCATTTGTGGAACGGTGACAATATCTCTTAAACCCTCAGAATAATGTTGGGCAATTGCCACACGTTTTTCCATCTCCTCTTCAAAGATCACAAGCTTTTCAAGCAAAATTGCTGCCTGAAGAGTATCGAGACGTGAATTCATACCGATACGCACATTGTCATATTGAGTCTCACCTTTCCCATGGAACAAAAGAGAACGTAAAAGTGCTGCCAAATTATCATCATTGGTCATCATAGCACCTCCATCACCATAACATCCCAATGGTTTTGCTGGATAAAAACTTGTTGCAGAAACATTACCAAAAGCCCCACACATAATATTATCGCGTCTTCCCCCTATCGATTGAGCAGCATCTTCAATAACAAAAAGATTTTCTTGTACAGCTATTTTAGTAATTTGCCTATAATCAGCAGGAAGGCCAAACAAATCAACAGCAATAATTGCCTTTGGTTTAAGACGCCCCTCTTTTTTAATCATTTCGATTGCTTCACAAAGTTTCTCAACATCAATATTGAATGTATCGGGAAGGACATCAACAAAAACAGGTTCAGCCCCTACCAAAGCGACAACTTCAGCAGTTGCACAAAATGTGAAGCTAGGACAAAACACAGCATCCCCTGGACCAATATTTTGAGCCATAAGAGGCATTTTCAAAGCATCGGTTCCATTAGCACATGCCACCACATGTTTAACACCAAGATAATCTGCTAATTTTTCTTCAAACTCTGTTACTTCTGGTCCTAAAATATACTTACCACTCGCAACTACTCGTGCAATTGCAGAATTAATCCTCTCTTCAATATGCGCACGCTGCGCTCCAAGGTCGATGAATTGCATATTAACTCCATTGCTCATCATAATAATGCAAAAGTGCTGCTTATCTTTTTTATCTAATAAGATTTGACACTCGCAGCAGTTAGAATCCGTAAAACAGCAAGAGCATCATCACCATTTGTGCGAGGTGATCGACGCGTTTCAATACAATGTAGGAAGTGTCGCAATTCGCAAGTAAGTGGCAAATTTTCACAAACATCGATATAATGCAACGCATCAGTGCTAAAAGCCCACTCTTGTTTTTCCTTCCAAACAGCAAAACGATGCAATGCCAATTTACGATTCCATGGTTCCATATCATCAAAAACAAGTATAGCCTTTGTACCAACAACAGTTAAACGCCTTTCACGATAGGGGCTAACACGTGAAGTAAAAAGGTGACTCCGTATACCATTTGGAAAAATCATATGAATATGGGCAAAATCAGAAAGCTGATCAATGACAGCAGAACCTTCACCACGAACTTCAGAAGGTTCACATCCTGTCAGAGCTAAAATCATTGAGAGATCATGAGGAGCAAGGTCCCATAAAGCATCGCTTTGAATATGGAATTTTCCAAAGCCTAATCGATGAGAATAGATATAGCGTACCTCCCCTAATTCTCCCTTTTCTACCAATTCACACATTTTTTCAAAAGCAGAATGAAATCGCAAAATATGGCCCACCATAAAAATTCGTCCATATTTACCAGCAACTTCGAGTTGATTTTCAGCATCTGCTACATTCAAAGCAATTGGTTTTTCAACCAACACATCTTTGCCATTTTCAAGAGCGCATAGCGCATTCTCTGTATGGAATTGCGGAGGTAACGCGAGCACCATTGCATCAATATCTTTACGCGTAAAAAGATCTTCAGGTGCAACAACATCAACACCGTACATGCAAGCAAAGCTTGCAGCACGCTCAATATTCATATCAGAAACTGCTGCTAAAGCACCAAGTCCATGGAGAGTTCGTATATGATTCCCACCCCAATGACCGCACCCTAAAACCGCTACACGTGGCACCATTTTTATGCCTTACCCTACTCATCCCATAAAAATTATATTCTTCTATACTCCATATCGAGGATAAAATAGAATGACAAGCAAAAAGCTTAAAACGATGCTTGACATCTTACTATTCTACCTCTTATATCCGCAAAAGATGAGATAAGTTACAATCATATTTATTAATTTCGGCGGAGTAGCTCAGTAGGTTAGAGCAGAGGAATCATAATCCTTGTGTCGGGGGTTCAAATCCCTCCTCCGCTACCATTCTCTTTCTTGGAATATTTTTCAAAGCATTGTCTTTAGCTTTATATCTTGCCACTAGGTTTTGCAACAATTCACTTTTTTCACAGCATTTTTAGGCGGTTTTCAAAGCAGCTTTAAGAGAGGTGTTTAGAGCCGCTTTCATGAATCTTATTTTGCTCTGCTCAGAATTACAATTTATGATGATCCATCTTTTGCAGCACCATATCATTTTACACCTAAAATCTGTAAAATATGTGCGTAGACATCAATGAATTTTATATAATTTGCATCATATTTTGTAAAAATAACCTCCTTTTCAAGGGATTTTCATTTTTTCAAAGGGCTCTCAAAGGGGCTTCAAAGACCTTTCCAAAGATCATTTGAAATCTCCAAATACTTTGTAAGAATTTCTCAAAACCTCTCCATCTGATTTTGACCTTCCTATCTGATTTTGAAATGACAACATAAAAAAAATCTTCCATTTGCACGGTTACAGTTGCGCAAATCCCCCTATTCTCAATGATTATTTTTCTTCTTGTTTTATTTTCTCTCTTATTTTAGATCAATTAAGATTAATACAAAATGATGTTTAATATTAATAAAAACATCAATATAACAATATAATTCTTATAAGAATTTAATTTTATTATAGAAAAACAATATTAATAAAATTCAAATAGAACGGAATATAAAATCAAACAAAGCATTCTGTATTTTACTATAAAATTATTATTATACTTTACATAAAAATAAAAACAATCTAAGTCATCATAAAGATAACCATCCATTTGATATCCTTCTTGTAAGCGGGGGAGGAATGTGTGGGTTTATAAGTTAGGAAAATATCAATGTATAAAAAATTTCTTTTATCCTGTACAGCTGCCGTAGCTGTTATGCTTCTTAATACCCATTTCAACGCGTATGCCGAAATTCTTAGCGCTAAAAGTGGAGAAGAAAAGACTGCCCCTAGCGGTAGTTCCTATGATGCAATTGAGGTAACAAGTGGTGGAAAAATAAACGGCGAAAATTTAAACGTAATCTCTTCTGATCCTCAAAAAATTCACACTGGTGCGTCATCAAAAGGTGCTGGTAGTGAAATTAATTTAATGGGGACGACAACCATTAAAAATTTCAAAAATGGGCTTGAGGTAAGCAATGAAGCAACAATCAAGATGACCGATGGTTCTATTGTAGCTTCTCAAATAGGTGCTCTTTTTAATGAGGGCAAGAATGCTGTAAGCATGCTGGAGAATGTAACGCTATCGAGTGGTAAAGATGACACCTTGATGGATAAGGGAATAAGTGCCGAAAAAAGCACCGTGACTTTAAACAAAGTAACCGTCACTCAAGCAACGACAGGCATATTTGCAAATAATGACTCCACAATAACAGTTTCTGGAGGATCATTCGATGGAAAAGCTGATGGTGTATATGCTGGAAGCAACAGCACCGTTATATTAAAAGACAGTGCTACAATCACATCCTCTGAAGGCAGAGGTCTCCATGCAGAGGGTCTAGGATCTCAGATCACAATGGCAGGAGGAACAGTAACAACAAAGAATGAAAGCCCTGCATTAACTGCGGAAAAAGAGGGACGGATTGATGCCACGAATGTTTCTCTAACAACAGGTGGCAAAGGAACTGGTGCGGTTGCACTTGGCAAAAACAGCATAATTCAATTGCATGGCGCTACAACAATTAACAATACTTTAAACGGACTTGAAGCCGTTGACAGTGGTAAAATTACCAGCGAAAATTTAACAGTCATTGGTGGTGAAGTAACAAATGAAAAATCCAACAAAGAACGCTCTGGTATATGGGCCGCAGGCTCTGGGAGTGAAATTAAGTTAACGGGCAAAACAATCATTAAACATGTTGATGAAGGTTTTTATGCCGACGGTGGAAGTAAAATCATTAGTGGAGATTTAACAATAACCGGTAGCGATTCCGAAGAAATAACAACCGTTGGTATAGGAAGTTATGAGCCTAATAGTGCAATTGAATTAAATGGTAAAACAATCATACAAAATTTTGATACTGGACTTGCTGCAGTCAATAATAGCACGATTAAGATGAAAAATGGTGATGTTGGTGCAACACAAAATGCAGTAGAAAATAAAATAGCGGCAAAAAAAATTGCACTAACCGTAGCAGTTGGTGGACATATTGAAGTTACAGATGTTACTCTAACAACAAATGACTTCGGGATCGGTGCAAATGCCAATGACTCTGGAAGTATAATTGAATTAAAAGGCCAAACAACCATTGAAAATGTTAAAAATGGACTTATAGCAAAAAAGGGAAGCAAAATCACCAGCGAAAATTTAACAATCATTGGTGGTGAAGTAACAAATGAAAAACCCAGCGATAAAAATTTCGACAAAGACCGCTCTGGTCTATGGACCGCAGGCTCTGGGAGTGAAATTAAGTTAACGGGCAAAACAATCATTAAAAATGTTGATGAAGGTTTTTATGCCGATGGTGGAAGTAAAATCATTAGCGGAGATTTAACAATAATCGGTGGTGAAAGTAAAGAAATAACAACCGTTGGTATAGGAAGTTATGAGCCTAATAGTGCAATTGAATTAAATGGTAAAACAATCATACAAAATTTTGATACTGGACTTGCTGCAGTCAATAATAGCACGATTAAGATGAAAAATGGTGATGTTGGTGCAACACAAAGTGCAGTAGAAAATAAAATAGCAGCAAAAAAAATTGCACTAACCGTAGCAGCTGGTGGACATATTGAAGTTACGGATGTTACTCTAACAACAAATGACTTCGGGATCGGTGCAGGTGCCAATGACTCTGGAAGTATAATTGAATTAAAAGGCAAAACAACCATTGAAAATGTTAAAAACGGACTTATAGCAAAAAAGGGAAGCAAAATTACCAGCGAAAATTTAACAGTCATTGGTGGTGAAGTAACAAATGAAAAACCCAACAAAAAACGCTCTGGTATATGGACAACAGGCTCTGGGAGTGAAATTAAGTTAACGGGCAAAACAACCATTCACAATTTTGATAAAGGTTTTCTTGTAGAGGATGGAAGCAAACTCATTAGCGGGGATTTAACAATAACCGGTGGTGATTCCAAAGAAATAACTACTGGTATTAGCAGTTCGGAGCCTAATAGTGTAGTTGAATTAAATGGCAAAACAACCATTCAAAATGTTGATATTGGTCTTGTTGCAACTGATGATGCTACAATTAAAACAAGTAACAGCACTATTGATGCTCATTCTGAAGGTTTAGATAACAAATTCAGTGCTTCGAAGAAAAATAAAATAGCAGTAAAAAAAGTTGCTATATTTGTAATAAATGGCGGATATGTTGATCTCCAAAATGTTTCTATAACAGCAGAAAAAAGTGGTTTGCAGTTCTTAGCTATCTCTGATATTGATAAAAGTGATCCATATGATCCACTAAAATGTCAAAGCAATGAAATTAATTTAACCAATGCAAATCTTCACGTTGAAAATGGCACAGGAATTTTTGCTGGAGGTTTTACGAACGATAGCATTCAAGATTTTTCAGGTTTGTCGGTTGGTAGAGTCAATCTCAAAAACTCAGAAATCCATGCCGACGTCCTATTAGCAGACGGGATGTTTGAGGATCCCCAATTTACACTAAAAAGCACTTATTGGGACGATAAAAATGTTAAAGCGATCTCCAATGGTACCTTCACATTAAACGCAGATCATTCTACCCTAGAGGGCAGAGCGAGTATTGCTGAAAACAGAAATGTACACTTTGATCTGAACAACACCACATGGACATTAAAAAACAGCACGAAAGAAAAAGATAAGGATGGCAATCTACTTGATATTGCGCAAAGATCACGGTCTGATGTTTCTGTGCTTAATCTCAATGACAGCTCTGTTATTTTTAATGATCCAACAGAAGAGCATTATCACACATTGCACATAGGGTCTGGTAAACCAGACACACAAGAAGTCTACAAGGCAACAGGGGAAGCGAAGATTTACTTTAATGCTGAATGGAGTGATGGTGCAGCAATTGCCGATCAAAAAACCGACAGACTTTTGATCAATGGCGATGTATCTGGAACAACAGCGGTTTATGTCACAAGGCGCTTAGGAGAAAACAATGTTGAAGAAAATACCTCTGCCGCTGCCAATGGACGTGGTCTTTCACTCATTCAAGTTTCTGGAAAAGCACAAGAAGACTCCTTTAAATTAGCACATGGCTATACCACAAGAAGTGGTTCACCAGATATGTATACACTCCGTGCCTATGGACCAGATTCAAGCCATGGGAAAGCCGATATTGCGCAAAACCTATTGGATGAAAAGAACGAAGACTTCTGGGATTTCCGCTTACAACCTGAACTGCTTAAAACCGATCCTAGTGGTAATTCAAGCTCCAGTGGTGGCTCTGGTGGTGCTATAGCTGCCCCTGTCCCACAAACCGCGAACTATTTGGTCATGCCAAATGCTCTCTTCTACACAGGCTTAACCGATATGGCCAAGCAAAACGCACTTTTAGCTAATATCAGAACATCCATCCCAAGAAAAGAAGAAGAGAAAAACACCGGTTTCTTCCTCTATACTTATGGAAGTACTGGAACATTATCCTCTGAACGTGGTCCTCTCAAATATGGTTATGGCGCCGATATTCGCTATGCGGCTCTCCAAGCCGGTGTGACTTTGGCACCAATTGAGAGACAAAACGTCAATACTCGTTTTGGTCTTTTAGGAACCTATGGGCAACTGTCCTTCACACCAAAGGATATAGCAGATGTCAGTAAGAGCACAGTGGATAAATGGTCTCTGACAGCCTATGCAAGCCTACAGCATGACAATGGTTTCTATCTTGACACTCTGTTATCTTATGGAGTTATAAAAGGCGAGATCGGCAATGCCATCAGGGGCAAAACAGCAAAGTTAAACGATGCCAAAATGTTCAGTCTCTCCAGCACCATTGGCAAACAATTTGCTACCGGAATGGAAGGCTTAACCTTTGAACCGCAAGCACAACTTGCCTATCAACATTTGATGTTTAAACCCATTGAAGATGCTGATAATCTGACCATTGATATAAACAATCCTTCTCAATGGTTGATCCGTGTTGGTGGACGCTTGACAAAAGCCATTGCCACTGAAAACAACCGTCCTGTATCTTTGTATGGAAAAGTAAACTTTATCAAAACTTTTGGGGATGATGGTAGCATTCATATTGGTAGAGACTTTGACCTTGATCCGATGGGACCTGCCCTTGAAGGCGGCGTTGGCATCAATGCGCAACTCTCCCACAATTTCTCTCTACATGGTGATATGAGTTACCAACAAAAACTTCAAAAAACCGGAATCTCGGGAGCAAGTTTTTCTGGTGGAGTACGCTATCACTTTTAAAGCAAGATTGTAGAAATAAGCGTATATTATTCTATACGCTTCACTAACAAGGGCAACAGACTATGTTGCCCTCTTTAGTCATAAAATCTGTTTTTCTTTCAAAAATCTCTTTTCAAGAATAGAAAACAGCAAAAATGATTGAATCATTATCATGTATCATTGAAAAATTTTCATAATAACTTCTTCTTTTGAAAAGAATAAAACACAGCCTTTTTGGTTAAACAAAACCTAAAACTGTAAAAAAGACACAACAAATCAAACAATACCCAAAAGAGTCAATTTTTCTGAAAAATACAGCATCATTATGACTCCGCTGTAATCTCTTACAAATCGAATGCCCAAAATTTATACAATAAAAACTTCTAAATATAATTTATAATCAAAAAAAACAGTTTAAGTAATATCATAAAATAAGACATGCCATGAGTCATCTGCACGTTTCATAACATAATACGCCTAACAGAATTAAAGTATATAGCTAACTTCTCTCAGCAAATTATACTGGTAAAATTTCATACTATATAAATAGACAAACTCTCTGTTGTAATAACAATGTAAAATATTCATAGAAACCTATAACAGAGAGAATTCCATTTTCTCTGTTATAAAATCTATCCAACTCTTTCCTCTCTATGAACAATAGGCTCTATACTTGCTTCAAAAAACATCTTCGTGTAGTGATGTTGCGCGTGCAAATTGCGCAAATCATCATTGCTAAGCTCTTCAAGAATAACCCCTTTATGCATAATTCCAACACGTTCACAGATGTGTGCAACAACAGCAAGATCATGGGATACCATCAAATAAGTAAGCTTCTTTTCTTCTCGTAATGATTTCAACAAATTTAAAATTTCAGCCTGTACTGACACATCCAATGCAGATGTTGGCTCATCCAGTAACAAAACCTCTGGCTCAATAATGAGAGCACGTGCAAGAGCAATACGCTGGCGTTGTCCTCCAGATAATTCATGCGGATAACGATAAAGAAAGGAAGAATTTAAACCAACGGAATTTAAAACATCGCGTACCCGTTCTCTTGGATTATCCATCCCGTGAATTCTGAGAGTTTCAGAAAGAACAGTATGAACCATTTTTCTTGGATGAAGCGAAGCATAAGGATCTTGAAAAACCATTTGAATACGGCGTAGAAAATTCTTATCTCTTTTTTTTGCAACTTCTTCTCCATCAAAAATGAAGCATCCACTATACTCTGGAATAAGCCCAACCAATGTATTCAAAATCGTTGATTTTCCACAGCCTGATTCACCAATCAAACCATAAGCTTCACCACGCTTAACATGAAAATTAACATTTTTAACAACCGTTACTGCCTTGTGCCTATGCCCAAAAGTTACCGATAAATTAGAAACATCAAGGATATTCTTACAATTGGTCATGGGGCAACTCCTTCAACACCATTAACAATGGTAGGATTATGCAACCAATCAGGATCACGTTCAGGAACAGCTAAAACATCAACAGGATTATCAAGCCGTGGCAAACTTGCTAGCAAAGCTTTAGTATAAGGATGGCAAGCGCGAGATAAATTACAGGCAGGCAATTCTTCTAACACGCGGCCAGCATACATAACCAAAACACGATCACAAAAATCAGCAATCATATTCAAGTCATGGCTAATAAAAATAAGTCCCGTTCCAGATTTAGTCACAAGTTCATCCAAGACTGATAAGACTTGGCGCCTTACGGTAATATCCAGTGCAGAAGTTGGCTCATCTGCAATAATTAAATCAGGCTTAGGAATAAGCATCATCGCAATCATCACACGTTGCCCCATTCCACCTGATATTTCATGAGGGAATAATCTCATCACATGTTCAGGATCACGAATATGAACAGATTCTAACATAGCGATGGTGCGTTCCCGCGCATCAACTTTTGAAACACGGTAATGTATACGATAAGCCTCCATAATCTGTTCGCCAATTCTTATTAATGGATTAAGCGAATATTTTGGATCCTGTAGAATCATTGAAATACGCTTCCCTCGGATAGTGCGCATCTGAGGTTCACTTGCCCGCAATAAATCTATACCATCAAAACACATTTTTTTAGCTTTGACAATTGCTGCTCTTGGACTCAATTTGAGTATCGCACGCCCAGTCATTGATTTTCCAGACCCAGATTCACCAACAATTCCAATTTTTTCTTTCCCGACAGAAAAGCTAACACCACGTACAACTTCTGAAAGCCCACGCGTTGTCGGAAAAGAAATACGTAAATCTTCTATCTCTAATAATTTTTTAGCCATTGCGTGGATCCAATACATCACGAAGTCCATCACCCAACAAATTGAAAGCAAGACTTGCTAACAATATTGCACAACCTGGTATTGCTGCTAACCACCAATTTGTCATCATAAATTCACGACCAGATGAGAGCATTGCACCCCATTCAGGACTTGGAAGTTGAGCTCCTAATCCTAAAAAACCAAGACCAGCAGCCGTTAAAATAATTCCAGACATATCTAATGTTAATCGTACCACCACTGAAGGAATACACATAGGTGCAACATGAAATAAAATGATCCGTAAAGCAGAGGCCCCTTGCAAACGAACTGCCGAGACATAATCAGAGGAACGGATAGTCAAAGTTTCAGCACGTGCCAAACGCGCTATTGGCGGCCATGCTGCGATTGAAATTGCAATAGATGCATTTTCAATCCCTGGTCCTAGCGCTGCTGAAAACGCAAGAGCTAAAATTAAAGCTGGAAAAGCAAGAAAAATATCAACAATACGCATCAAAACAATATCAACCCATCCTCCTATATAGCCAGAGACGGTCCCTACAATCAGCCCTATCGGCCCCACAATAATTGTCGTAAGAAAAACAATATAAAGAGTAATACGCGCACCAAAAATAAGACGACTAAAAATATCACGCCCTAATTCATCCGTGCCAAAATAATGCACCATAGAGGGTGGCTGCAATCGATGTGCAAGATCATTGCTAACAAAATCATAAGGAGCAATCCAAGGAGCGAACAGTGCACATAAAACAATAATAAAAATAATAATCAGACCGAATAGGGCTGAAAAATTATGAGAAAACTTGACCAATGCATAATAAATTCTTTGTACGTTTGCCTGAAAGACTGACCGTGGAACAGCTTCATTTAACCAACGCCCCAAAGAAAATAACGATTGTGATTTGTGATGATTAACTATTGTCATATTCAACGTGTCCTTGGATCAAAGATTCGATAGAGTAAATCAGAAAATAAATTAATAACGACAAAGAGAAAGCCTACAAGGAGAGTACATCCAACAACGGCATTCATATCTCCAGCCAAAAGAGCATTGGTCAAGTAATGCCCAAAGCCAGGCCACGCAAAAACTGTTTCTGTTAATACAGCACCTTCTAATAAAAAAGCATAAGAAAGCGCCACAACAGTGATAATCTGAACAGCAGCATTTCGAAAGGCATGCCCCCAAACTGTTCGAGCCAATGATAATCCCTTCACACGTGCAGTAATGATATATTCCTGATTGAGCTGTTCAATCATAAACCCACGAGTCATACGGCTAATGTAAGCCATAGCACCGGACGCTAAGATTAAAGCAGGCATAATAATATGACTGAAGGCATTTCCAAAAGCCTCCCACTGCCCCTGACGAGCAGTATCCCAAAGAAAAAATCCTGTTTTAGGTTCAAAAGAATATTCATAAATAAAATCGATACGCCCTGGACCACCGATCCAACCAAGCTTGGCGTAAAATATCAATAAGGCCATTAACCCAAGCCAAAAGGTAGGAGTAGAATAACTCAGAAGTGTAAAAGTACGAACAAAATAGTCAATAAATGAATCGCGATACATTGCCGCAAAAACACCAAATGGAATACCAAGAGTCGTACCAATAACAATAGCAACTGTAGCAAGTTCTAACGTTGCAGGAAACACGCGCATAATATCTGTTAAAACAGGACGTCCTGAAGTTAAAGCATCCCCAAAATCAAACAAAAATATATTGTGAAGATAATTCCAGTATTGAACAATCAACGGCTTATCAAGACCCAACTTATAAAACATTGCATCATAAGCTTCTTGACTGATATTATCACCAAGAATAGCAAGCACAGGATCTAAAGGAAGAAGATGACCAATAAAAAAAGTGATCGTTACCAGACCAAGTAACGTGAAAAAAACTGAAATGAGCAATTTTAATCCCTTGGAAAAAAAGTCCCATACCAACATTTCTTTCCGCTGTTGTGATACACTTTTTTCAGATTCTGAAAATGGTAAAACCATTATAATATCCCCCTCCATAGCTACCAAACATAACGCTAACACCTTTTTATATAATTAGGAAAACCCTAGCCTCTTCTTCATAACATGATAACATGCGTTATTTTTCTACATCATTGTAATAAAGTCTAAACATATTCCAAACCCATTTTTTTACTGCGGGTCCCACACCAACGGTATAATATGTCTGGAATAAATAGACCATAGGACCATGCTCAAACACATAATGCTGTAGAGCATGATATTGTGAAATACGCTTATTTTGATCTTGTTCAAACAAAGCATCCATCACCATTTTATTGATATTTTCATCATAATACCCAGCGCGCCAAGCCAAATACATACTGTGTTTTTTTGTAAATGTTGGATCAGGATTAAAAACGTGATTTAATGAAGGGGGATGTCCATCAGGATCAGCACTCCCCCACCCCATAATAGCAGTATCATAATTTCCACCACGCACACGGCTTAACAACTGATTTTGTGCCATTTTTTTAATTGTGAGCTCAACACCAATTTTGCGTGCATTGGCTTGAATAGACTGCGCAACAGATGACATATAACTAAGGCTGCCTACCAAAAGATTAGCCTTAAAACCATGAGGATAACCGGCCTCAGTAATTAACTGTTTTGCCTTCTTTAAATCTAACTTAAACGGTAGCCCCTCTTTTTCATCCAAAGCACCTGGAATACCCAATGGCATATAACTTGCCCGTGGAATTGCTATACCCTTTAAAACAGTGTTACCAAGACCTTCATAATCAATCAAATAACGAAGGGCTAATCTTACTTTTTCATGAGCAAAAACAGCATTCTTGTTGTTCAATGATAGATAAATAATCTGTGGTCGCAAAACACGATTAATTTTAACTGGTCCCCCCTGTTTTTCAATATCCAAAACATCTTCTGAAGAGAGATCACGTGCGATATCCACATCCCCTTTTTCTAAAAGAAGTCTTTGACTTGCAGATTCAGCAACATGTTGCACAACAATCTGCTTAACTTTAGGCATATCTCCCCAGTAATGTTGGCTAGCTTCTAATACAACTTTTTCTCCTGGAGACCAGCGTACCAATTTATAAGGTCCGACACAAGCCGAATGCGTAGCCAAATATTTATTACCCATATCCCCATTAATACTCTGTGCTTCAAGTGTTTGCCGATCAAGCAAAGCAGAAGCATAGGATTGTCCAATCACCGTCAGGATAAGCTGAACAGGATAAGGCTTCTCTAATTTTAGTTGTAACGTTTTATGATCAAGAGCCTGAATATTTACTTCGGCATTATCTTTCGTAAACCCATAATCGATCAAAGATTGAGCATAACTCAATCCTAATTTAAGAATTCGTTGCATTGACCACGCGAGATCTTGGGCTGTTGCAACCCTTCCATCATCAAACTTTAAATCATCACGAAGATGAAAAACTATTCTTTTTCCATTATCTAACACATCCCAAGATTTTGCCATAGCTGGACGAATTTTTGTAGGATCATGCTTATCATATTGCACCAGCGCACTGCAAATATTCGTCAACAATTCACTTGCTACAACCTCTACCGTTTGTGCTGGATCAAAACCGCTAATTGAATCAATATTCCAAGCCATTGTCAATGTATCTTTAGATGATACACTTAGCGCTGATGAAAGAGAGCCATTAAAAAAACCAATGAGACCTAATAAAAAACAAAAGTTTTTCAACAATCCTTTTTTTGTCATTTCATTCTTTACCTTTCGCATTTCATTTTAGCTTTTTGACAAAAAATACTTCTGATTTTGCTATTTCATTTCTTAAACAACACAACGCAACACGATCACCTTCACTGATTGACATCCATAAAATTATCTTTCAAGCATCAGACTCTAATAAAATTGCATACCATCTGTACTACAATCAATGATACCTTAAGAAAGATTATCACCTATACTTAAAAGACTACCGTTTATACTTATCAATATCACTTTCCCCCATAAAATGATCTTAATAATATAATCATATATTGAACAAGAAGCCCCCTGCAATTTTACACCTTAAGCTTAAAAAACTTCGCAGGGGGAATATTTTCATCATTTACTTTATAATCACGTTCTTTTTGTATTTCAGAACACTTAATACGTGTTTATTTTTCAATTGCGCTATAAAAAATACGTGGTGCACTATTCCAAACCCATTTTTTAACATTAGGTGTCATAGCGACAACACCATATTTCTGAAAGATAAAAGCATAGGGGCCTTTTTGCATAAGTTCACGCTGCAAATCGCCATATATCTCTATCCGTTTCTGTGGATCTTTTTGAAACAATGCTGTATCAACCTTTTTATTCATCTCTGCATCAAAAAATCCGTGCTGCCAACTCGGATAGGCTGTTTTTTTAGCCTCCAATCGATTATCAGGATTGTAAACAATGTATGCAGCCATCGCATGGGGATCTGCAGAGTCATTATTCCATCCGACAAAAATCGTATCAAAAGCACGTGCATAAAGCTTTGAAAACAACTGTGTCCCTGCCAAACGTTCAATTTTAAGATTCACTCCCACCTTTTTTGCATTGTCTTGGATGGACTGAGCAATTGACAAAGCATAAGGAGATGTCCCTACTAGAAAATTGACCTCAAAACCATTTGGATACCCTGCCTCCGTTAAAAGCTGCTTGGCTTTTTGAAGATCAAGTTTAAAGGGTTGTCCTTCTTTTTCATCCAAAGCGCCAAGATTACCAAGAGGAATAAAGCTTGCACGGGGAATACCAACACCTTTAAGAAGAGTCTTTCCAAGTTCTTCATAATCGATAAGATAACGCATTGCCAAACGCACTTTTTCACTGGAAAAAATCGGATTTGTCATATTGAAGCCCCAATACATCATGGAGGGCTCCAACACTGTTTCAACCTTAATATCGGTTTTTGCTTGGAGATCTGCGAGATCGACAGGCGTCAAATTCCGTGCAACATCAATATCATGTTTTTGCAACAATAAACGTTGCGTTCCAGGCTCTGCAACATGGCGAATTAAAATCTTCTTCAATTTAGGTGCTTTCCCCCAATAATTAGGAGTTGCACGCAACAAAAGAGCTTCCCCAGGACGCCAACTTCTTATCTGATAGGGACCAACACACGCAGCATGATTGGCTAAATATTGGTTTCCCATATCACCATTTTTTTCGTGTTTCATAATTGTTTTACGATCAAGCAAAGCAGTGGCGTGACTCGCAACAATATTGTTAAGAATGAGCTCTGCTGGATAAGGTTTATCAAATTTCATCACCACCGTTTTGTCGTCCGGTGCTTGAAGAGCATCATCCATGTTTTGTTCTGTAATACCATAGTCATTAAAGAGCGACGCTCTAGCCATTTTTAATTTAACAATTCGTTTCATCCCCCAAACAATATCACTGGCATGAGCGAGCCTACCATCGTTAAACTTTAATCCTTCACGCAAATGAAAAGTAATCACCGTACTCTTATCATCACCTGAAACATCCCAATGGGTTGCCAAAGCAGGAACTGATTTAGCTGGATCATCTGTAGCCGTACTAACCAAATTATCACAAACATTAAGAACGACTTCATTTCCATAAACGTCATTGATTTTTGCGGGATCAAATGTACTTATTGCATCGATATTCCAAGCCATTACAAGCGTATCAGCGGGTGTTTTTGCAGAAACATGTTGTACAAACATCCCCAGTGCAACAACAGCAGAAACAAAAGAAGTGCTGCTTTTCAGTATTTTTCTCTTTATATTCATAGACTTTTCCTTTTAAAGTTTATCATATCAAATATTCTAATAATTATTCTAAACTGACACAGCAAATTTATAACAACAAAGCTTGAATAAACACCTGACCATCTCTACAGAGTCTTTCACTTTTAAATTCACTCGCTCAATCCCCATTAAAGCAGAGCAAACACGCAAAATATCTTTCGACAGCCAATATCCTATCTGCACCACAATAGTTCGCTTGCCCACCACAATAAACGACATCTTATTCTCGTATCGAAACTATAAGCCTTGTGAAAAGACATCGCACACAGATCCATAATTTCACTATTCCATTCCTTTAAACTATACTAAAAATAATAATACGCAAATCTTAAAAATAACCGTATCATCTCAAACACTCAGTTTCAAAATGCCCATCCCCATCCTTACTGCCATCAAGACTAAACACAACAAATAAAAAACTAAAAAAACATCTTTGCTAGAACTTTATATTCCATAAAAACTGCTTAATTCTTTGAAATTTAATTTAAAAATGTAACTTCTTTTTTATAAAATACTAAACAAGTCAACAGAAATAAAATTGCAGTACAAAAGACCAATTCTTCTAAGCTTTATCTTTTCAAAGAAATCACCACCAATAAAAGAATAAACAGTAAAACGTATTTCTATTGGTAAAAACAAAATTTATCATACCCCCCGCAAAAAACATGATTGACTATAAACCGTTTTCAATTTTGAGGTTCATCACTGCTTTACAACTACCACAAAAAGACTCTAAAGAATACCTCACCGTAATTCTTGCCTTCAACTCCAAATTTAGAGATTTAGCGAACAAAGGTGGTAGGAAAAACCTTCTGAGCCAAAGATATCCTTCCCCTAAAAACGGTAACTCATACGCAGCAAAAACACTCTCTCAAGAAGAAAACTATCAGATAATAGAACCTAATACAAGCATTTGATAAGGAGACACCATACAAATAATAAAAAATGTCCTCTTCTATAAATAACACTTTGTTTATTCTTATTTTTTAGAGAGATAGATGCACAAACAATACAAGGAAAGAATATATACAACATGCGTCTATTAAAGCGCAAATTTTTTGCTAATCTTTTCTAAATCAATTTGCGGAAAACCATTTAAAATGCTAATAAACATGTAAACAATTTCATAACTTAATAGATCAAAAAGCTTTAGTGTAAAACTCTCATGACAAGTATAAGCTTCACTTTTTAAGCGTATTTTATGTTCTTTTATCTAAATTAAGAGAGTCCAATCAGATTTTTTCTATTTCAAATAAAGACAGATTTTTTCTCAATCTCTACAGAAGGTAAAAACGCCATCGACACAACACATTTCTCAACCGTATCTCAAATACATTCAGCATGATCAATCAAAATATGCGGAAGATTTAACCCAATCGTGTAAGCCTAAAAAATTCTATTAAGAAGTAATATTTATTTTGATCTAGCAGAAAATTTCAGTTTCTCATCTTCCATGAATTAGGAATAAAGACCTCTTTTAAAATATTTTTTGAAAAGATTTCGAGTTAACTTCTTTAGCTACCATTTAAAGATTTAAAGTCTTGAGATAATCATCTATGTCCCATATGAATATAACATTAATATCGAATGACAACCATAGAGATTATCTTGCTGAGATGTAGAGTTCACTTCGATATAAAAGCTCCAAACCTCCCCGCACTTCATGTTGCTTTATCAACGCAACCAATTTTCGCAAATATTCTTCCCCGTGGTTAGCAATGGCGCGTTGCACTTGAGTTGAAGAACGGCTCATTCCAATAAAGACTTCAGATGGCATCCTCATCGTCCAATTGTGGGTATGTAAAGCAATCTTTTCTGGATTTACCCCAAAGCCATTGCTCATTTCCTGTAAAAAATCAAAATCACGATAATAACGAGAATAGTTAGGGTTCATTTCCTCCAACAACGTCTCATAAGCAGCTAGAAATTTGCTCTGCTTAAAATCGCGATTATTTTGAATGACCGCCATGACACCACCAGCGCGAAGTTGATTTGAGACGGCGTAAAGCAACTTAGGACGATCCATCCACTGAAATGCTTGTGCTGCAACGATAAGATCAATATCGCCGATTTTGGGCAATAGATTTTCGGCTTGCCCCTGATACCACTGCACGGCAGAAAACTTTCTTTGCCCCTGCTTAATCATATCTATCGATATATCGATAGCATGATAGTGGTGGTCATGCCCCAAAATCTTGGTAATCCCCTCTAAAGCAATCCCTGTTCCAGCTCCGACATCCACGATGGACAAATGCTTTTTATCCTTAAAAGGAAGGAGCATGGTTTTAAATAAGATGAGAGGATAGCGCGGACGATAGCGATCATAATCATCAGCCAATCCATCAAACTTTTCACGGTGTGGTTGAATACCTTGTCTCATGAGTATTGCCCTCCCTGCAATTGCTGACAGATATAATTGAAAAACCCTCATTTGACTAGGGTATTAACAGACATTCGAAAGAGGAGCCGAAGGGGAACTCTCTTTATACCTTCTCTCTTTTCTTCTCTATGATTGCTTCTTGCATGTCTCTTTTCTTCAAAGAATATCCTTTGAAGTCCAATCGCAATTGTAATTTATCACAAATTTGGTCCTCATTGATTTTTACAGTATTATGGAGCACTTACACAAAGCTACTATAACTAAATTGCCCTAAAATCCTCGTTAAATTTATAATAACGAGGACTTTTTGTTATAGGAGAAATTAGCGCTGAAAACTGAAATTATTGAAACATTATTAGTGTTGCAAACTAAGCAAGGTAAATTAACACACTAAGCTTACGTTATGTCGCAAAACATTCAACAGCTTTTAGCTAAATTACAATCTAAATCTACTCCACGAAAACGAATTTTTACTCGTCCGCTTTCTGAATTACTTGCTCAAATTTTACAGGAAAATAGGAATAATCCGATTTCAGTTGCTGAAATAACGGCAAAAACAGTTGCTTTTAACGAACAATGCTAATTTCATGAATTGGATAGCAAAGAATACCAAGAGATTAGAGTAAAGTTAAGACAACTCAAGAAATTATGAATTATTATTTTCGGTTAATAATAAATAGTATTATTTTGCGTTCCATGGCCAATAAACTTTCTGACAATTGATTTGTGTGCGAGTGATTAGCCTTTGTTGATAAAAGACGTTGAGGTGCTTACGAACAGAATCAAAGTGCTTTTCTAATGGTGGTGTATCGACATTTTTTTCAATTATAAAAATACGTTGCGTTAGTTTAACGATAATAAAACTTTTATTGGTTCATTACGCAATATTTTGTAGAATGTACTTACGAATTTTGCCTTTAAATAGCCTAAATTTGCGGCGGAAAATAAAGTTTTCCGTGTTATATAAACTCACATCATTTTCACTTTGCATTAAAGCTATCGCTTTCTTGAGTCTATCAATATTGGTATCAAGCAAGACGAGATGATGCACCATTTGTTTCCGTTCAAATTCAAGTTTTTTTATTTTGCGGTCGAATTGATAAGCCATTATTGGCATACCATTTCTTGATGAATAATTTTACGCTGCCAAGAACCACACTATTCATCATTTTGCTTGGTATTGGCTAAGCCTTTACCAAGAGAATATCGTTGAATTGCCAGCCGTTTGATTTTCAGCGATTATCTTCTCAATAAGCTATTTCGTTGCTATAATTGAGTAGATAGGTGTTATTTATTTTGTGAACATTTCCATAGTCCATATGTTTAAAACGGCTAAAGAAACTTTCTGCTTGATTGTTGGTTACACCAAAATCACTACAATATTCGTCTTTATAGTTTACAGTGCGTAAATCATAATCGTCTAATAGAATACCATAAGCATAACTTTTATCGGTAGTGATACGGTTGTTACGCTGAATAAATTTGTTTGCAAAATTCTTAACAAAGAATTGGCTTTCTGTGTAGGCAATAAAAACGTGAAAGCGCTTAAGCTCCACGATTTAAATCACTTTCTGCCTTTTCATCAGCAGAAAAATGCTCACGAACAGCAATTACACAACGTTTATTAGGGGGGTGATTTTTCTTTAAACGATAGTCTAAATAGTCAGTTCTCTTATTTGCTTTGCAAGGTGCAGGGTAAACGTATGTACCGTCCATATCAATTTTACCTGATAAGGATTGAATAGTACACTTTTCAAGTAATACCTTACACAATTTATGAATTAAAACAAAAGCAGTGCAATAGTTTATTTTGGCATCACGAGAGATCTTTAAGAAGAAAACACCTTTAACTGCATTAACAAATCGAGCTAATACATACAGGGAGGTTTGAATAGATGCCTTGCGATTAGCAAAAATTGCGCCTGACGTAACCGAAAAGGTATGATTGCAATATTTGCGTCTCCATTATTTACGGCTAGAAATAAAATAAGCCTGATGTTGTAGACCACATTTCAGACAAATGACATTCTCTTTCCTTCCTCAACGCATTTCACAAGGCAAATCGAGCGCTTACTCATCAGATAGGCGTACTATCTGAAGCGTTGAAAGCGTTTTCGCTTTCGGATTAAGGAGGAAGTGTTGAGTTATATATTCTTTGCGGTTGAATTTAATTTATATTAAAATGAAAAACTATTCATATAGATTATGCATAATATATCACAATCATTGACAATGCATCAATAGGAATGTGAAACAATGTCCATACCTAATAGGTTAAAACAAATCTTAGAAACAAAAAATATGAGTATCAAAGAATTTTCTGATATAACTGGTATCTCCTATCGTTCAACAATGAATTATCTCAATGAAGGGTGTAATCCAAATGTAGAAGGGTTAGTTAAAATCCACAATGCTCTCGGTATCAGCATTACTTGGTTATTAACAGGTAATGGAGCAATGTTCCAAGCCATTACACAAGAAAGTGATATGTCTAGTCAAGAAGAAAATTTGATTGCAGACTATCGTTCTATGCCCATAAATTTGAAAGATGCATTTTCGATTTCATTTAAAGAAATTTCAAGAAAATTAACGAACTAACTATTTTTTCATTAAAGTATTTATATGACAATATTACATTGGTATGGCAAAGATAAAGCAGTTAAAAAAGTGAAACAAACACCTTACCGTCTATTGCGTGAAGTACCTGAATTTTCATACAATTTTACCGAAAGTGGACAGCAGACAACAGATCCTCTTGGACTTTCTGATCCCATCAAGCATAACCTTATTATTCAAGGCGATAATCTAGATGCCTTGAAATCTCTTTTGCCCTTTTATGCAGGGCAAGTCAAATGTATTTTCATCGATCCTCCCTACAATACAAAAAATGCCTTTACCCACTATGATGATAACTTAGAGCATAGTCTTTGGTTATCAATGATGTATCCACGACTTGAATTATTACATAAACTATTGGCAGAAGAAGGCTCAATTTGGGTAACGCTTGATGACAATGAAAGCCATTATTTTAAAGTGATCATGGATGAGATTTTTGGACGGCAGAATTTTATATCTAATTTAATTTGGGAGAAAAAGAGGAAACCCTCCTATTTAGGAAAAATTGCTAAAGTTACCGATAATTTATTTTGCTATGCAAAAAATAAAATGAAACTTGAAGAATTAACTTTTAAAGAAACTTCAGGGAATGAAACTTATCCATTATACAATGCTGGAAATACTCGTGCTAAGTTAGTTTTTCCTCCTCATACTTTAAAATTTTTAAAACATTCTGATGGTATTTATCAACCAGCAACTTTTGCCAAGAAAACAAGTACAGTGAAATTGATTAGCAATTTAATTATTGAAAATCAGTGGAATAAAAATGAAGTAACCATTGAGGGAGAATGGAGATATAGCCAAAAGTCACTCAATGAACAATTTGAAAATGGTGATTATTATATTATTAAAAGTTTAGATTTTCGCCCAAGACGAGTATTTGAAAGAAATGTCGAAAGGAAAAAAATTCATAATTTAATTAGTCGAAGTCATTATGATATGGCAACGAATGAGGATTCAGCAAATGAACATTTAATATTATTTAGTGAAAAAAAATCAGAAGATTCTTTTGATTATCCTAAACCTGAAAAATTGGTTCAATTTGTCCTAGAAGTTGCCACCAACGAAAACGATCTCGTCTTAGACAGTTTTCTCGGCTCGGGAACGACCATCGCAGTTGCCCATAAAATGAATCGCCGTTATATCGGTATTGAAATGGGAGAGCAGGCTAAAACACACGTTGTACCACGCTTGAAGAAAGTAATTGATGGTGAACAAGGTGGTATTTCTAAAGCGGTTAATTGGCAGGGGAGCGGTGCATTTCGTTTTTGCGAATTGGGCGAAACCGTCTTTGATGAGTTTGGTTCGATCAATCCTGCTATTCAATTTAATGAATTAGCTGCACATATTTGGTATTTAGAAAATTGTATTCCTTTGCAAAAAATCAATGAAAAATCACCGTTTCTCGGTGTGTACAATCAAAAAGCTTATTACTTACTTTATAACGGTGTTTTGGACGACAAACATCCCAATAGCGGCAATGTTTTAACAAAAAAACTTTTTGAAGACCTCCCACTCTTTTCTAATTTTGTAAACCAACAAATGGAAATCGTGATTTATGGAGAAGCCTGTCGTTTAACAGAAACGGCGTTAAATGAATATAAAATCACATTTAAACAAATCCCTTATGATATTTAAAGAGCCAGCAATGAAACTGAAAAAATATCAACATGAAGCATTAAACAGTGTAAGCGATTATTTTGCAGAAAGCCTTAACGTTGGTGCACAAAAAGCATTTCAATTATTTCAACCTTTAATACCTTAAAAATCCCAAGTGAGAACTGGCATTAAAACATATTCCTTATGTGCGTGCGTATTCCGACTGGCGGTGGTAAAACCTTATTAGCGGCATATAGCATTTCGTACATCGCTAAGCAGTTTTTAGAACAGGAATACTCCATCACTTTATGGCTTGTCCCAACCAAAACCATTAAAAAACAAACCGCAAAAGCTCTTAAAAATCCGCAGCATCCATATCGAAAATCCTTAGAGGAAGCCTTTAATCGAGAAGTAAGAGTCATTGAATCAGAGGATTTCACTCTAATTCGTCCGCAAGATTTAGGTTCAAAAGCGATTGTGGTGGTTTCAACCATTCAAAATTTTCGTGTTGATAAACCAGATGAAGCAGGACGAAAAATTTATGCGTTTAATGAAAAACTTACACCACATTTTGAACGGTTGCCAAATACGTTCCACGCAATGCTGGATAAAGTCGAACAAACAGATTTAAAACAAAATGGTCTGCAAAATAAGCAATTAGGCAAGGTGAAATGTTCATTTGCCAATTTATTGAAAACCTTTCAGCCCTTAATTATTGTGGATGAAGCACACAATGCGCGCACAGATTTAACCTTTGATGTATTGGCAAATCTATTACCTGCCGCCATTTGGAATTTACCGCAACGCCGAATACAGATAAAAAAACAGGGAGTAATGTGCTATACCATGTTTCTGCCAATGTGTTAAATGAGCATAAAACATGGCAAGAGGCGATTAATAGTACAGTTGCCAATCGCAATGAATTGGCACACTAAGCCCAATATGAACAAGATTATGAACACCCGATTGCACTATTTCAGGCAGAAAATAAAAGCGGCGAAGTGATCGTTGAAAAATTAAAAGCCTATTTAATTGAAAATTTAAAAATTAATGAAGCGGAAATTGCCATTGCAACAGGCAATCAAAATAAACTCGATCAGATTAATTTATTTGATCGCAGCTGTCCGATTAATTATGTGATTACCGTTGAAGCCTTAAAAGAAGGTTGGGATTGCCCTTTTGCGTATGTGTTTTGCTCGGTATAAAATGTGTCGTCCAGCTTCGAAGCGGAACAACTTTTAGGACGCGTATTGCATATGCCTTATGCCAAACGCCGACAAATAGAGGGTTTAAACCATGCTTACGCTCATCTTTCATCGTCAAAATTTGGCAAAACCGTTCAAGAAATGGAAGAAAAACTTATTACGATGGGCGTTGAATCGTTAGAAATGACAGAAATGTTGCGTACACCCAAACAACATTATTTTGAGAGTGATGAAGCAGATTTTCCATTATTTCAAAAGCTACCTACAATGGTATTTAGCTTGTCTAAAATGCCTGATTTAACAACATTAAACGATGATGAAAAATCACAAGTTAAAAGGACACAAGAAAACGGTACTTTTGTGTTACAAATTACAGGCAATATCAGTGAAAACTTGGAAAAGACCTTAACCAAAACCACAACAGGTCAAGCAAAAGAAAAAATCATTAATCAAATTAAATTTCATAATGCCAAAGCTACCCAACTCGCTTCATCTGCGAAAAAAAGCGAACAATTTAAAGCCATTGCGCAACTATGCGTCAATATTCAGGGGGAATTGACATTAGCCGATCCCGATGAATTATTAGCCCATTATGGGTGGAATTTATTAGACTATTCTGCAAATTTGGAAAACCTTAATTTAGAAACGGATAGTCCAACCTTTGAGATTGATGTGGAAAACAACCGACTTGCCAGACGTTTAGGGAAATATCAACTTTCTTTTTCTAATGAATGGTTGGAGTTAAGCGAAAACGATCTAGTTCACTGGCTAGCTAAACAGGTTGGTGTCCCTGATATGAAACAAAAAATTACGCTAAAATTTTTGCATCAAATTATCAGCAATCTGCTTGCCAAACCAAATACCACACTCACACAATTGATAAAAAACAATTTGTGCTAGCAAAAGAAATCGAACATTTAATTAATCGCTATCGCCAACAAGCATTAACCACTTGCGATCAACAACGTTTGTTTTCAGATAATAATAATGTTGAGGTCTGCTTCAATGCAAACCATCAATATCCGTTTGATCTAACAAAATACACGCCTAATCCCCCCTATTACGAGGGACGCTATCAATTTAAAAATATTATTTTGCCCAAATAAAAGCCTTAAAAGCCAGCGGCGAAGAATTTGAGTGTGCGAGGACTTTAGACAGCTTAAAACAGATTAAATATTGGGTACGAAACCCAGTCAAACGGTTTTTTTTCTTGCCCTTAGCCAAAGATAACTTCTATCCTGATTTTATTGCTGAACTGAATGATGGATGCATTTTCGTGATGGAATACAAAAGCGAGCCTTATAAAACCAATGATGACAGTAAAGAAAAATGTTTAATTGCAAACCAATGGGAAAAGTTAAGCAATGGACAATGTTTGTTTATTATGACAGTAAAAACTGATGATAAGGAGCGAGATTTAAATAAGCAGTTAATAGATAAAATAGCTTAATTTTTAAAACTAAATACCACCGTCTTCTCAGAAGGATGGTATTAACTAAGGCTTGAACATATAAATATGTTCCAAACATCGTTCTGTTTATTCTCAGCTTTTTCTAGTGAATTAATCACTGCACTAAACAAATCATCATTTCTATTCGACATATAGTTTAATGCGGTATCTAGCTGTCTTTTTTCATATTGACTTAAAGAAGATTTTAATAAAATCTCACCATATCATTTAATGCAAGAGAAACTTGTTCAATATCCATAATTTTATTTAACAATGGATCAGCTTCAATATTAGCGACATAAGCCGTAGCCAGCTTATCAGGGTCTTGTGAAAATCTGTTTAACCTTTCAGCTAATTCAAGCGCAAAACTGTTTGGAGAAAGTTTAGCAAAAAGTGTAAATCATATAAATCACGCCCATTTGCACGAGTATTTTTGCCATTAAAAGCCGCATTGAATTTATTGTCAATAATACGCTCAACAGAGGAATAACAAATACCATCTTTTATGGTAATTTGCTCATCAAACGCACAAGTGCGGTACAAAATTTCTAATTTCAATTTATCTTTATGCCTCATATCTTTTACGGATTTATACAAGGATTAGCTGCTCTGTACTCGGGTGGGGATAACTGTGATAGCTATCCATTTTATGATGCATTTTATAAAATAAGCAAAGCTGTTTCTACACGTCCATTTGAATACCATAGCATTTATGGTGCGTATGAAATTGAGCATAAGCAGACAGCTGCAGCTATCATTGAGGTGCAATTTGGTGGAAATTTCATCGCAAATATGAGTTTTTCCGAAGATGGCCTACACTTAACTTATCCCTCAAAAATACAAAGACGTCTCACTCAACAAGACTATATCACCGTAGCAGAACAAACTTACCCAAAAATTGTAGAAGATCGAATGTTTGAGAAAATGAAAGCGTGGAAAAATCGGAAAAAACTGTTCCACTTACTAAGGAAAAATTAGAATTCTTAAAATAGGATTTGATATACAATTAAAGTAAAATGCCTTTACCTATAAATTTTTAATGCAGTTTAGATTGAATTTTTGGACTTTGTGCAACTTCTCCATAATACCGGAATTTTCCCCAATTCCCCCTTCTGAAGACAGAACAAATCTTCCATCTGTTTGTCGACAGATACGCTAGCACTGCTACTTTCATTCCCTCTTAACTGTTTTTCCTTGTTTGGTGGTTCTCGTGTAAATTTTGTAATGTCACCGTTTTGACTGATCATAACGATAGATCAGCGTAACGGCTTTCTATAAATAATTGAGTTTTCAAAAAAAGATTAGAATACAAGAGATTAATAATCGTAATTTCCACTCCCTCCTCCATCATCAAAGAATCTACTTTCAAGGACATAAAAGACTTGCGTTAACCCGATCTAGTCCCTCATCACCACCTCTTCCATGCAATAGAGCTAAGTAAAAATAACGTATGAGATCAGAAAATTGCTCTGAGGTTCAGCGTATCCCTCTTCCACTTTGGCGCAACTAAAAGAAAAGACTTCATCTGTACTCCATTGCATTTATAGCGCGAATGTAAATTCACAGTAAAACTGATGGTCTGTATAAACATAATTACGAATAAAGGTTTATATCTTGAAATAAACTCCGTGCGGTTCTTCTCATTCATAAAATACAGTGTATAAAATACACCTCGTTATAACAATGAATGAGAGGAAGATTTATCTCTATTTTTATCTCCAGAGCCCTGTAAATTTTTCAAACATGTTTTTTCAATTATTCGCTTGAAAAACAAACGATATCTGAACCAAAAGGTAGAAAAGGATAAGCAGCAGCGATAAGAACTAATATTAATATTGTATAAGTTTGTCTTACAGTATTATTATTGTAATATAAGCTCTTCACTAAAATACACAAAAAAATTAAAACTTATAGAAATATAAATTTCTTTACAAAATATATATTTATGAAGTTCAAAAGACTTTCCACTGACAAGCGAGATCCTATATGATAATAAAACAGCTGTGGAGATATTTTTATGCTAAATGGACAAATGACTTCAATGATGCTTCCTTACCCCATGTTTAAAATGTTAAGATACTTTTCAATCATTATTTTCTTAGCACTTTTACCATTTTTAAGTGGCTGCGGATTTAATACGATACCAACAAATGAAGAAAAAGCACATGCGGCATGGAGCGAAGTGCTGAATCAATACCAGCGTCGTGCAGATCTCATTCCAAATCTCGTGGAGACTGTCAAAGCTTATGCAGCGCATGAACAAGCTGTTTTTACAAATGTTATTGAAGCACGTGCCAAAGCAACGCAAGTAAACATTAATGCCGATATGTTGAACAACCCAGAAATAATGAAGCAATATCTCAACAATCAAGCCAATTTATCAAGCGCACTTTCACGGCTTATGGCTGTTGTTGAAAACTATCCTGATCTTAAAGCAAATCAGAACTTTCTTGCTCTACAATCACAATTAGAAGGAACTGAAAATCGGATTTCTGTTGCACGCCGTGATTATATCGAAACTGTACGTGTCTACAACACTGCTCTCAAAACAATGCCAACGATGATTTGGGCAAAACTATGGTTTCGTGATGCTAAACCTATGCCAACTTTTACGATTGACACCAATAGCCAACAAGTACCAAAGGTCAATTTTAATTAATGAAATCGTTTCGATATTCTCTGCAACGCAGTATTCTTCCATATCTATGGGCTTTTTTGAGCGCTCTATGGTTGGTCGTTGCATTGAGCAATATCACTTACGCGCAAACCAAATTTCCTCCCTTAACGGGCTATGTTAACGATGTCGCTCATTTGCTTGATAAGACAACTGAGCAAAATTTAACAGAAAAGCTCACGAAGCTCGAAGAGAAGACTGGAGACCAAATTGTTATTGTCACTCTCCCTACCCTTTCAGGAAACGATATAGAAACATATAGCAATGCTCTTTTTCGCACATGGAGATTAGGGCAAAAACAACTCAATAACGGTGTATTGTTTGTCATTGCACCGAATGAGCGCGAAGCACGTATTGAAGTGGGATATGGTTTAGAAGGCGTGCTAACAGACGCTCTTTCTTCAGTGATCATTAATAGCTTTGTTCTTCCCAATTTTCGTGAAGGAAATTATCAAAAAGGTGTTATTGAAGCAGTTCATGCAATAATCAACGTTCTTACAGAAAGTGATTCTGAATTTTCTTTTAGAATGAGAGAAAAGGCTAAAATTGTTGAAGCGCAACGTAAACAAGCTGAAAAAGAACAAATGATAGCAAATACAATTATGCTTTTCATTCTTTTTATCGTATTTGGTTTGCCTATTCTTGCCATGGTTTTTGGGAAAAAAGTAGGCCCACAAAAATATCTCTGGATGGGTATCATCTTCACACCTTGGTTTCTTAACTTAAGATCCGGCGGTAGATATCCTCCTGGAGGATTTGGTGGTCCACCAGGAGGAGGAGGCTTCAGCGGTGGTGGTGGATCCTCTGGTGGTGGCGGTGCTACAGGAAGATGGTAGAGCGCGTGTAGATTTTTCAATGAAGTGAATTTTCTCATAAATAAAATTTATGACTGTATTATCTTCATTTTAATAAAAAAATCTATATTTTACTCTGTAATTCTTTTACTGATTACACGACGAACTTGGACACCAATGTAAATATTGCTCATGTATGAATTCAAACAGATTGATCGTAACCACTTACCGCATCACTTCAAAGCACTTCCTGGAAATCCACCAGTTGAATGGAAAATAAGTCATAACTTGGTCGAATATCCTGAAGCCCTATGTTACATGCAAGAGCGTGTAGAAAACATTTTTACAAAAAATGCGCGTGAGCAAGTTTGGCTTCTTGAACATCCTTCCCTTTATACAGCTGGGACCAGTGCCAATAAAAAGGATCTTTTAACACCTAATTTATTTCCTGTTTATGAAGCTGGACGAGGTGGTGAATTTACTTATCATGGTCCAGGACAACGTATTGCTTATATTATGCTTGATCTTAAACGTAGAAAACAAGACATCCGCGCCTTTATTAGTGCCTTAGAAGAATGGATTATACAAGTCCTTGCGAAATTTAATATAAGAGGTGAACGTCGTGAAGATCGCGTTGGGGTCTGGATTAAAAGGTCGAGTTCCTCGTCAAATGTCTCTTCGGAAGATAAAATCGCTGCTATTGGCATTCGAGTGCGAAAATGGGTAAGCTTTCATGGCGTTTCTATCAATGTTAATCCTAATTTAGCGCATTATTCAGGAATTGTTCCCTGTGGGATCACAAACCATGGTGTAACCAGCTTTCTTGATCTAGGTTTCCCTATAACAATGCGTGATATTGATATTGCCCTAAAACAAGTTTTTGAAGAAATTTTTGGTCCAACAATTGATGTTTCCTAACTGCATTGATTTTTAAATAAAAAACAGGCATAAAATTTATTCTAGTGAGATTTTTATTTATGAGGTGGATAATCAAACGCCATGAGCGATAATAGCAAGGATCTTTTCAGTATTTTAAACAATGTTCAGTCTCGGGTAAATATAAAAGAAAAAAAACTGCAATCTCCAATCAACTCAGAAGCGATAACTTCGAAAAAAAGTACGAAAGATAAGCAAGAAGGTAATTATGATGCCTCTTCTATTCGCGTTCTTGAAGGCTTGGAACCTGTACGTTTACGCCCTGGAATGTATATTGGTGGAACAGATAGCAAAGCCTTGCATCATTTGTTTGCTGAAATTATTGATAATGCCATGGATGAGGCCGTTGCCGGTTATGCAGACTTAATTGATGTCCTCTTAGACAAAAACGGTTATTTAACAGTTACAGATAATGGACGCGGTATTCCTGTCGAAAATCATCCTCAAATGCCGAATAAGTCTACTCTTGAAGTCATTATGACGCAACTTCATTCCGGTGGGAAATTTGATGGAAAAGCTTATCAAACCGCAGGTGGCCTCCATGGAGTAGGAATTTCTGTCGTTAATGCTCTTTCTGATGATATGGAAGTTGAAGTAGCACGAGAACGAAAACTTTATCGACAACGCTTCTCACGTGGTATTCCACAATCTGAATTGGAAGATTTGGGTGATGTTTATAATCGTCGTGGTACGCGCGTTCGCTTTCATCCTGATAGTAAAATTTTTGGTGAAAAAGCAGCTTTTGATCCAGAAAAAATTTATAAGATGACACGCTCTAAAGCCTATCTTTTTGGTGGCGTAAAAATTCGCTGGAATTGCGATCCCGCCCTCCTTGAGGGGACAAAAAATATTCCTGAAAAAGCTGTTTTTCACTTCCCCGACGGACTTAAAGACTATTTAGTCTCATCATTAAAAGATGAATATCGCGTAACATCAGAAATTTTTTCTGGAAGAACAAAACACTGTAATGATCATGGCTCCGTTGAATGGGCCATCGCTTGGCATGGTGGTGATGCCAGTGTACAGTCTTACTGTAATACCATTCCTACCGCAGAAGGAGGAACACACGAAACAGGACTAAGGATGGCTCTTTTACGCGGATTGAAATCCTATGCTGAGTTGATAGGAAATAAACGCGCTTCTATCATTACATCTGATGATATCATGATTTCAACAGCAGCAATACTTTCAATCTTCATCAGAAATCCTGAATTTGTTGGACAAACCAAAGACCGCTTAGCGACAATTGAAGCCCAGCGTATCGTTGAAAATGCAATACGCGATCCTTTTGATCATTGGCTGACTAATTCTCCTCAAGAATCAACAAAACTTCTTGATTGGGTTATTGAACGTGCTGAAGAACGCGTTAAACGACGCCAAGACAGAGAAATAACTCGAAAAACTGCTGTCCGTAAATTACGTCTGCCGGGCAAACTCGCAGATTGCAGCCAAAACTGTGCTGCTGGTGCCGAATTATTCATTGTTGAAGGAGATTCCGCTGGTGGTTCTGCTAAACAAGCGCGCAACAGAGCAAACCAAGCAATTTTACCTCTTCGTGGCAAAATCTTAAATGTAGCCAGTGCTGCACATGAGAAAATGAACTCAAGCCAAACAATTAGTGATCTTATCCTAGCTCTTGGATGCGGAACACGCTCTAAATACCGCGAAAAAGATCTCAGATATGAACGTATCATCATTATGACCGATGCAGATGTTGATGGTGCTCACATTGCCTCACTGCTCATTACCTTCTTCTTTCAAGAGATGCCCGATCTTATTCATCAAGGACATTTATACCTTGCTGTACCTCCCCTGTACCGAATATCACAAGGGGGAAAAGTTGCCTATGCCCGTGATGATACCCATAAAGATGAATTGCTCAAGACGCAATTTACTGGAAAAGCTAAAATCGAAATTGGCCGTTTTAAAGGTCTTGGCGAGATGCGCGCTGAACAACTGAAAGAAACCACTATGCATCCTCAAAAGCGTACATTGCTCCGCGTTTCTATTGATGCAATGGAAATGCAAGAAACTAAAGATACAGTAGAAAGTCTCATGGGGACAAAACCGGAAGCACGGTTTCGTTTCATACAAGAAAATTCTACTTTTGCTTCCAATCTAGACATTTAATTTTCAAAAAAGACCCTTTTAAACCACCGCGGCGGCATCAATCACGCGCATTTGTGGATTAATCATTCCATTCCAATAATTCAAACTGAGATTACCAGCCAAATGGATCATTTCACCAATATTTTCAGCAAGAAAATGACCAAGTGGTGTTCCTACAGCACGAAAAGCAATTCCTTGTAGTTTCTTTCCCTCAACATTAGAAACAACGAGGCGAAGATGCCCCTTCCCCACCTCACTCAAATTGATTAACCTGTGAGAGGGCAGAACGAAAACAGGTGTCGTATTCCCTGAACCAAATGGCCCGGCTTTTTCGATCATCTCAAAAAGCTCTTTATTGACACCAGAAGCAGAAAGGCAACCATCTACCTTAAGAGACTTTTTAGCACGCAACTGTGATACCATTAAAGAAACTTTCTCTTCCAGCCATTTTCGAAAAGTTTCAATTTTTGTTGCTTGAATTGTAATCCCTGCCGCCATACTATGCCCCCCACCCTTTTCTAATAAATTCAAGGTAACGGCTTCACGGACAAGTGCTCCTAAATCAATACCACTTATTGAGCGTCCTGATCCCACGCCACTTCCATCTTCTTTCAAAGCAATTGCAAAAACAGGACAAAAAAAACGCTCTTTTAAGCGGGATGCAAGAATACCAATAATACCTGGATGCCATTCTTGATGGGCAATCACAAGTGACAGAGGAATATCCTGATTTTGATAAAGAGCATCAATATAAGATTCTGCTTGTGCTAATTGAAAACTCTCCATTTCTTGGCGTTCTTGATTAAGCTGATCCAATTGTTCTGCTATTTTCTCAGCTTCACCTTTATCCTCACAGCTAAGCAAACGTGCTCCCAAAGCTTGGTCACCGATACGCCCTCCCGCATTAATTCTAGGACCTAACAAAAATCCCAAATGAAAACTATTAATCGGCTCCCCTATGCGTGCAACCTTTGTTAAAGCCACTATGCCGTGATTATACATCGAACGTGCAACTTGGAGTCCTTTAACCACAAAAGCACGGTTAACACCCTGTAAAGGCACCACGTCACAGATAGTTGCCAATGCAACAAGATCAAGCACACTGAGAAGATCAGGAAGATCTTCTTTCAGCTTCTTTTTTTTTAACAAATGATTAACCCATGCTAACGTGACAAAGACAACGCCAGCAGCGCACAAATGGCCTTGTCCAGAACAATCATCAGGGCGATTAGGATTAACAAGGGCAACAGCTTCTTGATGAACCTCAGACATTTGATGATGATCTAAAATCACGACATCGGCACCAGCAAGCCTTGCTGCTTTCACCGCTTCTGGACTGTTAGCGCCACAATCAACTGTAATAATTAAACGGGCACCTTCTTGCGCGAGCATCCTCATCGCTTGTTCATTAGGGCCATATCCTTCCACAATACGATCAGGAATATAAATTGTTACTTCTACACCAAAATAACGCAGAAACCGTGCTACAAGTGCTGATGAACAAGCACCATCAACATCATAATCGCCAAAAACCGCAACCTTTTCTTTTTTCACAATAGCGTTAACGATGCGCTCTGCCGCACATTGCATATCTGCAAAACTTTCTGGATCAGGCATGAGCGTGCGCAATGTTGGATTGATAAAAGCAACGGCTTCAAATTCGTCCACATCTCGTGCCGAAAGAACACGCGCTAACGCATCTGGAAAACCAAATTTTTGAGAAATAGCACGAGCATTATTGATCCCGTGGATATCAAGAGCATCTAACCATGCTTGACCACAAGAAGAAGATTCAACATTGAGAAAATAACGAGACTGCTGCATCACTCTTTATTCTTACAATGAAAACCAATGAAAGACAATTAGGGTTTTAGAGACAAAATACTCTTTCGCAGCATCAATTTTAGCATAAAAGATACATAAGCACCTCATAGAGAGTGGTATTATAATACCTCAATTATAAGATACTGTTTTACAAGTTTTTATTTTCTCTTGACGTCATTCAAAAGACATTATATCAGAGCAGATAATATGCGTTAAATATCTCGCTATGATAACAATTTTCAACGCAAAACAACAAAGTAAAGCAACAAAAATGCCCTCATAAAGGGTCTCAACAAAGGATACTTCTATGGCAACTTTTTCACAAAAGCCAACTGAAGTGGTGAAAAAATGGGTTATTATTGACGCAGAGAACCTTGTTTTAGGTCGTCTTGCCACATTCGTTGCTAACCGTTTACGGGGCAAACATAAAGCCACATTTACGCCACATGTCGATGATGGTGACAATGTTATTGTGATCAATGCAAATAAAATATCTCTCACCGGCAAGAAATATACAGACAAAAAATATTATTGGCATACCGGTTATATTGGTGGAATCAAGGAGCGTACAGCGCGTCAAATTCTTGAAGGTCGTTTTCCTGAGCGCGTTGTTGAAAAAGCTGTAGAGCGCATGATTCCTCGTGGCCCCCTTGGTCGTCGTCAATTGAAGAATCTACGTGTTTATGCTGGGAGCCAACACCCGCACGCAGCACAACAGCCCGAATCTCTTGACGTTGGTGCTTTAAACCGCAAAAACAAAAGGATTGCTTGATTATGGCTGAAATTAATTCTCTTTCTGAGCTTAGCGTTGTAACAAATATTGCGCAAGCACCTGAAAATGCTGCTCCTGTTCATGTGCAGAAGCTCGATTCACAGGGCCGTGCCTATGCGACAGGAAAACGTAAAGATGCCGTTGCTCGTGTGTGGATCAAACCAGGCTCTGGAAAAATTACCATTAACAATAAAGAATTCGACAAATATTTCGCTCGTCCTGTTTTAAGAATGATTCTTCGTCAACCAATCGTTGCGACAAACAGAGATACGCAATTTGATATTGTTGCAACTGTTGCAGGTGGTGGTCTTTCTGGACAAGCTGGTGCTGTGCGCCATGGTATTTCCAAAGCACTAACCTATTACGAACCAGAACTTCGCACAATCTTGAAAAAGGGCGGCTTTCTCACCCGTGATAGCCGTGTCGTTGAACGTAAAAAATATGGTAAAGCGAAAGCACGTCGTTCTTTCCAATTCTCAAAGCGCTAATTCCAATTTTTACGCACTCTTTAGAGCTCCGTCAAAACGGGGCTTTTTGCGTTTACTAAAGCAGGTTTTTAAGAGAACAGAACGATCAATCTCTATCTATCAGGAGAAAATACAAATATAAAACAACAATTTTTTTAGCGAAGAACTAAGAAGAAATTGTTCTAAAAAGCATCGTATTTTTCATTTCAATTTTTAGAAGCTATACTTTGTTCATTCAGCTATATCCGTACAGTTGTTCAAAAAGACCTTTGCAATATAACTTTAGTTATATCAAGAGCTTTTCAGTTCCTTTTTTTCATCATCATTTACAAAGTTTCAGTCTAAGAAGTGCTTTACCATTGAAATAAAATGAGGAACGGAAATGGGCTTTGACATATATTCTTCACATCCACTTGCACGAATTCGTTCTTCATCCCCTTTCATAGCAAAAGCGGTTACAGCAATAACAGGAATAGATCTCAGTTCCTCATCTGCTTTTAATTGTTTAATAACATCAATCCCTGATACCTCCGGTAATTGGATATCCACAAGAATAAGGGAAGGCCTTGATGAACGAGCCAAATCTAATGCCATAAGACCATTGCGCGTTTCAACTGTTTCATAGCCACTCGCCTCTACAAGATCACGGAATAACTTCATATTC
Organism: Bartonella sp. P12B; assembly: GCF_055796185.1. Lineage (NCBI taxonomy): Bacteria > Pseudomonadati > Pseudomonadota > Alphaproteobacteria > Hyphomicrobiales > Bartonellaceae > Bartonella > Bartonella sp. P12B. Next base: position 16,957 of record NZ_JBTTDI010000005.1, on the reverse strand, counting down.
AGTTCATTATCTTCCACGATCATAACTTTTTTTGACATTCGTATAATTCCACCCTTTAAGCTAAAAAATAAGACACTTTACCTTTTCACTAAGATAAAATGATAAAAAAAATTGTAAACCAGAAAGAAACGCAACAACTCATGCTAAAAGCATTTTTTCGCAAATATTTGTAATTCTAAGCATGACACTTTTCCAGTTCATAGAGGAAATCTAGAATAATCCTAAGATTGTGGTAGCTTGTGATACCGCATATTTTAAATTGGCATTAATTTTGAGTTAGCCAAAGTCTATAGATATTGAAATCAACACGTAAGTTTTTTAGCTTAAAAAAAATATAAAACATTGCAAATCAATTCACATAACAGCCTTTGAAGAAAAAATTTAAGTAACGTTGCTATGCGTAGATTATTTGATCTGTAAGCAATCAATGCTTTCTCTATTAAACGAGAACATTGTTATAATATTTTGTTATTTCAGACGCTTTTATTATCCATCAATACAGCTATTCAATAACAACTTAAAATAAAGGCGATCTCTGAATTTTTCAATGAAACCCTAGAATGTTCCCCATGCAAAGAATGCATTGTAAAATATAAAAGCGGTAGCAATAAGCGAAGATTTCATTATAAATTTTTAACATCTCCTCCCAACTACTTTCCTCTCTTTTATTATTTTTTAAAAGATATTGGTCAGAAGATACGAATTACAGACAAAAATTCTTGCAGTCTTTTATCACCACTATCCTATCAATTATGTTTGTTTTATCACCGATAAGCAACAATATTTACATGGCTATCGATTTATTTCTCATATCAAATGAAAAGATTAGATCTGTTGATTGAAAGAGAGGCTGTCGACTTTACTTTACGCTTTACAGCTTCAGCAAAATACAAAGATAAGCACACTCTATAAAAACTTATTATATAATAAAATATAAAAATTGCGATAAAACTTCTTATATCAATTAAATTTATATATATAATATATTTTAACATTTTAAATTTATTCAGAATTAAATAATTTAGCGCAATTTAAAAACGTTAAAAATATAAGATACTATAAAAAATAATGTGAAAAAAATTACCAAAAATAAAATCGCTATCATTCGTAGCTTTTTTTTACTATAACCTTTATACCTCAAGTAAAAATATAAATAAAATAAAATCGTAGTTACGCTTAGTATCGAAAAAAGCATATTTACAATAAAGCTGCTAAAATCACCCCACATAAACAATATCCATCACAATAACAATTTAAAAAATTTACAAATAATATTATTACTTTAAGTAAGTTATAATATTAGTTTAAATTTTAGATAATATAAAATTAAAAATAAGTTTATTAATAAATAATTATACTATTTTATTATATAATAAAGTCCAAAATATATCAAAAAATATACAATAGTTATATTAATTCCTAATTTTATAGCCTGCCGCCAAGTAGGAAATTTTACTTTATAAAAGAATATACTTAAAACAATAAAAATATTTGTCGCAAGCAATGCATTTGTAATATTAAACATAATATCAATCATAATAAATTACATTAAAAATACTAAGTTATATAAAAATTAAATAAAGAAAATAAGAAAAAGAAAAATATAAAAAATGAACTTATCATTATAAAGGATCTTTTTTTAATTTCTAGGAATGACCTTTTTTTAATATCTTTTTTTACAGAATCCCTAGATTCATAATAAAATTCAAATAAAGATATAAATATAATTAAATAAATAATTATATAAAGTAAATCAGAAAAAGTATTAAAAACATACATAAAACATAAAGTTCCAAAATCAAATAGAATGTTAATCAATATATTAATAAAATCTATTTTATCAATATCTGTAGACATATTAATAAATATATGTCTACAAAATTATCACAGTTTTAGAGATGGATAAATATTTTATAAACTAATAATAGCATGCATTAAACCGAGAGCCAAATCCTACAACAACCCCTGCCTCGTACCCAAAGCTGCTACCGATAGCCGCAGCACCTACCATCCCCAGCCCCCCCCTATTCCGCTTGAAAATGCCTCAACTGCACCTCCTACAACTACTCTCGGCACTGCATCCTATATCATTCTCTACTACTCTCGATGAATTTTCTGATGACAAATAATCTTCAACAGTATACCCAGCCTGTGAACCACCTCTTGGAAAATTTATCGATGAAATATTAGAGAAAGTAGAAAATATTTACTTTATAAAATTTAATATAGCATTAAATAAATTAAATTCATAAAATATAATAACAAATGTTATTACAACAGACGTTATAGAAAAAAATATAAGCCATAACTTTATTATTGATGCTAATATTTTCTTAGCTTCTTTTTTACTATAACCTTTAGATTCATAAGAAAAAATAATGAAAAACATAACAGTAATTACAAAAAGGATCGAACGCAATATTTCTACAATAAAATCAACAAAATCCATCCACATCAATAACATCCACCATAACAATAAAAAACTAAAATATACAGATATTAAACAACATCAATCGATAGCATACACTTACCTCATATGAGGATTTTTTTTGTAGAAATGAAAAATAAATATTATTTTAGCAAGTAATAGAGTCCAAAATACATTGTAAAATAAATAATAATAATCATTAATCCTAATTTGATAGACTGAAATAACGTCGGAAAAGTTAATCTATAGAAATATATACTTAAAACTACAAAAATATTTGTCGCAAACAATGCATTTTTAATAGTAAAAATAATATCAATCATAATATATCCTATTTAAAAATGATAAATATTTATTACAAAATTATCATACTTTTATAAAAAACATTATTTAAAAACATCATCAATTACATAAAATTTAATATAGTAAAATAATATAAAGAATAATATAAAAAATGAAATTATTATTATTAATGATTTTTGTATAATAAAATTGCTACGACAATCTCTATGTCCATAATATACTTTAAATAAATATATAAATACAAATAAGCTACAAAAATATAACAACAAATCAGTAATAATATTTAATTTATCCATAACGCATAAAATTTCCAAATTTAAATCTATTAAATTATTATAAAATTTATTTTATCAATATTTGTAGACATATTAATAAATAAGTCTACAAAATTATCATAAATCTAAAGATATACCGATAAATAGTTCGTAAATTACCTTGTTACACAAAGATAACTATGATGTGCAAGTCCTACACCTGCCCCTATTAATCCACCTTCAACATTCCCAGCTTTTTCACCTACGTAGCCACCAGCTGCACCAGCCCCTAAGATAGCGGGCAAAGCAGCACCACCTGTTTCAACTGTCGCGGCTGTTGCTCCAACTACCCCAACCACTACTCCTGCTTTTGACCCAATGTTTCCTCCTATATCTGCCCCTGATTGTGCTGTTGATTTCACCTCATTCCAAAAGCCTGAAGGACTACATGAAAAGCGTGAATCACTCGAGGAACTTGAACTACCCATTATTATTCTCCATTATTTCTATTACAAATGTTTCTATTACAAAACGTATCATTATAATACAGAGAATTTGCTATCATGCATACCAGATTAATGTAAAAATATATTTTCTAAATTAGAAATAAAAATTGTTCACAATGAACAAATACATTATGTATAATATAGTTATACGTAATGTATACTTCAATTAAATAATAATATTATTTATAATACTGTTAAAATATGAGACGTGAAGCACTGTTTCTTCTTAACAAAAGCATAAAACAAACGAATTATCCCCGCGAAAATTCGGGGCATCTCTTAGTTAGTAAAAGTCATGAAGAAAGAGCTTTACACTGTCATCAAACTCAGTCTTACTGCTATTGTCCTGCGTTTTCCTTGATTAAACAATCCTTGTATTTTTCAGGTAATAGAGACCGTATCCACTCCATAAAATTATTGATTGCAAATGTAATTTATAGTTTTAAATATTGAATGAAAGCCCTAAGTATCGTGGGATTCTTTTATTTCATTACCTCCCATAATGAATTAAAAAACTCTTCACTTGCCTATCATAGGCAGGAGCAGTGTATGGGTAAAAAACTGTTTAAGACAGAAGCAAAACACCTCTAATAAATTGTTTCAACACAAGAACTATCGCAACATTTCAGCGAGTAAAAAGCCTTTATGTTACGCTTGATCCTGATTTGCTAGCTGTGGTGCCTAGCACAATCCTTTTAGCATTCTATCAGGCATTTTAGAGCTTTATTGAGCCAATCCGCTTACACTAGAATTTGAGCGTTGCATTTACTGTCATGTTTTCACGAACAACATTGCTTAAATTAATTTAAAGAATACAAAAAAACTAAAGACAAAACAAAAACATTATAGAAAACATTACCAAATTTCTAATGGACTCAATACATCTTATATTTTCTATTTATAGTGTCCATTTTTATCTTAAAATCACAAAGATACCAGAGCGCTCATTGTCATTGATAGTTTTCCACAAAATTGACTAAAAAAGATAACGCAATCCACCAGAAAGACGAATGCCAGTAAAACCAGCCTTAGTAAGCTTATGCTGGTAGATTAAATCACTGTGAAGTATAATCTTTGAAGACAGTTTTGAATGAATACCAAATCCAGCTTCTAAAGAAGAGCCAAAAGAACCCAACGAAAATGCATCTTTAAAATGCACAAATTGTTTTCTTCCAAAACCATGTGTAAAATGAAGTTTTCCATAGAAAGAAAGAAGGCGATCCTCTTTAGAGGCTGCGAGGGTTTTGGTTAAACGTCCACCAAGACGCATCACCCATTGATGAAATTTTCCCATCTCAATATCAAAGTTGTCAATATCACGAGCATTATCAAATTGAAGATGCTGATAAATAAGCTGAATCTGCGGATCAAAAGTGAGATCTTTATTTCCTGCCATAAATGCTTTCCCAGCGGATAAAGAAACATTCACTGGAGTTCCTTTTAATGTTGCCGTCTTTCCCCTTGCAACAGTCAACACATCACCTTTAAACAAACCATAGGATAAAAGTCCATTCACATAAAAACCAGTATCATGTTCGATATTCCCATATGCTGTCATTGACCATTTATGAAATGTACTTTTTTGACTTTGTTCAACATCAAGAGGGAGCAAAGAAATCTTCCCATAAGTCGCCATGATCCCTAAAGACGTTGTGCTATATGCACTTTCAACCGTCTTCAATGAAAGACCTGCCTCTATGGCACTATAATCAAGATGACCTCTGTAACCATATTCAAGTGCGGAAAGATCGGAAACATAACAGTAACTTCCACCATAACCTTGAACAGATAAAGCAAAAGTCTTATTAGCCTCGAGTCCACTGGAAACAGATCGCATAATCTCTAACCACTTATTTTGGTTACTTATATCTATCAGCCCAGCATGAAACAAGGCATTCGGCAAAAGAAGATAAGTCGGTATTTGTGGAACAACCTCTCTTATTTCTGATTTAAAATGAGGAGGAATGCTAGGTGGTATGACAACAGGTCCCTCTGGAACAGGTTGGATATATTTACTTTCGAGGCGAAAATCCCAAAAATCTGCATTACCTTTAACTAATCTTTGATCAGTTCGTGCATTTCCAAGAGAGGAACTTGGACCATATGCATGGAGATAGTATTGGTAAGGCAACCCTCCCCATGTGATATAAGGACTACTCAACTGAAAAGAATCTTCTGCCGCTTTTCCAGAGACTTGAATCAGTGAAACACTGTGCGCACTTTCACTGTCTACTACTTCCCCTTTATTTCCTAGAATAAATTGCACATGAAGCGTCGTCTGTCCAGAAACATCACCCTCAATCAAAAGCCGATCAGTCTTTTGATGATTGAGCGAACCATCACCATTGAGATACGTATTAAGATAAAGATGCGCATCCCCCTGCGCACTATAAACTTCTTCTTCCCCATTGCCAATACGAAGCGTCTGATACTCTTGAGATGTTGGAGTTTCGAAAGTAATGAGACTATCAGCAAGTTTTAAAAACGAAATTGATGAAATTAAGCGCTCTGAATCTTGCAAATTTATTACTTTCCTCTTTGTGAGAACCCATTTTGAATGTCCTGTCAAGTAAAGTTCAGCAAGGGAATCATCAGCAACACGGGTTCCCCCTACAAGTGAAGAAGAATCAGCTAAAACCGCCATAGAAGCTTTCTTTTCAGCTGTTAACAATAAATCTCCAGAGATTTTTGTCCCCCCCGATATTCCAATATAACCACTACTTTTATGACTGTGAAGAGCCGTACCCTCTGGAACCTCAAAGGTCGTCTTTTTTAACAAAACAATTCCTTGTCCGTCATCATTCTCTCCTTTGTCCATATCGAAATGTATCCCAACCTTGTTACCCATCAGAGTAATTTTTGAATCTTCAATATTAACCCGTGAAATTAAAATATTCCCTTCCGGTCCTCTCCTTAATTGCGCATTAGCATCTAATCCGATCCACAAACCACTAACATCGGTAGCAACAACATTGGTATTCTTTAGCAAGATAGAACCATGTTGATTGACATTGAAAACAGCATGAACAATATTATCTCCTTCATTTATTTTTTTACTTTTTGAAGTAATGGTCACACCATCTAAAGCTGCTCTTCCCTTTGTTTTCACATAAAGTGCAGCTGCATTCGTCACATCGATTGAGCCACCCGTCATCTTAATATCTGCGCCAGCACCACTGAAAAGAGCTACTCCCTGACCGGTATCTTGACCTTCTACTTTAATTTTTACATCCTTTAAAACAACAGACGCCCCTTGTTTGTCTGCATAAATACCCACTTGAGTAACTTCAACTTCTCCACGCTCCCCCTCTATCACTCCACTCTCAGCTTTGAGACCCATTGAAAATCCTTTAAAAATTGAATCTCTTAAAAGAACTTTTCCCCCTTGCGCTGCAACGACACCATAGGTACCCTCTCTATTACCAGCAGCTTCAACTTTCACACGCGTTGCTTGGATACTTGTATTTGGCTTCTGTGCTCCTATGGCAGCAGACGACAAAAAAGAATTATCATCTCCGTTCTTTGCTTCAGGAGATAGGATAAACTGGTACGTTTGATCACTAATCTTATGCTCTGCACCATCACTACATCTATAAGGGAGTTTGCCTTCATCACACGAAAGTGACACAGACGAATGAGAGCGCGCCTCAACACCATTTATGTTTGAAAAAAAACAAAAAACAACGCTCATAAAAATACATGAATATAAGCGATTTTTAGATACTTTGATTATCATTTTTTTCAAACTTTCTTTTTTCTCAACAAAACAAAAATGGAGGCTAAAAAAAGAGTATTTACAGCTTACCTGATTGCGCATATACGCTTAATACGTTTTGTATTTTATGTAAAGCTGTAATAAAAAAGTCAATATTTCCTGTTATTTTTAAAAGAGTATTATCTTAAATACTAATTAAAGAGAGTAACGAAAATTACCAAAAAATCAGTCTCAATAAGCTTATTCCGATAAAGAAAAATGCTATAAAAAGCAGCTTCTAGAAAAAATGAAATCTCCATAAAATTGAATAACATGCATCTCTACAAGAGTAAGAAAAATATAGAAAATATTTATATATCAATACAATATTCAATTTCAATATCAAGTTTAACCCCTAAATGAAACCACTCACTTAAGAGCAGACGAAAGTGCTTTTATTTTGCTCATTATCTCATTATGATTTTGCTTCATCAAATTACTTCTGAATGAAATAAGAGACCTTAATAAAACAGTTACGAGAGTTTTTTCGTTTGCTAATTTTTCTATTATTCTCAATATTTTTCATCAGCTTACAGTCATTTTTACTTAAATTTATTACACAAAATGTATTATATTTTCATAAACCGCTGATATTCCGCTATCATCAGATCCTCTAAGAGTTCTTCATTCCTTAGAAATGATGAACAAGAGAGCCTCTTTAAGTCTTGCAACTTGTATTGGAGTCCTGCGTTATTTATGCACTCAAAGCCGAAACAAATTCATACACACATTTGTCTCTTCAAAAAAAAGATCTATGATGATATCCAATCACATTGTGAAAGTGCTTTTAATTGTAAACCCATCAAAATTTAAGCCTTCTCCATAGAGCTACCCCCATAGAGAAAGCCGGCTAGAAATCCCACTACGATAACGCTATCCCACTCAATAGTTTCAAGATTTTCTTTCTCTCTTGTAATGCGCTTATTTACTGAGAAGGTTCTTAAACTTGTTGATATTTTATCTTGAAAAGAGTTCATTAAGAAAGCAACCCACCCCATGCACATCAAAGCAAGAACAAGGGGAACTTATCATTACCAACAGCAAAACTTAAGGCTGGCATTCCGGTTGATCTTTATTCTCTTGACAATAAGGACTATTCAAACGTTTTGTGACACTACGCTGAGGAATAACAGCACCAGGTTGACAAATGGGAAGATTATCAGCTTTATACTTCTCACACCAATTCACCACCCCAAATTTATCACGAAAACCTTCTCGTATCAGGCATGCATCCACTGATGCATCTCTATTGATTTTTTCACGAAAGTCCTCCTTTTCTGTAGGAAAACTAGAAAGGGACTCCAGCCCACATTCTAACACCGCTTTTTTTACCTCCAGCTTATCCGCACCAGACTTTTCCCATGCATCAAAAGCAGTTAAAGGAGGCTCTTCTGTTAAACATCCAGATATAGTGAACAAAGCCATCCCGCTCAATAATATTAATATTTTCTTCATTTTATTCTCTATAAATAAACTCTCATCTTACAAGACAATTCCTCTATGTTTCATATTATAGTTTCTTACTTGAAAAAAATTATAGCTGTTGTTAACGTCCATTCTGTATTATATCGATTATCTTTTTCACTGGTTCATTAAAAACGAATTCTACTAGAGAAAAATTGCCGTTAACCGACTCTTTAAACAACATCTCATTTATGGCTTTTTTATGTTTTCTGAACTGATCTGTATTGGGATGTCTCGCTGTTTCCCTAAAGTATTCACCATAAGTTAAGAACTAAAAACTAACAAAAAAATTACTATCTGTTTTTCTTTCTATACTCTATACACACCAAACTGTACATTCTTCTAACTCTGTTCTTTGGAATGAAGATCTTAAGGTTTATTTTTAGACCGATATGAAAATATCAACGCAATTTTAAAGAACACCCGCTTTACAATAGCACCCTTAGCCGTTCGTGCAGAACCAGTAATGGGCGATCCGCCTATTAAGCCAAATGGAAAGGCATGAACACCATAGCAAGCGGCAAGTCGTACTTTCAAAAACTTACTGGAAAAATATTCTTCACACACACTGCTTCAATTATTGAAAATAACAATAGATCAACTTCTCTTGCCCTATCTTCCAAAGGGAAAAACAGATATTATCAATGAATTTAGTAAGGATTATAGTGTGCTTGTTACATTCATGGTCTTAAGCTTACCGATAGTTCGCTACAAACGAAATATTCCTATGGTATAAGAGGGCATCTTTTGTTACCAGCCTACATTAATCAAAAGAAGAAAAAAATTTTGTTTATGGTGCAGTTAAGAGATATTTTCTGATCTCCCGCCCCCTTATAGAAAAATGGGACCAAAACGCATCAGCAAATTTAATCTCTATTTTATGTTAGAAAACAAATGATGACAACAGTATAACAACGTCTAAAAGAGTTGCACTCATCCTTAATGTACGATTGACTACCATAGAACCTACCGTAAAAATTATCTTATCTTTTTTACCATTGACTCACAAACCCGAAAGAATGAGAAAAGATCCCAAAAGAGTGGACGATTCTTGGCGAAGCAATCGCAGAAACATTGCACCTGACTTCTCCGGTTCAGCTTATACCGCGCCAGACCAATCAAGCAATGGAATTCGCAGGGGTCTCATTGCTGGCTAATTCTCTGTTTTTGCATGATTGGAGCAGCTAACCGTCATCCTGATGTTTTTATGAACCCCAACAATTTTATACCAGAGTGCAAACGAATTTGTAAAACTGGACCGGAGGTTACAAGAACCGCAAATCATTTAGCCTTTGGAGCAGGTATGCACGTCTCGTGTAGGTTCTGCTTTTGCTCTCATACAGAGTGAATTGACAGCGAATAGACTCCTTGATAGGTTAACTAAGATCAACTTAACCGATGGCTTTGTTTTGGAGGAAGCGGGGTTATATACAAGGGGACATCAGCGCTTTCAATCACATTCGTCCCAACATCAGAGCCGAGACCATCATCAACACATCCTCATTCTTAAGGCTCTGCGATATATGGAGCGGGATCGGTATTTAAATAATATCTTGGAGAGAGCATAATTATGCTAAAGGAAGATTCCTATACTAAATCAGAATGGTATGTAATATATACTGTCATTATTTCCAGCATTCTTCCCTTGCTGGATGGAAGTATTGTCAATGTCATCCTTCCTAACCTTGCTGATTATTTTTCGGTGGAGGAAAATAATATACAATGGGTTGTAACATCCTATTTTCTAGCCACCGTGCCAGGACTGTTGATGTCCGCTTTTGTGCAAGGAAGAATAGGCATCAAAAAGACTTGGCTCCTTGCAAATTTGATTTTTATGCTTGGCTCATTGGGGGTAGGATTAAGCTATGATTTTCCAAGCATCATATCTGCCCGTATCATTCAAGGTTTTGGAACAGGTCTTTTGCTTCCCCTTAGCCAAACCATCATTGCCTTGCAATTTGGACAAGAACGGGTACGTCAAGCCATGGGTACCATAGCCGTACCAACGGTTTTTGCTCCTGCCTTTGGTCCACTGGTGGGCGCCTCACTTGCTCAGTATATGTCTTGGCGTTTGTTATTTTTTATAAATATTCCACTTATTTTATTGGCACTCACCCTTGGAGCAAAATATTTAAAGAACAGCGAAATAGCAAAAACAAAATTTAACTTATTTGCATTTTTAGCGTTTTCCATATCTCTTATTTCGTTTTTTTATCTAACAGAAGCCAGAAATATAAATAACAACAACTCCTTATATATTATAGCCCTTATAGCGGTGTTCTCTCTCATATTATTCATTGTTTCTAATCAGAAAGCAAAAAACAAATTAATAGTCTTTAGCGGATTTCAAAATGCGCGCTACACGTTACTCATGATAATGGGGCTTATCGCTTCATTTCTTTTTTATAGCTTCCTCGTTTATTTCCCAATAGCTGTTTCCATGGAAGGAAACTACGAAAATAGCCTTCTCATCATTGGCACAGTTCTTGCTTTGCAAGGGGTAGGAGCATGGATTGGAAGAAAATTTATTTACCAGAAATGGAAAGAAAAATCCCCCTTTTTCATGATCGGAATTGGTTTGGTCATATCAAGCTTTGGATTATTATGCTTCGGCTATAATATAAGTATGGATGGGTTAGGATTCTTGCTAAGAGGCATAGGTCTTGGCATCACCACCATTGTGTGCCTGTCTGCCCCCATCCAATATGTCAACAGTTTATATGTCAAAGATACGGCAGTTATTACACGCATATTACAGCAAATAGGTGGAGCCTTAGGGGGAATATTCGCTGGCTTTTTGATACATTTTCTAACAGAAGAATACCTTTCCTTAAGTCAAACATATCTTATATTCTTCATATTCTCTATCTCTACATTTTTACTGTTTTGCCTAGCATTCTCCTTATCACGTAAAGAGAACAACTCCGATTTATGATATACTCTGTTGAAAGTCCTTATAACATTGACAATGGCATAAGCTTATACAGCTTCTACCATTGCGGAAGAATACTAGTACGCTAGGACTAAAATCTCACTCGTCATCATTTTTATGAAAGGTACTGAACAGACAGGTTTCCTAAATGGGGACCTCCGATAACTTGCGTAACTGGTCATTTTATGATTTCTTTATGCCTTTGAATACCTCTAAAAACCTAATGGAATATAAAATTTTCTGATAGTATCCTTGGAGGTATTCATGGGGGAAGCACACATTTTCAATGTGGGTTATATCCATTAAGCACAATAACAAAGCCCCCTATAGCCGTAGTAGAGATATGATTCCCCTAAAACTCTCAATGCTAACCATCTCTGTCACGCATCGCGATATAGAAAATCGCACTCCACTTCCACACCACTAGCCCCAACAAACGCACTTCCGATTCCACCCTTTGTCTGATCATCAATATAGTAGCAACAGGTCTATTGATAAAAACAATTCATCGTTTTCCCTGTTGAATTAGCATCCCACATATCACAAGATTCTCTCCTTTCACACCTGTTTATGTTAATCACTCAACCTCACCCACTTATCCATGACAAATAGGATCTCTATGTAGATAAAAACACTTGAAGAAAAGTAACAAAATGCTTCTCATGAACACTCTCAAATGCAAAAGCTATTACAAGATTAGGAGCTAGCAATAGTGTGATAGAGCCAACTTTCTGCTATTCACCGCATAGTGGAAAAGCTAGAGGGTGATGCAAAAAGAAACATAATCGCATTTTTACGCAGGAAACTTCCCACTATAGAACCGCCATCCTCACTTTTATACCTCTCTTTACAAAGACAGACTTTAATTGCACAAGGGATTGAAAGAGGCTTTTACAACGCTATGCAAATAAATATCAACGCGTACGTTAAAAGCAAAGAGATTTAGTAATACTTTCCAAAGATATGATTGAGACAACTTTTCATAGGGTTTTTGCTTAGTATAAAGTAAATACGCTTCATCTCAAGCAATTTTCAACATGCATGATATGCTTTTTGTTATTGGATAAAAGATATGGATATTAGAGCCAACACTATGTTCTTGAACCATTTTATAAAATAGAATGTGCGATACTTAAGAACAGAGGCTCTTATAGAACTCTCCATGAGGATAAGAGAATAAGTCTCTCACTCAAAAAGGTAATCTCATAAACTTTATAATGTCATAAAAAATATGTCATCACCCTCTCTGACAAATTTCTCTCATGAAATCACAAATTCCTCCCGCAACTATTGGACTTCTTAGCCAAATATTATCAATGCATTATACATTGGAGCAGTTGAATAATTTATTCTTTTTTACACCATCTGCTCTTAACGCAGATCCTTCTGATAGTAAAGCGACTATGATTAAAAAACGGCTCCAAGCAATCAATAAAGAATGCCCTGAACCACTTGAGGTCCTTGGTCAGTTGCTTGGTGATTTTATGACTATAGAACTACATGATCAAAAAACACTATACGCAGTGGATCAATTAGAAAAAATCAATGTAAAATCCTAGAAACCTTAGCTAAAGATGGATTGCGGTATTTACGTAGGGGGACATATCACTAAATTAGGACTCCTCCCTACACAAGAGTTATAAGATAAGGTTGCAAAACAGCAACTCTCCGCAATAGGAATCGAAATTGAGAGAGCGTTAAAAACCGTAGAAAAGGATTCGATGAACGCAGTTCTCTATGCCGCAACGGTATTGGAAGCCTCCTGTAAAGCTTATCTCAATCACCATTCTATCGTCTATAAAGAAAATTCTGATACACTCTCCAATTTATGGGACAAAGTCTCTACCCATATTGGTCTCCAGCCCAAAAAATTTTCTGACGAAGATGTAAAAAAGATCGCCTCTGGGCTGTATGAAATTGTAAAAGGTACCATGCATTTAAGAAATAAAAAAAGTGCTGCCCACAGCAGATCAGAAGAACATTTTAGGCAAAACATTATTCGTCCTCGCCATGCGCGCCTAACTATTCATGCCGCACATACCATTTCAGTTTATATTTTAGAATTCATAAAAGAAGTATAATAAAAAATTTTATTTGAGAAATCGTAAGTATTTTTTAATGATGCGATGCTTAACATAAATATATGCCTTTCTGCTCCACTTCAATATTTTCATAGTTTAGACATCAAAGATACGGCAGCTATCACAAGCAAACTGTCCCTACGATCCCATCTTTTATTTCATCAGAATATGAATCCTTTATTTTTAAACCCGTCAGTTCAGAAATGAGATTTTTTGTTATTCAATCAGATGGATTACAACATGCAATAAGTATAGGAAATTTTATCCCAACCTCCTCTGCTCAATATTTTTAATGCCTTTTATAAAAAAGACACAAGATATAAGATTTTTCTTCCATTTAAGAAAACTGATTTTTGTAAAATTCCGCAAACCTCAAGGGAAAAGCACTGTTGAAAACAGTGCCCATGGAAGCCAAAAAATTATTCTTAATCATGCAGATTTTATAACCTCATGCAGCAAGAAAAAATTCTCTACTGAGATGTTGGATGTTTCTAAAAACATTGTAAAAGAAATAAAAAACAATATTCTCGCAAGAGACTGACGAGTGAAATCAAGAGGGGGGATACTTTCAATGAAATGTGCACCGCTAAAACAGCGGCTTTTGCAACTCCCTCAAGATAGACAACAAAGCGTTTTTGATCATTTAACTGCGCTTATAAGGAAATCCCATGAGCAAACATAAAATTACTTTTTTATATATGGTACCGTTTTTCTTTCTGAGTTTTCCTTTTTCTTTGTCCTCCCTCTTCTTGGAATCTCTTCTCTCATCACTGCTGAAAATGTTGCTTTTTATCTCTCTGGATCAGTAATTCTTGAAAGCATTCTCATGGTAACGACAACAAAATACCTTGAGAAATATTCTCGTAAATTATTAATGACTACCGCCTTTATTTTAAGAAGTGCAGCTTTTTTTCTTATGACTCTATCAGTCATGCCTTCTGCTTGGTTAGCCTTTTTTACTTTAACAGCTCTTTCGAAAGCGATTTCAAAGCCATTTCTAAGAGAGATTTTAACAGAACATCTCAATGGAAAAGCTCTTAAACGTGCATTAACCCTTTATTCTTTTTTTCAAAATGCTGCTGTTTTTATTGCCCCTCTTGTTGCAACGTGTGCCATAAAATACAACGCATCCGTTTTTATGATGTTTTTTTTCGTAGTCGTTGGTTTGTCTTTTTGTTTTCTCTCTATAAAAATTGTTTACAACTACCCACAGAAAAGAAGATCCCTTGAAAAAGGAAAAAAACACAAACGGCTTTTCTTTCTTTTTTAAAAAAAATAATAAGGAATCGTTCACTTCGTTATTTACTGGTCACAGCTTTACTTTGCTCGTCCATTATGGGAATCTTCCTCACAACCACGACACTTCTGAGTAAATTTGATAGCAATCTCGCTCCTTATAGTGGTCTTTTCTTTTCAACTGTCGGGATCGGTATTTGTATCTGGCAGGGGATAATTAATAAACATCTCACCCTTTCCGATAAAACAACTTTTTATCTGATATGGCTTACGGGAAACTTAGCCTCATTCTACCTCATAGGTGGAGTCTCTACCGCCATGATTGCCTTAATTTACAGTGTCTACGAATCTGTCATTATTCCAGAAATATATTATAATGCAGGAAAGACACCAGCACCTTTATCTTCTAGTGTTATTTTTAATTATATCCTTGTTGTTTCAAATATTGGCCAAGCTGCAGGCTCATGGATGAGTGGATGGATAATCAGCCATTTAAACAGCCATGTTTCTTTAATCTTTTTCATGATCATTATTGCCTCTACATTTGCATCCTCCATGTGCCTTATGCAAGCTAAAAAAACGAGGATTTTCAATATCATATATAGTTTTCACAACTGGAGGTACAACGAGAATTCCCAAAAGATTTCACCACAAGTGGCTCAATTATGAGTTTGTAACACACTCTACCGCAAAGAATCTAAAAACTGTCTTCAAGAACTGCTCTGTAAGCTCCGTTGCAAATTGCCTTACAGCTGGAGGACTATGGAATGGATTTTACTTTGTCCATGAAATTTGTTGCCTTCTCAAAGTCACCTATTATCCGTTTGCATCTATCGTTGATTATGACACTTTGAGTTCAGCCATCGAAGAATTTTCCATCGATACTATAATATGCCTTCCAAGTTTTGCGGATAAACTTATTACGGTATCTCGGGGAAAAAAATGACAATCTCTAAAAAACCTATTTTATCTTGGAGAAACCTTTCAATCGCAATCTGCGTTGAAAGCAAATAATATAATTCCTAAATTGCGTATTAGGCCTCTTGCTTATACGCCTCAAGAAACTGGTCCAATAGGGTTCCAGTATTTCCAAATTGATGGTGACATCTATCATCTTTACGATCACACTCAAATGAAATCAAATCCTGAAAATGATGAACACATTGTATCGGTTTTTTATCCTGATGATGAGCCGTTACTCGAGCACGCTACAGGCGATATTGCTACCATTGCATGTAATCAATCATGTATTTGTGGATACCGCGGGCACACCTTACATCTTAGAGGAAGAACTCCAGCCTTTCATAATGTCATGGGTGCTTCAATTTCTATTCACGATATCATAAATGTTTTGAATCTTCACGGCTGCAATATTTCAGCGGCAGACATTCAACGCATGATAATAAATAAATTTGAACACGGTGTTGGAATTTTATTGTTCATTGATTCAAGTTATAAGATTAAAAGAAGTGTTCTTTTATCATCGCTCTCATCTTCTTACCTCATAAAAGATATCATCAATAAATCACAATTTTTTCATATTTGTTTTATAAGGAAATCGCAATTCATTCAGTCCTCAAGCTCTGCAAAAATAAAATCTTTTGTTCAAACTCCTGACTATCCTCTAATCATTGATGGGGAATTAATGAAAATTAAATAAGCTGAGGGCTGAGATTATAGCTTTAGATGAATATTTTTGTCTTCTCCCTCTCTACTTTATTCTTTTTTTCTCTTTTCTGTCAGTGTAGTTTTAGTGTTTTGCTTAACGCATTCTTTATTGCGTAAAGAGGAGCGTTTTGATTTGAGATATGTTTTTTGCCCTTGAATAATCTGTTTGTCTACAGAGATTGGCAAGGTGATAGCCTGAGGGGTAATAAAGTTTGGGTTGATGCAAGAGAAGATTGGACTTCACAATATTTTGACAGCCAATGACGTGCCTCTACGCTTTCCCATGCCCTTTCTTTAGAAGGCATGATTTTAGGAGCCCGTCTTTATGAGA
>NZ_JBTTDI010000049.1:0-1950 GCF_055796185.1 Bartonella sp. P12B | reverse complement strand
TTTCCTACACCGGCAAACGCTTCCGCTACACTCGTATAGCTCTGCTCTTCAACATCACTACCTTCTTCTTTGACAATCTTAACCTTGAAACTTGGAGCCGTCCATTCGCCACCTTCATATTTAGCACCACCACCGAAATATTCAGCAAGGGTGGTATTCAGAGAATAAAGCTGTGAACCATTGACCGCTTCCGTTGAGCTTTCAGCTATATCCCCATTGGCAAGAAATTTAATCTTGCTATGGGCTTTTGCATCTCCTGCTCCATGCGTCGCTACAAAAGCTCCTTCTTCTTTATTCCAGTTCAAAGAATCCTGAGAAACACTTTCAGAGACATCCTTAATCCGTTGGTTTACATTCTGAATACTCTTATCAAAACTTGTAAAAGCTAAACCAACATTTTTAAATGCATGTTGTTCTATATTACCTTCTTTAGAAATCTCAGACAAATTATAGGTAGGCTCGGTAAAAGCTCCATCTTTAAACGCCGCATTACCACCTAAGAAACGCGCAATATCCTCAGAAATTTTATTAAGCTGATTACCATTGATAACATCATACGATTTATCAGCAATTCTACCATCCGAAACATTATGCAATGCTACCGGAGATGAACCGTTGCCTTTGCCAAAAGTAACACTGCCATAATTGGTGTTACCATTTGTTCCTTTATCATAAAGAACAACTGAAGAATCTTCAGACTGAATAGTTTTAGAAAGATCTTCTAAGCTTTTATCAAGCTGAGCTTTATTAACCGCTTCGTTATCATTTTCTGCCGCCTTCACGCCAGAAAGCGTCCGATCTTGATTACCTTTATCAGCAATAGTGATGGTCGTACCATCTTTTTCGCCACCAATCTTGATAATCTTTGTCTTTTCATCCTGCTTAACAAGACTATCGCTGACAACTTTGTTAATCTCACTCTTAACTTCATTGTGAATGTTCGTGAAAGAAGTCCCTACTCCAGCAAAGGCTTCTGCTACACTCTCATAGCTCTTTTCTTCAACATCACTACCATCTTCCTTAACAGTCTTAACTGTAAACTTTGGAGAAGTCCAAACACCACCTTCATACTGAGCAGTACCACCAAAAGACTTTGCAACACTGTCCCCTAAACTATGAAGCTGGGAACCATTGATGGCTTCCGTAGAGGTCGCAGAAATTGTTCCCGCTTTCACACCTGAAAGGGTTCGTGATGCACCATCAGTATTTGCAAACGTAACTTCAGCACCACTCTTTTCACCCCCTACACTAATAACATGCGTCTTTTTATCCTGCTTAACAAGACTGTCTCCTACAACTTTATTAATCTCATTCTTAACCTCTTTATGAAGATTCGTGAATGAAGTGCCTACACCAGCAAACGCTTCCGCTACACTCGTATAGCTCTGCTCTTCAACTACATTACCATCAGAACCAATCGTCGAAACTTCGAATTTTGGCGCTATCCATTTTCCATTTTCATATTTAGCACCCCCACCAAAATAGGTAGCAAGGGTAGTATTCAAAGAATAAAGTTGAGAACCATTGACCGCTTCCGTCGATCCTTCGGAAAGAACGCCAGCTTTCACACCAGACAAGGTCCGCGATGCATCACCACTATTGGCAATACTAATGCTGTTACCACCTTTTTCTGCTCCGATCTTGATAACCTTGGTATCAGTATCCTGCTTAACAAGGCTATCTCCTACAACTTTATTAATCTCATTCTTAACCTCTTTATGAAGATTTGCAAAAGAAGTACCAACACCCTCAAAGGCAGCAGAAACGGTATCATACTCATGCGTTTCAACTACACTACCATCTTCCTTGACAGTCTTAACTGTAAACTTTGGAGCAGTCCATTTGCCATTCTCATACTGAGCAGAACCACCCAAAGACTTCGCAACACTGTCCCCTAGACTATGAAGCTGAGAACCATTGACTGCATCCGTGGAGGTGGCAGTGATATCT
>NZ_JBTTDI010000048.1:0-2010 GCF_055796185.1 Bartonella sp. P12B | reverse complement strand
CATCAATTTTATGTCGATTGGCTGAATTTCCAATCCTTTGAGGAAGAGTTCTCCGCCTCATGGGTATCTATGGAGCGTTTTGGTAAAGCCCCCAGCTTGCAATTTACCGGCTATGGCAATGATGCCAAAACCATCCATGGCGTGTGGTTTCCAGAAGAGTTTGGTGATCGTATAGCCATTGATGCACTCACTATGACCATACGAGCAGCAAAACCAGTGCAGATGCTTCGTTGGGTCAATGATATGAGCTATAGTGCCATACTCCACGGTCCCGTGGTGCTCACCTCGATCACGAAAGACCACGATTATATCAGCCGCTCTGGTCAATCGCAGCGCATCCGCTATTCCATCAGCTTGCTACCCTTTTTTGATGGGGGAAAACCACAAGGATCTTTCCAAGAGGGACAACAGCTATGAAGCTACCAGCAAAGCACGTTGTTATAGAGTTAGAGGATATGAGCCTCGATCTGATTTGCTTTCACCATGCCATGGCGGTATTAGGAGACCGATCGCAAGCTGGATCCTTAAAGGGCTATTTAGAAGCCACCTTGAGAGCCAATCCGGGGATTGCCCAATATGGTGCTGTTTTGCCACGGGGGTTAACTGTTATTCTCCCTGAATTTGTCTTTGTTCAGTCTCAAAGCAGAGTGAAGCGGTTATGGGATTAAGCCGAACCTATCCTTTTATCGTGGTTAAGGTTGGAGACAAACCCGTCCATGAGGTTTTTTACCAGCGGCTTATCAGCGCCACCATTACCGATCATGCCGGCAATGAAGCGGATCGCTTTGAAGCGGAGTTTGATGATAGGGGTAATGATTTACAGGTTCCACAAAAGAACAGCACCCTGCAGGTGATGTTTGGTTATCAGGACAGCATCAGTGCCTTTATGGGGCGTTTTGTTGTTGAATCGGTTGTAAGTATAGGGGGCAGTGATGGAGAGGTTTTACGCCTTTGCGGCAAAAGCGCTTCGATGCGTGGGGAACTCAAAGAACAGGCAAGTGAGCATTTTGACAACAAAACCATTGGCGAGATTGTCGAAACTTTAGCCAAACGCCATGGTTATCAAGCCAAAGTTGATAAAGGATTCACTCGCAAAACTTTGCCTTATGTGGTGCGCACCGATCAGTCTACAATTGATTTTTTAACCCGCCTTGCGGGGCGTATGCGGGCACGTTTTTTAATCAAGGACAATAAGTTTTTATTTTTAAGTGGCAACAATTTACCAGCAATCAATCTTGCTAAGCAGGATTGTTCCAGTTGGGAATTTACCCTCGAGCCACGCACCCAATATGGCATCATTGAAGCAACTTACTTTGAACGCTCACAAGGAAAACAGCTGTTTGTCACACATTGCACAAACCTTACAGGTCCCACACGGCGTTTGCGTGGTTGTTACACTTGCAAAGAGGAAGCTTTGGCTGCTGCCGCATCAGAATCAGACCGGCTGTGTCGTGGCATGGGCAGTGGTTCTTTGGTTCTAGAGGGGCGTCCAGAAATCATGGCTGATCAACCCCTCATTTTGCAAGGGTTTCGGGAGCAAATCAATGGACCATGGAAAGCCGCAACGGTGACCCACCGCTATGAGAAACAAAGCGGTTACACCACAGAAATTACCCTAGAGGCACCAGAGAAGGGAAAAGAGTCATGGGAAAAGTCAACCTCGTAGAATGCAGTGCGCTAGACAATCAAAGGGACAACATGCTCTCTTCTGTTCGAGAGATCCCACACAATCTTGAAGCAGAACAAGCCTTGCTTGGCGCCATTCTCATGAACAATGACGCCCTTGATCGTGTTTCGAACTTTCTTAAAGCAGAGCATTTTTTTGAACACTTGCATCAAAGGATCTTTG
The DNA here is from genome assembly GCF_055796185.1 of Bartonella sp. P12B. NCBI lineage: Bacteria > Pseudomonadati > Pseudomonadota > Alphaproteobacteria > Hyphomicrobiales > Bartonellaceae > Bartonella > Bartonella sp. P12B. The sequence goes on along the minus strand of NZ_JBTTDI010000048.1, from coordinate 161 downwards.
AGATCGCTTCACACATGATCCACAAGGGAAAACTTGCCAATCCCATTACCATGAAATCCTTTTTCCCAGCAGAAGAAAAGATTGGTGAGATCACGGTCTTTCATTACGTTGTGCGTTTAGCCAAGGAAGCGATCACTATCATTAATGCGCAAGATTGTGGG
>NZ_JBTTDI010000047.1:0-2102 GCF_055796185.1 Bartonella sp. P12B | reverse complement strand
TTCATCATGTTTTCCTCCATTAGCGCGTAATTCACCCGTTGCGTGAATCACGCTTGTGTTAAAATGGTCGTTGTTAGAGTTCTGTTTCTAAAAGCTGTGTGATATTGACCACCTCCCCGCCTTTAAAGACGAGAAGATGAAATCAGTTTTTAAACTAAGCAGCTTTTACGATAGATCTTGCTAACACCTGTTTAGCTTCTTTGATTAAAGCTTTATATTGCCTGTTTTCTTCGTCTACTCTAAAAGCATCGATAAGACGCATATGAATTGGACTTAGAAGATACAAAACTTTTTCACCAGCGTTCATACCCTCCCAATAACTTGGCAAATCAAAGCGTGTATCATTATCAGAATCAACAGATTGACTTCTTAGCTTTTTCTCACACTCAATAAAGTAACGACGGGCTTGCCTACCTTTTTCATTGCGTTCGACCATTGAGAGTTCTTTCGCCATATCTAATGTGAGATGATAGTCTATTACTGTAACAGCTCTAGATTTTGCGCTCCCCAATTTTGGGGACCGCAAATCTTGTGTTTTTATGAAATCATTTCCCTCTTCAAATTCATATTGATTAATACGATCCTTAATCCATGTCGTAAAATCACGACCTACCTCTAAAAACGTATGTAATTCACGTGCATTAACGGTTTTGACGGTTTCACGGTCAATAATTTTTTCTGATATTGTTATGAGAATGTTCATTATGAACTCCTTACTACTTAGACGTTTTTCATTGACAACCCTATAAGGGCGCCAGGTGCTGAAAAACACGGTAGTAAGTCCGTCGTTATGCTTTCCCCATAAAGGGTATTGTATAGCATAACTACACCCGGCAATGCCATTATACGCATGGAGCATACAACGAGTCAAAGCCTTTAAATTTACGGAAGATTGGTTATTTCGGCAACCAACCCGCTTACTATCAAGGTGTTTTTCAAGCACCTGATTTGACAACAGACATATTAGTAGTAGATTGTCAAATAAAAAATTAGCAAACCTACGCAAATAAACTATATCGATTTCATCAGTCAATTCGCATTTCTTTTCCATGATGGTCATCCCTTAATGCACGCTTTGTCTTTTAAGTTCTTGAGAAAGCACACCAATGCCTTTTGTTGTGATTTTTGCTGAAGGAATGACTTTATTTATTCCGCCAGAGGTTTGAATAGTGATGGTAGGACAATCCATCAGACCTTTTTGGATTTTGTCTTGATAAGGCAACAGGTGCCCACTTGCCATGCGTCGATAGACCCAACCCTTTTGCTGTAAGAAGAGAATGAACTGTTTTGGTTGCATTTCGAGTATTTTAGCAACTTCAGTAAGACCGAAGAGCCCCTCATGGCGCTGTAAGCTTTCAAGAGCCATTGCCTTTGGTTTTAATTCAGCAATCATATTGTCTTTTTGTTCATTCTCATTTTTGAGATAATTTAAAACCCCTAACATGACTTGTGGATAGAGTAATCGATTTGCGGTGCCACTACTTGCTGTTCTAATTGTTGCCACCGGTCAATTATCTTTGCTCGCAAGGTAGTACTATAACCTGAGACAAGAATTAAACATTCACGCTTGGGAAGATTATAACAATTTTGAGGTCTACCTTGTGTGTCTAAATAGGTCAGCCCAAATTTGGACCGACCCCCTTCATAGTATAATTCTTCAAGCATTTTCTTAATATCACGCATAACATGGTCATGCCGTTTACCACACAACTCCGCAATTTCAACACTCAAAGCCGTGCTAAGCACAAAACAACAAAATAACCGGATCATTAATTTTTACACTCAAAAGGAAGCGCAAAACAACTCATCTTATGCTTCTTTGAGAGAGAAAGACAAAACGCGTAACATCGTTTTAATTGTCTGAAGAGAGCAATTCTTTGAAGATGAAGGGAAAAACCATAAACTGTACTATCTGCCCCCACTTTAGTGGCTATACAAACCATCTTATCTCCCCCGCATAAAGATTCCTATCACTCTGTTAAAGTGCAATGACGCACTTGTACAAGTTTACCAAGGCAATGTGTATAAACATCTTCAGAGAAGAAAAAAAGAATTAAATCCATTCATAACAGTTTAATGAACAATATTATTCGTTTTTATCA
>NZ_JBTTDI010000046.1:0-2172 GCF_055796185.1 Bartonella sp. P12B | reverse complement strand
CCAATGATCGCTTAACAGCTTTTGTCCTTAAGACCGATGATAGTGATCATTCCCTCTCACTCGCAAAGCTTGGGGATTTTGATGAAGAACAGCAAAGATATGTCTCAAGTCACCCCTATGTGACCGGTCCTCGTTTTTCGTCTGTCAATGCGCAAAGCTGGAGTGCCCATCAAGATGAGGCTTTAGCCTTCCGTGTTTTGGCAGCACGCTACAGACAAACAACAAAGACCATTGATCTTGGCACATTTGACCTTGTTGACTGTTCTGATTTGCAAATCCGTGCCGCGGTTGAATTGCCTTCTAGTGATTGTTCGGTGATCTTTGAAATTGAAAGAAACAATGGCACGATTTATCAACTTCTCCCCTTTCAATTGTTAAGCCTCACCGAATATATCAGTGAAACAGTTCAATTACGTGCCATTCTCAAAGGCACAGAAAAACTCTCCCCCGTTCTGTTTGCTCCTGTTCAGTTGATTGCCGGCAAGATTCATAACACAGCAACCTATGTTACCCGTGCTTTTGCCTTTGGTGAGAAGGCAAGATTGACCAGCTATATCAAGACCTTTTTACCAGGCGGCTCCACATTCACTTTAGAGATGCAACTGGATGATGGTGCTTTTACCCCCCTCACCTTAGAGGAAACAGAACAGCTTTCCGAGCCGCTTTGGGTGGAGCGAAAATTTGTCAGCAGCAATAAGACAGCGAGACAAGCGCGCTTGAAACTCACTTTAACCGGTGGACCTTCGGCGCGATCAATGTTGCGTGATTTTGGTGCTGGCATCTTGTGATACCCCCCTCGCTTTGAAAGATCAGATTTTGGGCAGCTTTAGAGACTTGGAGAATAGACATGACAAAAACCAAAAAGCTTGCAATGGAATTGCCCAAAGAAGGGCGTTTTATCAGTTCTGAATTCCCCATTTTGCGTGAGAATTTGACAAAACTTGATCAAGCCATCGCCGATGTGGAAGAAAAGCTAGATAAAAAAGCTCCTTCAAAACATACGCATAGCATAGGGGATGTTACAGATCTTGAAGCAGTCCTCAAAGGTAAAATGGCAGCGGACAAAACCTTCACTTTAACTGATTTGGGTGATATCGAGGGCGCTAAGGACGCCGCTAACAATTATGTTCTCTATAAAGCTAGCAACAATCATTTTACCTTTGGCAGTGCTGTCTCTTTGCTTGGAGCCCACCAACACAAAATTGAAGATATTGTCGGTCTTGATAGATTTAGAGCAAAGCTTAATGAAGATCTGACAAGCTATGGGCGCCTAGCACAAGCCAATGAATGGCAGGATTACAATAAGTTCACAAAAAAAGTCACTATGAGTGATGGCTTGGAACTCATAAGCAATTCATCTGAAAACTTCACGCACCTTCATCATTCACTATCCGATTTAATGGGTATTGCTCATACGCCATTGAGTATCATGCGGGATGGTAATCAGGATGGTAATTCGTCATTGAGTATCAGACATAATGGTGAAGTGGTGACAAGCTTAAGTGCAACGGGAAGCAAGCTTAAAGGACCGCTGAAAGTTGATGGTGCGGAAGTTTATAGCAAAGAGGAAGCTGTTGTTGCTCTTCAAGAAATACGTGATGAAATCACAAAACTGAGGAAAGCGACCTCTCCCCTAGAAGTTCTTGTAACACAAAGTGGCACTATTCCATTGCCTGAAGGGGTTAGCGATAACACCGATATCGAAATATGGGCATGGGGTGGCGGTGGTGGTGGGGGAGATGGAGGCTGGTTAAGAAATAATACCTCCCTTAACAGTCGTATCACCTACTATGGTGGTGGTGGTGGTGGTGGAAGTCAATATGCGTGTGTTAAAGTAAAAGCTTCACAACTAAGATCGGCAAAAGCCATTGAAATTGGTCGAGGAGGACGAGGTGCTTCTCCGGGAGGCAGTGGAGGTGCTGGTGGTGATACACGCATCGCAGGAATTATTATAGCATATGGGGGTGCTGGTGGAGGTGGAGGCGCCGGTGGTTCAGGAGGCACATCTTACTTCAATGGTAGCCATGGCGGCGATGCTAGTTTTCATGGTTATAGAGGGAGCTCCTTTATTTACGCCGGTGGGTATGGTGGTGATGGGGGTAGTGGTAATGGTGGAAACTCTTTTTTTGGCGGCGGTGGAGGTGGAGGTGCTAGTGCTAATAATGGGAGTGG
>NZ_JBTTDI010000045.1:0-2218 GCF_055796185.1 Bartonella sp. P12B | reverse complement strand
CGATACTGGTATTCATTGCACACCTCCATGGATTTGTTCTCTCAAGCAAGCTAATCCTCTAGATGTGATTTTCGTGGAAGGGAGCACCTTTTCTGTACCATCGGGTCTTTGAATAGTAATAGCAGGGCAATCCATGAGACCTTTCTTGATCTTATCCTGATAGGGTAACAAAGGAGCACCTGGAGCCCGTCGATAGACCCAATCATGTTTACGCAAGTAATCAGTTAAATCTTTTGGTCGTACTTCAAGCATCTTTGCAGATTCAATCAAACCAAACAAACCATCTGAACGCTTTAAGCCATCAAGTGCTTTTGCTTTGGGTTCTAACTCAGCAATCACATGATCTTTCTGCTCGATTTGGTTTTGTAGATGATTCAAGACACCAAGTAATGCCTCAGGTTTGGAGTAATCTATTTGTGGTGTTGCTACCTGCTTTGCAAGTCGTTCGCATTCGATAAAGTATAAACGAGCCTCTCTACCTTTCTGATTATTCTCAAGCATAGAAAGTTCTTTGGCTACACTTAAAGTCAGATGATAGTCTTTACGATTATGTCCACCCCTACCTTTGCTCGCCAGATTTGGCGAGCAAACAAAGTCTTGATTTTCTACTAAATTATATTTTTTGATACGGTCAGTAACCCAATTGGAAAAATCTTTACCTACTTCCAAAAACGCATGTAACTCACGTGCATTAACAGTTTTGACAGTTTCCTGATCAATAGTTTGTTCCGATATCGGAATAAGAGTGTTCATAATGAACTCCTTATCGTTAAATGTTTTTGATTGACACTCGATAAAAGAGTGCCGGGTGCTCAAAAACACGGCGATAAGTCCGTCGTTACACTTTCCCCGTAAGGGTATTGTATAGTGTAACCACACCCGACAAGCCATTTATATGCTATACGCATATAATGAGTCAAAGCTTTTAATGCGCGGAGAAGAGACTGTTTCGGCAATCCATCCGCTTATCGTCAAGGTGTTTTTGAGGCACCTGATTCGAAGATATACATTACAGAAATAATGTCAAGTACTTCCTGATATAAAAGATGCCCATTGCTCCAAAAGAACACGCCGTTGTTCCAAAAAATCCGTTCGCATGTAAGCTTTTGTCACTGAATTACCAACTGAATGCGCAAGAATAGATTCTGCAATTTCAAATGGTGTTGATGTTGTCTCCGCTATCCAATCACGAAGACTCGATCTAAAACCATGAGGTCTATAATCAAAGCCTTTGTCTTTCATGAATTTAGAAAGCGTTGCATCAGAAATTGGCTTGCCTTTAAGCCCTGCAAATAGAAAGCCGTTTTTTTCAAAAGGCAGAGTTTTTTCAATGACTTTCATAGCTTCATTACTCAGTGGCACACGAAAGTCTAAAACTTTTCCTACAATACCTTTCATATTTTCTTTGGGTATGGTCCATATATTTTTGTCAATCTGCTCAAGACGCAAATAGCGCAATGGATATGATCGAGAACCTGTCAAAATCAGTAATCTTAATGCTAAATTTGAAAGGATATTATCCTCTAAGTTTTGATAAAAAGCTGGAAGTTCTTGCCAAGGCATAGCAGGAATATTCGTCGTTGTCGCACGTGACTTTCCTAAAAGAGCACGTGCTTTCATACAAGCCTGTAGGTCAACATCCAAGCCAAGAGCAGCAGCATATTTCAAGCAAATATTGATACGATTCAGTGCTTTTCGCGCTGTATCTGCTTTTTCATGCCAAAGAGGAGCAAGAACATTGCGAATGATATTGGCTGTCAATTTTTCTATAGATAATTTGCCTATATGTGGAATAACATGCAACTCTAGTGGAGAAAACCAACGACCATTTTTTCCTTCATTTTTCAGCTCTGCTTTTTTGCTTTCAAAAGCCGCTTGCGCAACTTCTTGAAAGATATTGCTTTGCTGTTTTAAAATAGTCTGTTCTCTAAAAACAATAGGATCATTACCTTCTTTAAGAATATCACTATAATGCCTAGCAAGCTCGCGGGCTTCTTTTAAAGAAAGTTTCGTAACAGGACCAAGCCCCATTTCACGGCGCTTATTGTGGTGCGTATAGCGAAAAAACCAAGAGCGCGTATTGTCTTTTCGAACATTTAACCATAGCCCTGCCCCATCACAATATTTACCATGTGGAGACGTCTTTACGAATGATGCTGATAACCTATAAATCGCCCTCACTTAACACCCCCTCTCGTCCACCTTTTCAGGCATTGCC
>NZ_JBTTDI010000044.1:0-2335 GCF_055796185.1 Bartonella sp. P12B | reverse complement strand
CGGTTATGGTGGAGAGAGCCAAAAAGGTGGTCATGGTGGTAAAGGCTGCAATGGCAGTGGAGAGGGCGGCGGCGGTGGGGGTGGCTATTTTCCAGGAGAAGATGGTGGAGTTAGTAAAGGGGGTAATGGCGGTAATGGAGCAATCTTGTTTAGATTTTTTATATAGGAGTTTTTTATGGAATATGCAGTTGTTGAAAATGGTGTGGTAACAAACGTTATTGTTGCACCAGAAGATTATGTTCATTTATCTGAGGGAAAAGCAATCCCCTCAAGTGAAGCGCAAATTGGCTGGACTTATAAAGATGGAAAATTCTCTCCTCCTATTATTGATGAAGAAAAAAACTCTTTGTCTTCTGAAAGAGCTAAGACAGACGCATCAGTAGAATCTATGAAAGAACGATAAGAGAAGGATGAACCAAGTCTAATCTATAGCAAGCAAAGTCATTCTTTGTCTTTAGAGGGGTGTCTCGAAATCATAGCGAGTCACCCCATTTTTACTCCAAAGATTTTGTGACGAGATTAACAGCTTATAGGCAAGCCGCATTGGTATCAATAATATTAAATTGTAATATTTTTGTTGACAATTGTAACTTATTACATTACATATTATTTAAAATAAAGCTGTTGAGTTTGCTATGATCAAAACATTTAAAAATAAAGACCTACAATCTCTCTGGGAAACAGGAAAAAGTAAAATTGATAGTAGGCTTCAACAGCGAATTATTCGCCGTCTTGATACTCTTGACGCAGCTTCTCAAGTAAGTGATATCAATGTACCGGGTTATAACTTTCATATGCTTAAAGGCTTTACTCCAACTCGCTACACAGTCCATATCAATGGTCCTTGGTGTATCACTTTTGAATTCCAAGATGGGCATGTTTATCATGTTGATCTGGAACAATATCATTGAAGGTTTTAAGATTAATTGTAAAGGAGACACTTCATGACTACACGTGATCCTAATCGTTGCCCTACTCATCCAGGAGAAATTTTAGCCGAATCTTTGGAGCATTTGGATACAAGCAAAACTGAAATTGCTCGAATTCTTCAAATATCGCGCCAACATCTACACAGCATCCTTAAAGGACAACGTCCTGTTACAGCTGTTACAGCAGCCCGTATTGGCAAGTTATTAGGCAACGGACCCGCCTTATGGTTACAACTTCAAGCCAATTATGATACATGGCATGCTTTGCGTGATATTGATGTTTCTTCTATTCCAACACTAGAAGCTAGTAAAAAAGTCAATGTACAAATGGACCATAGTTGTTAATAAAATAGCTAGAGCTTTTATCATCTCCCCGCCTTTAAAGACGAGGAGATGGCACTATAAACTAAGCAGCTTTTGTCACAGATCTTGCTAACACCTGTTTTGCTTCTTTGATTAAAGCTTTGTATTGCCTGTTTTCTTCGTCTACTCTAAAAGCATCGATAAGACGCATATGAATTGGACCTAAAAGATATAAAACTTTTTCACCAGCGTTCATACCCTCCCAATGGCTTGGTAAATCAAATCGTGTATCATTATCATAATCAACAGATTGGCTTCTTAGTTTCTTTTCACACTCAATAAAGTAACGACGGGCTTTCCTGCCTTTCTCATTGCGTTCAACCATTGAGAGTTCTTTCGCCATATCTAAAGTGATGTGATAGTTAATTGCTGTAACAGCCCTAGATTTTGCGCTTCCCAATTTTGGGAACCGCAAATCTTGTGTTTTTATGAAGTCTTTTCCCTCTTCAAATTCATATTGACGAATACGATCTGTAATCCAAGTAGCAAAGCGTTTTCCTATTTCCAAAAATATATGCAATTCACGTGCATCAACCGTTTGAATTGTTTCCTGATCAATAATTTTTTCTGATATTTTAATTAGAGTGTTCATGACGAACTCCTTACTATTTAGATGTCTTCTATTGACACCCCAAAGGGTATCGGGTGCTAGAAAACACGGTAGTAAGTCCGTCGTTATGCTTTTCCCATAAAAGGGTATTGTATAGCACAACTACACCCGACAAAGTTATTATACGCCATGCGCATGTAACAAGTCAAAGCATTCAATGTACGGAAAGAGACTGTTTCGGCAATCTATCCGCTTACTATTAAGGTGTTTTCTAGGCACCTTCCTATGAATCTAACGGTTTTAAACATTTTGTCAAGTCGTTCTCAAGAACGTCTGTTTGTCTCTCATTTTTCCCATTCATTTTCATTCATCAATCATGCAAAGGAGCATAATAATGACAACAGGTTTTTTACACGGTGTTGAAGTTGTCGAGGTGGACGATGGCACACGTCCCCTTCGCGCAGTTCAATCAGCAGTTATCGGAATTGTCGGT
>NZ_JBTTDI010000043.1:0-2605 GCF_055796185.1 Bartonella sp. P12B | reverse complement strand
AGAAAGGACAATCAGCAATCTTTTCGGATTACAGCAATTTACGGCATCAAACATTCGGAATCGGATGCTGGTGGCAGAATACCGACAACAATTCCAAGAAAAGAACTTGATCTTTGTATCAATGATATTGGCGGATTGCCACCAAAAGCTGAGGATAGTGTCGTGGTGCTCTCCCCTGAAAACACTGAAGAGACACCCCAAGAACGCTTCGTTGTCACCGATGTCCAAGCTTCAGAATCCGGTATGTATAAGCTTATTTTACGCGAGCAAAAACAATGAGGCATCTTTTTTAGCGGCACAGTAAAACAGCATTTTGATCATTTTTAGAAAAAAGTGATATTACTGGCTTGACATTATAATAGGAATATGAATAATCGAATCAGGTGCCTAACAAACACCTTAAATGCATAGCGGATTGGTTGCCGAAACAATCTTTTTCCGCCAATTAAAAGCTTTGACTCGTTGTGTGCTACGTGCATATAATGATACTGTCGGGTGTAGTTATGCTATACAATACCCTTTGGGGGAAAGCATAACGACGGACTATGCACCGTGTTTGTTAGCGCCCGGCACTCTTTTTGAGTGTCATTAACAAACGTCTAACTGCATAGGAGCCGAATTATGGCGCAATATTTAATTAATATAAATCAAACTGAAATTGATGGCGAATTAGTTCAAACCGTTAACGCGCGTGAATTATATACGTTTTTGGAAATAAAACGAGACTTTTCCAATTGGATTAAAGATCGTATTACCAAATACAACTTTATAGAAGGACAAGATTTTGTAAAAACACAAGATTTGCGGTCGCCAAATTTGGCGAGCGCAAAATCTAGAGCTGTTGTCGCAATTGATTATTATCTCACACTCGATAGAGCCAAAGAACTTTCTATGCTTGAGAACAATCAGAAAGGTAGAGAGGCTCGTTTGTATTTCATTGAGTGTGAAAAACTTGCAAAGCAGATAGCAACGCCACAGATTGACTACTCAAGTCCTCAAGCATTACTTGGTGTTTTGAATCATTTACAAAACCAAATCGAGCAGAAAGATCATGTGATTGCGGAGTTAGAACCCAAGGCAAACGCGCTTGATGGCTTGAAACGTTCTGATGGTTTGTTTGGTTTGATTGAATCTGCAAAAATGTTAGAAGTACGACCAAAAGATCTAACCGATTATTTGCGTAAACATGATTGGGTCTATCGAAGAGCTCCAGGTGCTCCTTTGTTACCCTATCAGGATAAGATCAAGAAAGGTTTGATGGATTGCCCTGCTATTACGATTCAAAGACCCGATGGTACAGAAAAGGTGCTCCCTTCAACGAAAATCACATCTAGAGGATTAGCTTGCTTGAGAGAACAAATCCATGGAGGTGTGCAATGAATACCAGTGTTGATTTTTTATGCGATTTGTGGATGGCGTTGTTTCAGTTTGTCAATTGTGAAGACATTAAAGATAAAGACTATAGCGCACTGGTTGAGGTCATGGGCGTGGTAGAGAAAGCTTTGATTTTGAAACTTCAAGATGATGTGCCAAATATTACAAAGATTTTAGCAGTCCTTACAGGTTTTGGAACTTCAGAATTACCGCATATTATGAATCCGTTATTGCAAGCTTATGCTCCCAATATTGAAAACCCTATTGTGAAAGCTGCTTAAACAAAAACATAACTCCCCTCCCCGTTCTTAAAAATGGGGAGGTGGTTAAGAGGCTTTTTTAGGTAAGGATTCAAAATGAACGGGCTTAAAACCAGTTAAGTCATAATCCGTGAGATCAGCAGTATCAACAAAATTTTCTGCTTCTTCATCTGTCTTAAACACCGGCATTTGTTTTAATTGAGAGGTTTTCATAAACTTAACTTTTCTTTTAGTGCATATAGATCAAAACTTTAAAGTTTAGAAGAAATATATCTGTTTAAACTCACACCATTTTCAGCAGCTTGAATTGCAAGTTTCCTATGGAGTTCTGGTGGTATTCTTAATTGGAACTTACCACTATATTTCCCATGTGACAAAGGCACAGGAACTTCTTCTCCATTGTGTTGCATGTCCTCAACAACTTCTGAAACGAGATCCATAATACCTTTTAAAGCTTTCTCTGCTTGAATATCTAACCATGAAAGGGATGGGAATTCTGCACACAAACCGACATATTCCTTATCTTCTTGCGACCACAAAACACGATATGTATAATGATTATTGTTCATGTTTCATCCTTTCTATCGCTTGTAAGACTTGCTTGACCTGATAGGCTTTTGCTTTGTTGCCAGAATCTTTTTGAATATTCACACGGGGATCACCAAACCACGGCGTTTTAAAAACAAAATGGCTTGTACCGTTGTTCCGCGGTTCTCCAAAAAAATGCACACACACAGCTAACAAATCTGAAAACTTGATGTTCTTTGGTGAGGCTTTCATCAAGCTGATTATTTTTTCAACTTTATTGTTCATAACCGATAATAGTATCATTATTAATCCTAGTCAACTATTTTTAGAGTAAAATTGGCATCAATTAAACAGGAACTTTTATGCATCCGAGAGAGACGATAAGGGAAAGCTTTGTTGCGTTGATCAAGGCAGCAAAGACGGCTGCTGGTGACAATGTTTTC
>NZ_JBTTDI010000042.1:0-2625 GCF_055796185.1 Bartonella sp. P12B | reverse complement strand
GCCGACAATTCCGATAACTGCTGATTGAACTGCGCGAAGGGGACGTGTGCCATCGTCCACCTCGACAACTTCAACACCGTGTAAAAAACCTGTTGTCATTATGATGCTCCTTTAAATGAGGGGTGAATGAAAATGAATGGAAAAAAATGAGAAACAAAAAGCCGCTCTTGAGAACAGTTGGTTTTCAAGCAGTACTTTTTTATAAATATCTTGACATGGTCCCAAAATGGTACTAAGGTTAATAAAAATCAGGATACACTTATGAAAATTATTAAAATCTCCACACTTCAAGTTTTTTGGGCTAGATATCCTGATGCAGAACAACCCTTAAAAGCATGGATAGATGAAGCTAAAAATGCACAATGGCGTTCACCTCATGACATTAAAGAGAAATATAAAAATGCAAGCATATTAAAGAATAATCGTGTTGTTTTTAATATTAGAGGCAATGATTATCGTTTAATTGTTTCAATCTTTTATCCAGCAGGCTGGCTTTATATAAAATTTATAGGAACACACAAACAGTATGATGCAATTGATGCTAATACTGTAGAACTAAAGGAATTTAAGAAATGAATATTAAGCCCATTCGTACAGAGAAAGATTACCAAGAAGCATTAGAAATTGTGTCTGCGATGTTTGACAATCAACCAAAAGAGAATACTCCAGAATTTGATCAAATGGAGGTTCTTGTGTTGTTGATTGAAGCATATGAAGCAGAACACTACCCTGTTTCTCCTCCTCATCCGATTGAAGCTATTAAATTTAGAATGGAACAAATGAACTTAAGTGCTAAAGATCTCGTTCCAGCGATTGGTCATTTAAATCGCGTTTATGAAATCTTGAGTGGCAAAAGAAAATTAACACTACGCATGATTAGAAACTTGCATCAACAATTTAATATTCCATTGGAAAGCTTGATAGCTTAGGTTTTATTAAAAAGGCGGAGGGGAGGTCAAACTTTGACACTAGATTTTGTAGTAATTTACTTTTTAAAAGGGGCTTCAGAGGTCATTTAAAGCCCTTTTAATGAATCTTTTTTTCCTAAAAATCGCAATTTGAGATAATCAACTCTTTAGCCGGAATCGCATTATTTGAGGCGTTACACGAATAAAGTGTTTTTACCTCTCTTATCTTAAATTGACTAAAGGTTTTTCGTATCTCTGGCACATCATTGAGAGAGAGAAGAAACTTGCCCTTTAATTGTGCAAGCAATGTGGACATCGTCTGGTAATCCTCTCGTTTAAACAAATCCTTTCCATAGTAGTCCTCAACACCCCAATAAGGTGGATCAAGATAAAACAAAGTCTTTGGTCGGTCATAGCGAAGAAGAAAATCAGACCAATTTAAATTTTCGATGGTAACACTTGCTAAACGCCGGTAGATAAGCTTTAGTAAGCCTTCAAGTTTCAAAGTGTTAAATCGTGCACTACGGTCCGTTTTAACTCCAAAGGTACGCTCTGCAACCTTCCCACTAAAGCTCAACCGCTGTAGATATAAAAATCGCAAAGCCCGCTCTAAATCCGTGAGAGTGTTTGGATCTTGCATGCGCAAGCGTTGAAACTCCTCACGGCTGGTGATTTGGAACTTCAACAAATCCATAAAAGGATGATAATGGCGTTGCAAAACTCGAAAAAAATTCACCACATCACTTGAACGATCATTGATAATTTCAGTAGGTGGAATCAACTTCCGCCTAAAGAATATTCCTCCCATACCAACAAAAGGTTCAGCATAAGTGCGATGGGGAATACCTTCAATGATTTTGGTAATCGTTTTGGCTAATTTTATTTTGCCGCCAATATAAGCAGCAGTTGGTGTGACTGGATCAACAAATTTTAATGTTTCCTTGTAAAGTGTATCCATAATTTTTTAACACTCTTTCATCTATATTAGCCATCTTCTCATTGCTTCAAGTGATAAGAAGTGGCTGCGATGTTAAGTCAGTTTACATCGGGCGGGTGTGTCGCAAAACTTGTCCCGTTGGCTGGACTACCAGCCCAGCCTCTATTTTTATGCTTTGTTTTCCCTTGTTTGGTGCTTATAAAGTGATTTTTGTGGTATATCGGCTTGGTTTTTTCAGTGATGGGTAACCAGAGCTTTTTGCCTATAAGCTGTTAATTTTGTCACAAAATCTTTGGAGTAAAAATGGGGTGACTCGACTATGATGGCGTCCCCTTTTGCGTAAAAACACAGTACAATCAATATGTTATGTGATTTTATTTTGTTTAAACCCCCATCAAAATCCACACTTTTATGCACGATTCAATTGAACATTTTTTATAAACAATAGCCATCTATAAACAGAGCATAAAAAGCAAATCATGATGCCAATGTTATAACACATGAGAGCATTCAAATGAAATGCAAAGCAGTTATCATTCATAACATCTCATAAATTTTACAAGACGTTTTTATCACATAATCGCAATTGTTAAAACGATATTCTTTTAATGATAGAATGCAAAACACGTATCAAAAGCTTTTTTGATAATAGGTTTAAAGTAATAAACGCAATTTGGATTGAGTAATTTTGGTCACTTCAAAAATGAGGGCATCTTTGCTAATTTCATAAGCAGAGAGAAGTTAGATATATCAACATCATTAAACGCAGATGTTTAAAAG
>NZ_JBTTDI010000041.1:0-2740 GCF_055796185.1 Bartonella sp. P12B | reverse complement strand
ACAGCAAGCGCCATTGAGAGCGGCAGAGTCTATTTCAATGTTGAATTTACACCAACAACACCAGCAGAACACATCACGTTCCGTTCACGCATCATCAATGATTACCTAGAGGAGATCTTTTAATGACTGTACCTGTTTTACCAAGAGTTCTAAAATATTTTAATATTTTTGTTGATGGCATTCCCTATCAGGCAAAATGCGAAAGCGTGACACTGCCAAATTTAAGTTTGGTTGTTGAAAGCTATCGCGGTGGCGGCATGGATAGCTCCATTGAGGTTGATCTTGGGCTTGAAACACTCATCCTCACTATGACCATTTCTGATTGTTCTCCAGAACTGATGGCACTATTAGGGCGCTCTGATGTGAACATTTCATTGCGAAGTTCAATGCAAGCACAAGGCACACCAGCAGAAGGTGTTGTCATCACCATGAGGGGGCTTTGCAAAGGCTTTGAAATGGCAGAATGGCAACCGGGAAGCAAAGCAACATCCACTGCTACATTTACATTGCAGTATTTCAAATATGTTCAGAAAGATATTGAAATTGTTGAGATAGATGTCCTCAACTTAATCAGAAAATTCAATGGTGTTAACCAATTAGCAGAACATAAAAACTTTTTAGGAATATAAAAATGACCGTACAAACAAGCATGACGCATCAATTGCTTATCCCTGTTACCTTTGAAGGAAAAGAGCATACCACAATCACCTTACGGCGCCCCAAAACAAAAGATGTCCAAGCCATCGACAAAAAGGAAGGTGTTGAACAAACAATTGCTATGGTTGCCCGCCTTTCTGGATGGCCCCATGAAGCTGTTGGAGAACTCGATATGAGTGACTTGTCGAGCATTGGAGAAATTTTAGAGTCTTTTATCAAGCGGCGGGACACCTCGACTGGGAAACCGCCGCTAAACTCATAGCAGATATTGCTATTGTTTTTCATTGGTCCCTTTCAGACATGATGGAAATGGAACCGCAAGAATTAATCTTCTGGCGAAAACAAGCAGCAGAAAGGTATAAAACAAAATGAGTGAAAAAGTTGCTGATGCAAAGGTAAAATTGTCTCTTGAAGACAAACTCACCGAGCCTCTTAAACATCTTCAAAAAAAATTTGATACATTGTCAAAAACACTCTCCCATAGATTGAGTATCCCTCGCTTTTCTGCTGCAGTCAAAAATATGACATCACGTTTGCAAGGTGTTCAAAGTGCCCTTGGCACGGCGGCAAGCCGTGCTTCGCTCTTTACCGGTGCTTTAGGGCTTGCCGGTGGAGGTCTTATAGCAAGTGTCACCGCCCTCACCATGAAAACCATGCATCTTGGGGATAGTCTTCATCACGCATCTCGGCATTTGGGAATGAGTGTTACAGCACTGCAATTATGGGGTGATGCAGCAGACAACTCAGGATACTCTGCTGAACTTTTTCAACAATCCTTAGCAACTTTAAATAGGCGTTCGGCACAAGCATATGCCGGACAAAAAAGAGGCATTATGGGGTTTGAGGCACTTGGTATTTCTGTCAAAGATGCCTCTGGAAAACTCAAATCAAACTCCACTTTGTTAGAAGAAATTACCGACAAAATGAGTAAGATGAAAAACCAAGCGCAAAGACAGCATATTGCTGCTCTGCTGTTTGGTGGTGATGGCAAAGAAATGGCAGCCATGCTTGCGCAAGGGATGGCTCCCATCAAAGAGCTGTTTGCAAAGGCGCGGAAAGGAAAATGGCTCATCGGTGCTGATGTCGCACGCTATGCCGCAGATTTGAGTGATAAGCTTGGTGCTTTTAAGAAAAAAATAGGGGGTATCGCTAGCTTTATTGGCGCCCGCTTTATGCCTGTAATCAATGATATGGTTGATGCTTTTGAAAAACTGATTGATGAAAACCGTGATCTCATACAAACAACCGTTGCTGGGTGGGCAAAAACCTTAAAAAAAGTCTTTAATGATTTGCTTAATCCTACCTCTGATTTGAGAAAAGGCATCAGCGATCTCACAAAGAGAATTAAAAGCTGGTTTTACTGGATGGAACCACTTGTTGGTGAAATAACCCTGTTAAAAATAGGACTTATAGCACTTGGTTCCTTTATTTTTGGTCCACTCATTGCCGCATTAGCTGCCGCGGGAGCAGCGTTTGTCACGCTTGGCTATACAATCTTGACAACACCTATTGGTTGGCTCATTGGTGGTATTGCATTGCTTGTCGGAGCCGGATATCTCCTCTACAAAAACTGGGACAAAATCAATGGATGGTTGGCTGCATCCTTAACTGTCGTTGGCGCTGTTGTTATCAGACTGGCTGTTGCTTTTACAGGACCGCTGTTTTCAGCAATAGGTTCAGTTTGTTCAGCCTTTATGGGACTTATTGCAACTCTTATGGGACTTATTGCAACTCTTGGAAAAGCCCTATTTTCAAAAATAATCGCGGCTGACAAAGCTTTTATAGGGCTTGCCAGAACCCTCGGTCAATCACTACTTTCAGCAACAAAATCAGTTTGTTCAGCATTTATGAGGCTTGCTGTAACTCTTGCAAGAACACTCTTTTCAGCCTTAGTCTCGGCTAGTTCAGCTCTTCTTTCGCTTGCTGCAACTCTTATAGGCTCTCTGCTTTCAGCAATAACTGCCGTTGGCTCTGCTTTTATATCGCTTGGTGTCGCAATCATGACCACTCCCGTAGGCTGGATAATCGGGGGCATTGCAGCGCTTGTCGCAGCTGGATATCTCCTCTACAAAAACTGGAATAC
>NZ_JBTTDI010000040.1:0-2908 GCF_055796185.1 Bartonella sp. P12B | reverse complement strand
AATGGCAAATTTCTTCGTTAGAAGGGTTATCAGAGCATTACGGAACTCTTTAAAAAAGGGTAATCTTGTTTGTACTCCAACACTTTGAGCAGGTTCATAGGCAGGTTTTCCAATCTGAAGTCCTGTACTTTCTGATTTCTCATGGATTGAGATTTTATCCTCAACCGCAGTCATACTGTCTAAGGCAAGAATCTCTAGGGTATGACTTACATCTTGCCCTAAAATCATCTGGTTGAGGGTTATCTCAAAATTCTCATCATGGGCAAGCAGAGCATTAATCACTTGCCAGACAACTTTGTATCTCTTGTTGTGTCTTAAAGCCTGTTCAGCAGAAATCCCCGCAGGAACCCCAACGGGTAAAATGATATAGCCTCTTTTTTTGCCCTTGGCACGGCGCATGATACGTCCCACCGCCTGTATGACATCCACATGACTTTTGCGCGGGTGTAAAAACATCACCGCATCAAGAGCAGGAACATCCACACCTTCAGAAAGACAACGGACATTGCTTAACACACGACAAACATTTTCCCCCGCATCTTCTTTTAGCCAATCAAGAGCTTGATTACGTTTTTTAGCACTTTGTTTTCCATCAATATGTTCAAATCTACAATGAAGAGGGGACGTCTTTTTATAGCTTTCATAAAGAGTCCGTAATTCAGACTGAATTTCATCAGAATTGAAGGTATCACGAATGCGTTCAGAGGTTTTAATATCTTTACAAAAAGCTAAAGCCCGCCGCATGGGGCTAGGGTCATCGCTTAAATCAACCTTCAAATCAATTTTACTCAGAGCTTGATAACAGCCTACAATCTTGGTCTTATCATCAAGAATAAGT
Organism: Bartonella sp. P12B; assembly: GCF_055796185.1. Classification (NCBI taxonomy): domain Bacteria; kingdom Pseudomonadati; phylum Pseudomonadota; class Alphaproteobacteria; order Hyphomicrobiales; family Bartonellaceae; genus Bartonella; species Bartonella sp. P12B. The sequence continues at coordinate 2,070 of NZ_JBTTDI010000040.1, read as the reverse complement.
TCATAATTGTCATCGGTCATAAGATGTTGAATGGATTGAGCCACTGCTTCTTCATTTACACCCAAGACAATAATCTTATAAGGTGCTAACAGGTCATTCTGAACGGCTTTTGAGAAGGTATAAGTGTAAAGGGTTTTTCCATAAAGATCTTCATCATCCATAGAAGCCAGCACGGCATTAATCTCATTGGCTTGTTTCTTGGCATTATCAGTAAAGATCTTTGGAGTTGCTGTCATGTAGAGACGTTTTTTGCCCTGAACAATGCTGTTATCATGAACCTTAACAAATTCCGATTCACTGTTGTCTGTCCCTAATACAGCACCCGTTGTCCTATGGGCTTCATCGCAAATGATCAGATCAAATTCAGGTAAATTATAGTTCTTTTGTGCATCGGATATCACTTGGATTGAATGATAAGTCGAAAACACGACAGTCATCACATCAGGAGAAGTCTTATTGGCTTTGCTAGCAAGCTCTTGTGGATTTGTTGTAGCAGGCAGGACAAGATCAGAGGCGTTAAAATCAGCAGCATCCTCTTGGTTTTTATGCCGCTTGCCAACGTGTGTATCAGAACACACCGCGAAGGACCGCAACGGGACTTGTGCATCCGCTGTCCATTCTCGTATCGTTTGCGAGACTAAAGCCAGAGAAGGCACTAAAAACAAAACACGCTTACCTTTTCCGGCTATTTGTTCTGCTATCTTAAGACTCGTAAAGGTTTTACCGGTTCCACAAGCCATAATCAGCTTGCCACGATCGGCTTCTTTTAAACCCTCACAGACATCTTTAAGCGCTTCTATCTGATGATCTAAAAGCTTTTTCCTCTTTTGCTCTTTAAGGACAATATCTCCTTTTGCTTCAAAAGTACTCCAATCGATTTGGCTTTTTTCGAGATCAAACAGATTAATCTGTTGAATACGGATTTCTTGTCCTTCACAGGTATGAGAAGCATTATCACTCCAATCACTTTCAGTGCTGTCGATAAGAATGCGACGGGAGAAGATCTTTTTTCCAGAGGCAGCGATAAAACTATCAATATCTTCTTTTTTAATGCAATGAGAGGCGTCATAGCATTTGCATTGGATGGCAGCATAGCTTTCTTGATCACGGATTTTAGCAACCAAATCAATTCCAATATCACGACCATCTTCCCCACGCTCTTTAGCCCAGTCGCAATAGGTTTGAACCTTTTCGTATTCTTGGCATTGCAGTGGATCATGGATCAAATAAGCCATGACCAGATTTTCGAAAAGGGTCCCTAATTCACGGGGCGATTGTGCTTTATTACGATAAGATTGTAAGAGAGAGCGTAAAGAAGATTGTTTATTATCAGAATTGAGGATTTGAGACATTATTCAATAAACTCCATTACCTTATAAGATTCAAAGAATCATGATGGAATTTCATAAATACATTTAGAACAAATATCGAGTACCCAATAAACCAAAATGGCGTGAAAACCGATCAAATGCTTCAAAAAAATTTACCAAGATGCACTTATAAACAGCCTATAAACAGCAAAGTGGTGAAATTTGCTATTCATTTTATGAGAAATTAAGACAAATGCGATATGTGTTTTAAGAGATCAAAATGAGTAATTTGATAAATATAAAATGAAACCTTCAAAACCCTCAAAAATCCTCAAAACATATAATATTAGTTGTATTTATGCGTCATATCGTTAATCATCAGTTGTTTTTTGAAAATTGATAAAAATTAACTTATTGAAATATAACACTTTTTATTTTTTACTAAAAATTTTTTTTAAAGGGGGAGGCTAAAAGAACCCTCAAAACCTATAAAAGACATCGTTTTATGCTCTATACATCTGTTAGCACAAAGAACTTTTTACATTTTTTGCTATAGGTTTTGAGAGTATCTTAAGAAGTGCTTCATTGTTGTGTCTTTTGATTTTTCACCAAAGGATGCCATTCATAGCGCATGGTGGGACGACCGCCTTTTTGCTCCTTGTCTTCAGAGATTTCACGAAGATAGTTGCAACGACATAAAACATCTAAAGCTGTTTTAACGGCTTCCTTGTCTTTTAAACGCGTCCAATTACGCTGGTGA
>NZ_JBTTDI010000004.1:0-182346 GCF_055796185.1 Bartonella sp. P12B | reverse complement strand
CTCTTAACAAAGTGGAAGGGACTTTTTTCCCGATACGCGTATATTCCTTACCATTATATTTTTTCTCGTAAGATTTTCATTCTTGTGGGAAGAATACTGCCTTCAATTTCAAATATGGCCCTAAATCTCGTGCTTTTTTATTTTCTAATAAGATAGCTGTTTGGGTTTCCGATGCTATATTATCGTTAGAGAATTATAAGTTGTTTTTTTTAGCTTCATTGTTGCACAAAAAGTGCCCCCATTCCAGTAACCATCGTAACAATGATAGGAGAAATTGTAAGATTATTACTTATCCCATACAGCAAAAATGCAGTACTATCATTTATCCGGTGCAATCAGAATGTAGCGTTACCAATTATCCATTCCTGCATCATAACTCCTCCCACTTTTTATAATCGTTGGAAGGCTACTTTTTCAAAAGCATTTTTGCAAGAGAACTGATCACTACACGCTCTGTCATAGCACCCATATAAATACACAACAGTTTTCGAGGAGAGAATATAATCACTAACACACAAACCATTCTTTGCCTGATCTAGACACAAAAACGGGCTGGGCAATACGTCGTACCGATGCTCATATATTTAGTGGAACGGTTAATTTTCAAGCACGCCGTTTTGAAGGCGATTGGATGCGTCATTTAAACTTGGTAAAATGGCTTACAGAAATGAAGGCAACAGCCGATAGTCGTATTTTTGAAGAGTACGTCGGCATATTGGTACAGATGCTTCCCATGTTTATGACTGCTCGTTAAGGATCTTAACAGCATGGTGTAAACTTCACAAAATTCCTTACAAAGGCATCCCTGTTGGCACAATTAAGAAGGCAATTACAGGAAATACCTCAAAAGAAAAGATGATACAGGTAATATGTTCCAAAGGACACAAACCTAAGGATGATAATGAAGCAGATGCTTTAGCAATTTTATATTTAATGAAAGAGAGGGTATACATGTCTAGTAAATTATCGTGGACGAGGCTGTTTGCAGATAAGTGAATTCTTGGTCTTGCTTGTTTATCTCCTATTGAATGCAATGTGTATATAAAATTACGTTTGCAAACGCTTTATACTGAAGAGCTCCTTTTTAATAACCTCAAGGTTTTGGCTAATTATACTAGCTGTTCAGTAAAAATGTTTATGAAAACATTAGATAGCTTAATAAACAAAGGTAATATCAGGTGTTCAGAAGATGGCCGTTCGTGGAGTTCAGGTGTTGAAGAAGAACTCAATAATTGCAATGAACATTTAGAGAAGGTATCAAAAACATCTCGGTCAAGATGCTTGTTATCATGCTAAAGACCCTGAAAATGCTGAAAGCTATGCTAAAACTGTTAAGCGTGATGCTAACAATATGCTTAATGATACCTATATACATAGCATAAATAATAACACTAACATTAACAGTTATAATAAAAAAACTAACACTATCGTGTTAGCAAATCCAATCGAAATGGGTGCAGACAATCAACCTCCTGTTCACGAGCAAGAAAACGTTCCTAAAAAAGCAAAACGGGCAAGAACTGATCGCGGCTGTCGATTACCGGACAATTTCGAACCTAATGTGCAATACGCAATTGATCAGGGATTAACGCATGATGAGACGTTATTAGAATTCGAAAAATTTAGAAATTTTTGGTTAGCAAAATCAGGTAAGGATGCAACCAAAAAGGATTGGCAAACAACATGGCGCAATTGGGTGCGAAGAGCTATCGATGATTTAACGAAAGGAAAAAACTATGGAAAAGCGATCATTGAGAACACAGGACAACAACGCAGCCGCGCTTATCGAATTACACAACACATATCCGATGTTAAAAATTCAGACAGTCCGTACAAATTTCTATTCGAGGATGATGCAAACTCCTCCATTCCATTGGCTAGCGGACAAAAAAACCATCACCTGCAGAAGCGGAGAGAATTATCTCGTTGGGTAATGAAGTTTTGCAAAAGCTTGATGAAAAAGCTTCTGAGGAAGAAATAAAAGCTATGTTTCTCATGCTTTCTGGTTGGCTTAAAAGCCAACTTAGAGAAAATGAAAAAGCCACAGCGGTTGCTTATCTTTTTTCTCTTGGTGGTTTAAGCCGTTGGGCAATCAAAACCGCCACAAGAAATGTGATGAAAGGAGAAGCAGAAGGTTTGTCGACAACGTTTATGCCTGCTTCTCCAGATCTCCTACTTTATTACAAAAAGCTTGAAGACAATATTCGATCTACAGTTGAAAGGATATTCAAAGAACTCAATAGACCAGAGATGAAACCGAAAGAAGAGCCTGTTTCTGCTGAAAAATAGGACGAGCTGGTACAAATGCTTAAAAAAAACCAAGATTGATTTAAGTGCTTTCGAAAATCAATCTGACTAAACCGCTTGAGTGATTTTTTTTACACGAATGAGAGAAAAAATGGCACAATACTTTTTTGATGAAAATTTAGAACTTAAAAACTTTTTAGCTCAGATTTCAGAACGCATCAAACAAGGTCACGCAGAGATTACGGCTGAAGAGGAACAGCAAGCACTAAAAGTTTGTCAAAAGCTGAAAGAAACAATTGCTATGGAAGCCTCTTCCGATGCTATTTGTAAGACTTTTGATCTGCTTGAAGGCGGCTTAATAATGCGACAAATAGCGGATGCAGAAGTTTGTACTCGCGCTTACACTATAGCACTTTTTGGTATTTCACAATGGGCTTTATGCCGAGCTGTTAATCAGATTTTGCGTGGTGAAGTCAAGGGTAAGTCAACAACGTTTGTACCAACATCTGCTGATCTTGCAGCATATTGTCGAGGTTTAGAAAAAGATCTTTGTTCAGATGTTGAGTTTGTGTTTACAGCTCTTAAAGAAAAATAGCAACGAGGTTATCATTTTTTGCTTAGATATAGGTTTTAAAGAATGATCAAAAGGTTTTTTTAATGTATAATGCATTTTTAGAAAAGAAAATAACTGTAGAGTATCAAATTTATAAAACAAATAAATCCATTAATACAAATTAAATATTTTATGATACATGAACTGAAAAATATTTGTTTTAAAAAACATGAATAATCAGAATTAATCCGAAAAATATTGCGACAGTTATTAGCTCCTTTCATGTATTTTTAAAATAGCAGAGCGTTTCTTTTAATTTTTATAAAAGGGTTGCCCATGCTATGTTTTTTTGAAAGATGTATTTTAGTATCAAAATGCAAGCAATGGTATAAGCTTATGGAGCTCAGTGTTTAAAGCTATCATTAACTATAGACGATGTTAACTAAAACATTAAAAGCAACTGGATGCAATAGAAGACATTGCTATAAAAAAACAAATGCTGAAAAGACTAAAAGGTAGTTTGTGTTTTTATATCGAAAATAATTTAAGAAATTGAGATCATAATTTTTCCAGGGGAAATGAATATGTTTACAGATAAGCAGCTAAGGGCCTTGTTTGGCGTTATAATTTTTATATTTTTATGTTTTTTAGGAATTAAAAAAAATCTTGACTTTATTCAGGGTATTTTGACTTTCACATCTGTTTCTTTGGTAATAGTAACAACTGTTTTTGCAATTTTATGCAATTCTAATATCCCTTCTGAGTTGCAGAACAACCCAAAATATAAATACGGTGATACAACCGCTTGGAAGAGATTAACAGGTGATTTACAACAGTATATGCACAAACTCTTAAAGCTCATAATTTTAGCGCTTGTAGTCTTAATTATTCCAAGTAGTTATAAAGAAACGGTTTCTTTGCCTGTCATTTCCAAGTACGTGGAACATAAGTTTTCTTTTTCATTGGATATCGTACTTTGGTATTTAGATATTGCTCTTTGGTCTTTAAATATTGTACTTTGGTACTTTTTTTTAGTCTGTGTATTATTTCTTATGTTTCGTACACGCAGTTTAATAAATATATCTATTTACGCACTACAGTCTTCCATTAAGAATCCAGAGTAAATTTTTCGATTTCGCACTTTAATTCTTCTTTTACAGAGTTTTCATTATACATACCATTATCATTCTTTTCTAATTTAATAGAAAGTTTATGTTGAAAACTTTCAGTATTAAATATTACATCAAAATTGTTATATGTATCTCCAACAAAATTTATTCCTTTCAATACAGGATTTATTTCACCTTTTTTAAAAAATCCCAAAACAGAATTTTTTAAATTATTTTCTTCTTTTAATTTGATATCTAAACTGAATTCTATTTCAGAAAAATCATCCGTGGGAAATTCACCAAGAGTATTTTTAGCCATCTCTATAAGATCTTTCTCTGATGGTATTCCAAAAAGATCTGATTGTTTTGGTTGTTTATATTTCAGTTTTATTTCTTTAATTAAACGCAACCTTTTTTCAAGCTCTTTCTTATCAACAATACCAGGTGAGATATCAATCCTTTTCTGGGGAAAAGATTTTTTGTAACATGACTGCAAGAATTTATTTAACTTTTTATTTGAAGAAAAAAGAGTGGCCTCTGTAGGAATCAAAATTCCAAAATATTGCCGATTTTGCTCAACTAATTTTTCAGAACGTGGATTAGGAATAGTCTGAAAGTTGTTTTCGGAATCAACCACTTCAGGATTGTAAGGACTTCCTTCTCCCATTAAAACATAAATCCAATAGCAAGTATTCGAATTCACAGAAAACTTTTCGATTGTTAAGAAGATAACATATTGATCATCAACTTTAAGTTTGTAGGTTTTTTCTTTTAGAAAAAAATCATTATGACTTATATTAATCGACTTTGGATCTGTATCTATTTTATATTTATAAGAAAGAAAATTAATGGTATTCATAAAGTTAACACAATTATAATGTTTATAGCCTTACTCAGGTGGTAGCTGTTGCCCAAGTTATCTCAATTACTATGGGAGTTAGGTTTTATATCTTAATATCTTGCACCATTCAGAATCATTTAGTAGAAAATGGAAGGTATAGGCTTTTAATTGCGAAAGCAATACGAGTTTTAGAGAACTCTTACAGTGAATACTGCTTAGATTTTAAATACAACCCCCTCTTCTCCACTTTCAGAGTGGGGAGGATGATCTTAAGCTGTGTCTTGATTATAATCACAACCTGCTTACCTAGCACAGCTAGTGCTTGTTCTAATGTGTGACGTTTAGTTGGATGGTTTAGATCAAGAATGCGACACGCTTCAGTTTCTTTCTTGCCAAGACGATTAGCTAATTCTGTTTTTGCGATATTAGCATTATTAAAAACTTCTACTACTGCTAATTTGAGAGCATTCCATGTGTCTACTGTCACCATTACAAGACCTTTATATTGCTGTGGTATAGGTAAAGGTAAACCACGCATAAGATAAGCTACGTAACGCTAGTCCCAACGCTTCAACAGCATTTTCTAATGCCTCTGCTCGATTTTCTCCAGCTGTTATTGCTTCAGGTACATCTGGAAAAGTCACAACAAAACCACCATCTGAATCGGTTTCCAACTTTGCTTGATAGGTGTATTTCATATGTGAGTCTCCTTATCACTACTGAGATGAGCTTGAAACGAAAAGTAATGAAAGCATTTGAATCGAGGCTTCATACCCCCAACTGTTTTTTATTATTTTCACGTAAAATGGCGTCAATTCATCAGATTTTACAACTGTTGTTTTATCTCTAAAAATTACTCAATAATGGGATCCTTTTTCTGCATCAGGAACTTCACTGTAATGAACGCCTCTTTTTCTAGCTTCTTTACGTAATTCTCTAAGCAGTGCCTCTCTTTTTATTTAATCACCTCCTCAATTCATAAAATGACTATCGCACATAAAAGTTTGATACAATATCTTTTATTTAGAGAATATGTTTTGAAAAATGATGTGATGTACTATTATGAAGTCTCATGTATTAAATTCAATAAATTGCTTCATTTCTTCCCCCAAAAGGATACAGAATGTGCCTAACAAAGTGACATTAATTAGGCGTTCGGGTGCCAATCCCGAAAGCAAAACAATAAATAATGGTGCTAAGGTGATCAATTTTCGTATGGCTACTTCTGAAAGTTATACTGATTAGGGATCCCCATAATGAATAAAAATACAATAAAATCAGTATATTAAGTGTATTTATTTTATTTGAATCCACCTATGAATCCACACTTTTATGCACGATTCAATTGACCATTTTTTACAAACAATAGCCATCTATAAACAGAGCATAAAAAGCAAATCATGATGCCAATATTATAACACATGAGAGCATTCAAATAAAATGCAAAGCAGTTATCATTCATAACAGCTCATAAATTTTACAAGACGTTTTTATCATAATAAATCGCATTGTTAAAACGCAATTGAATATGAGAGCTTGTTTAAATGCAAATATTTGAAACGTTCTTTAAGAGGTTAATCCAAATTTAGATTGAGTAATTTTAGTCACCTCAAAAATGAGGGCATTCAAATGTAATGATCTAAAAGAACGCTTTCATAATCATTCCTTATATTATTTTGGATAAGTTTTTATAAAACGAATAGAAAGCTTGCAATATAATATGTTTTGTATATAGTTAGTTGCTATCAATTTCTTTTATAGTAGTTCCTTAATATCTATTCATAAAGCCGCGTCATAAATTGGCACGGCTTTCTTTTTTACACTCTTGTCTCTTAAGATGGCATTAAGAATATCACTTTTAGAAACCTCCTTATTTTTTGGAACTACCCTAATCTTACTTTGTCGATTGAGTTTTGCACGCCCACAAACTCGACCAAAAACTTCTATCGTATAAGAAACCTGAGCCTTTTCATAAACAGAGCCATAGATTTTTGCATTACCAAACACATGAGCATTTTGAAAAACCCATGCTTTATTGGAAATATGAGCATTGTCATAAACATGGGCATTGCCATACACATAGCCACCGATAGCAGCATGATCGTAAACTTTTGCGTTTTCAAAAACACGACCAGGCTTTAAAACATAGGCATTATCATAAACCCAGCAATTGCCATCATGAGAGAGGTTATCTTCCTTTTCGATATACCCCCCCTAGATCGCCTTTTTTAACATCACCAAAATCTCTTAAAGCTCTAATACGGTATAAAAAGTGATCATCTATTAATTCACAATCATCAATAAATTCATATTTTTTTACAGGCTCTTGTTTTGCAAGCGATGCATTGTCATTTGTATTGGAAGAGAGAGCGAAGGTATTTTTTACTGTAGTATTCATAATTAAAACCTAACTGTTAAATTTTTGAATTGACACCTATAAAGGCGCCGAGCGCTCAAAACACGGCAGTTAGTCCGTTGTTATGCTTTTCTCCATAAAGGAGTATTGTATGACATAACGACACCCGACAGAATCTTCATATACTAACAAGAGTATAAAAGACAGTCAGTTTTTTCTACAATAGAGATTAGGTTTATCGAACCCATTCGCTAACTGTTTAGTGTTTTCATCACTTGATTATTTATATAACAAAATACGTATTTATTGTTAATCATATTTTATTCTTTTTTTGTGTTTTTTATAATTATTTTTTATACCATTATGTATAAATATGCGTCATATGCTTGTTAATATTTTCTGTTTTATTGCCTCTATTTGAATCTATATTACGCAATTGCGTTATTTTTATTTTTTAAATGTCATAATAACTAAAATCGCTCTTATGATGCTTATTTTTAACTTTATAAAGCTTCATTATTTTTATGAAACGCCTTGTGAATATTTTTGTGAATTTCGTTGTTATTTTATAAAGAGACCGCATTCTTATAACCAACACTTTTTATTCAAATCTATTGTTTTGATTCATTCTCTACAGAGAGCACATCGTTTTGATAAAACAAAATGATAAATATGATCATGCGGTTTTGATTTGTTATAAAAACATTTCGAATTCTTATATCCTTATCAAAATACCTTTTAATGGGCTTTTGTCTCTTTTGTCAGTTAATCTACCCTCCCATCCATAAAAAAATTGAGAGAAAAAATAAAAACTTTATATTTCAATAGGTTAGTATTTTTCAAAATTTTGAAACATCACGTATAAAAGTAATGTGAGTAAAATAGACAATTAATGACACGCGTTTTGTCTGTTTTGTCAATTTTTGTCAGTAAATTTAACAAACAATTGTTATGATTAGAGTGCGTGTTTAAATCATGTTTTATGAGAGAACATATAAATCTTTAAAGCCTTTCAAAAGACAGTTTGTAATTATGAGAGATGCTATCAAGGCTTTTATAGCTTATAGTTTTGAGGGTTTTGAAGGTGTCATAACGTAAAGAATAAAAACATCCATTCTTCTCTTTAAAGAGAGGTTTTGAGAGTGTCTTAAGAAGTGCCTCATTGTTGTGTCCTCTGATTTTTCACCAAAGGATGCCATTCATAGCGTATGGTAGGACGATCACCTTTTTGATCCTTGTCTTCAGAGATTTCACGAAGATAGTTGCAACGACATAAAAGCTCTAAAGCTTTTTTTATGGCTTCCTTACCTTTTAAACGCGTCCAATTACGCTGGTGAATATCACGAGCAGAAAGACACTAGGCAAACAATCACAACGCTCTACAATCAAATTTGCACGCTCTGTTGTTAAGCTATCATCCACCGCATAAAGACGTTTTATATGACTTAACAAATAGGTTTCCCAACGCAAGGCTGTTTGAAGAGCTTCTTTATTGATTTCCAAACGACCACCTTCGACAAGTTCAAAAATCAGGGTCTTAACGTTAAAGGCATTTGTTCCGGATCAAAAGGTTCAACCGGTAAAAGCGCTTTGTTTAACGGTTTTAATTCTCCCCAACCCATCTGTTGCAAAGCCTGTTCATAAGGGATGGCTTGTAAACAGGGATGCTCCTTTAAAGAGACAGTGTTATTATCATTTACAGAACTATTTTCATTGTTATCGAGACTATGTTTTGTCATTGTTTTTCTCTTCCATAATTTAATAATAAAACGTTAAAATCGGTGTTTTGCGGGGCTTGCATCATCAAGACATTGAAGCCTTGGCTATAGGCGCGGGTAGCAAGGGCAAAACCTGCTTTACGACCCGCCTCATCGCCATCCATAGCTATGGTGAGCCGAGCTTTATCGATATGGGGTAAGCGCAGCACATGCATCATGCCACTTGTAGAAAGGGATGCCCATAAAGTAACAGGCTCCGATAACAGACCAGATGGCGACGGAATGTTGAAACGCTTATATGCAATAATTGTGCACTTTCACGGTCTGTAAGAAGAACATCATTTTCAGTCATAACTAAATCCTTTCAATCTAAAAAAATATTAACAAATCATAAGCATTTATTAACCATATTTTATTAAGATTGCAAAGTAAGTTTATTTATAAAAAACAGTACTTTATGATGTATTTTCTCATTTGATAATTTATGAGTCTTATTGAGCAAAAATGAGAGAACGAAGAGAGAAAGTTATCCACAGATAATGAAGGAATGATGGGGTACAAAACCCCATCTTTTAAGATTGGCCTATAACATAAGCCGCCCATTTATTCATATAAACACGGCGCTGTTCTAAATAATCAGTACGACGGTAAGCACGCTCTACTTTACCCCCGACCGTATGACTTAGAATGGTTTCTGCTACCTCAAAAGAAGCATCTGTTGTTTCTTCTAGCCAATCACGTAAACTAGACCGAAAGCCATGAGGACAAGCATCAAGTCCAATTCTCTTCATATAATGTGACATGCAATTATCAGCAAGGGGACCCCGACCAGTTGCAGAGAAAAAGAAATCATTGCGAGAGAGAGGACGCGCTTGTTTCAAAATTTCCAATGCTTCTGTTGTTAAAGGCACACGAAACTCTGTTGTAGCATTACGCTTTCCTTTCATATTCTCAGCAGGGATGGTCCATATATCACCATCAACTTGATCTTTATGGCTATGACACAAGGGGTAGGTACGAACGCCTGTAAGAATAAGCAGACGCAAAGCCAGTTGTGTTAGAGTTGGTGTTTCTCAAAGTGTTTGATAAAAAGCCGGTATCTCTTTCCAATCCATTGCTGGTCTATTTTTAACTTTATGGCGTTGTTTTCCTAAGAGAGCTTTTGCTTTTGCTGTTGCTTGTAAATCAACATCTAAACCCATTGCAGCAGCATGTTTGAGACAAAGATTAAGACGAATGAGAGCTTTTTCTGCTGTTCTAGCTTTAGTATGCCAGATGGGAGCAAGCGTATTGCGTATATCGGTTTGTGTAATTTCTGAAACCGGCATACAACCTAACTTAGGGAGAATATGAAGTTGTAAAGATGAAAACCAATTCCCATCTTTACCATCATGTTTGAGTTCAGCTTTACGGCTTTCAAAAGCATCGAGAGCAATATCTTTTAAATAATGGAGATTGCGCATTGCCTCACGCTTTTGTTTTTCACGTTCTTTAATGGGGTCACGACCCTCATTCAAAACAGAACGCCATTGGGTTGCTAATTCACGGGCTTTTTTTTAAGAAACATTTCTTAAAGCACCCAAGCCCATTTCACGACGGTGTCCGTGAATGGTATATCGGTAAATCCATTGAGCACCCCCATCTTTACCCTTATGAAGTAACAAGCCAGCACCATCATTATATTTACCAGCCCCCAATGTTGTGACAGCTCTTGCATTAAGACGATTCATAAGAGGCATTTTTGTTCCTTTCTAAACTGTTTTCTATCCACACGATAACCCCGCTTATGACGTGCAAATAAGTGATTATGATTGATTGAACATAAGCAGATTTGGTATGAGAGAATCCTACAATATTCGGACGTCTAATTCAATATGCAAAACAGTAAATTATCGTTATAAATCAATTGGTTGCATGATAAGTATAGTTACTAAAAAATATGAATTAACAAATAAAATAAAACACTTGAAAGATAAAATGACACAAAGAATGACAACGCTTTATCGCATTCGTGCTTTAAAAAGCTTTTCTGATGCCAAGGCTGGTCAATTAATTAGGCGGCTTTATTGAAAATAAAAGTAACCTCTCTCATGATGGTAACTGCTGGGTTTATAATGAGGCATGGGTTTAATAAATATGCCCGTGTTTATGACAATGCGTATCTTTCTCATAATGGTTGTCTTTTTGAAGATACAAGCAAGGCTTTATGGCAATGCTAGGGTTCTAGGCTCTACCTGTCTTTTTAATTATACGCAAGTTTATGGGCATGCTATTGTTAACAAACGTGCGCAAATAAGATAATAATATGAAGGATCTAAATAAAATAAACTGTCTGGAGTATCCAAAGAGAACAACATGTTGCTAGAAAAGACTTAAAATAGTAGAAAATTTTTTCTACCAGATTTCATTCACTCTAAAAGATTTTATAGATTCAACTCTATAGACTTCTCTTCTAAAGAGGAGAATTATAATCCTTTTCCATAAATAACGCAATGTTGTAAAAACTCGCTCCCATTATTTTGCTAAATCATTTGAATAATTATGAATGTATTGAAAAAGATTGATGACTTGACTATTTAGATTACTTATGCTGATAAGTCATTGCCTAATGGAATAAATAACTAAATCCTCCGTGCATACACTTTATTGTCTGTATGTATAATCTGTAAATTTCGACTTTGATTAGCCCTCAGGCTTTTTTCTCAATAAAACTCCAATGTTCTCTAAAATATATCTCTCATGCTTCTACGGCAGAAACTCAGCTAAAATAATATATCCTCTTACCCTACCAATTGAATATAGAGAATATGGAGGCGTATAAATATCGTCCTAAATCTGCATACAAACGTCCCATTTTTGAACAAAATGATATTATAGTTTTCCAAAATATACCATGCTTTCCCGGATGAGAAGGTATAATAACTTTATTCAAAAAAGGATCAACTTGCTCGTTAGGAAATATATTTTTCGCAGAAAACGTAGGCATAAGCATAAAAAATTCTGCTCTTTGAAAAACTGTATGCTCAGACGCTTTCACGACAGATGAAAAAAATAAGACAATACAACATACAAAAAACAATACCTGATATTCATACTTTTAACCATATATTTATCTTTAATGCTTGCAATGAATTTAACATAATGTCAATTTGTGCATACACTATAAATATAAATAATCATAAAGAAATTTTTAATAATTCATTAAACATAGATATTTAAAAAATTGCTCATATTTATATTTAAAAGATTACTTTATATCTTTTTCCATAAAACTTCCCAATAAAGTTAAAAATAAGCTACATAGTTTATCAACGATGGTTTTGCGCTCTATAATATACATATTGGTATATTATTATGCTTCTTTTTAATATGATTATTTATACAATGCGCTATAATTTTCTTTTATCCTCCTATATTGCCTCTATTTAAAGTGGGAATTATCCTTTTGGGACATAATGAGAGGACTAGCTTTTCTAACTGTCAGTGCAATAAAGGAAGCAATCAACACTTTCAGAAAACCACCAATCAAAAAACCTGATGAACTTATTAAAGCTGTTAGTAAAGGAACCTGAGTAATATAAGCCATCCACGGTATTCCAAAAAGATAAACAACCCCAATCCCACCTACGGTATTTATCAAAAACAATATTATAAAATTTAGTCGATGCCAAAGCAACTCGACCATAAAACCAATAAAAAATGCAGCAACTGCAAAACCAATCAGATAGCCTCCACCAGCTCCCACGAAAGAACCAATTCCCCCACGTCCACCAGCTAATAGAGGTAATCCAATCGCTACAAGGACAAGGAAAAGAAGAGAGGCCAAAAATCCTCTTTTTGCTCCTAGTATAGACCCTGCTAACATTGGTCCCATTGACTGAGCTGTAATAGGAAGCCCGAGAAAAAAAGGAAGGAAAATAGGAGGAAAAAGTCCTAAAATCGCGTAAATGGCTGCAAATAAAGCAATATAAGTTAGATCTTTTGTATTCATTGAATTATCCCCTTACTATGAATAACTTTATCATCATCAGATATTTTATTATCAGATTCAGCATCATAAGAACGTGCTTCTAGTGCTTCAGCAACTTCTGAAGCCATCCTTATTGTTCGTATAATTAATGGCATTGCAAGAGCAGCAATGTTCGTATCAAATCCACGAGCTCGCTGTGCTTCACGCACTTCATTGAACTTTTCACCAACAACCGGAATAAATCTGATTGCCATAGATAACACCATACTAATTTTTGATGGATTGATACCAAAGCGTTGAAATGGTTGGAGCCATATTTCAATTGAATTCACCATATCTGAAACTTTAGTGGTTAAAGACACAAGAGATGCCAAAAAAACAAGAGAAAGTAAACGCAATATAATCTCAAAACCTGTAAACCAGCTTTTGAAAATAACTTGAAACACAAATATAAGAACTAAAAACAAGCCCATTGTTTTAAATTGTTTTAAGACATTGTTAAAAGGAATTTTCGCAGCTTTATAAAGTAAAGCTACAAATAATAAAAAGAGAAAAAGGATGGGTATCGATGATACCATCAGTAGGCCACTTGCACATAGCGCAAGGAATAAGAGCTTACTTCCTGGGCTCATCCTATGAATAAAGGTATCTTGAGAGAAATATAAGCTGATCACGACATTCTTCTTATATATTCTTTGATAGCAACAAAAGGTACATCATCAGCAACTATTTCCCCCTTATCAAAAACTAGTATTCTATCAAAATTTCTGAGAAATTCCAAATCATGTGATACCACGATCGCCGTTTGTGATAATTCTTCTATAACGTGCGTAACACGGCGCTTATTGCGCAAATCAAGTAATGTCGTTGGCTCATCAAAAACAATATAGTCCGGCTTCATCGCCACGATACCCGAAATGGCAATTAATTGTTTTTGACCACCACTTAATAAATGAACCGCGTGATTTCTAAAATTTTGAAGATCATAGCGCTGTAAAATCTCATCGACACGCTTCTTAATTTCATCTTTGCTAAGTTTTAGATTTTTGAGACCAAAAGACAAATCTTCTTCCACTAATGGTAAAACAATTTGATTATCAGGATTTTGAAAAACAAATCCTACTTTACGCTTTACTGCCTTCGCATCGCGCTTTGTATCAAGCCCATCAACGCTTACAAAACCGTGAGATGGTAATTGTAATCCATTGATAAGACGAACAAATGTGCTTTTGCCGGAACCATTTGCGCCAATGATAGCTATTCGTCTTTCGGTAAGCTCTACAGTAATATTCTTTAAAACACACAAATCACCAAAAACTTGTGTTACCTTATCAAATTTTATCATCCCCCAAATTTATTCCAATCAATCCTTATTACCCTTTTCTATCGCTATCGCTTTAGCTTATAACCTAACAGTAAAAACAAGCACCATATAGGAATAATAATAACTGCTAAACTCATATCAGGCATCTGCATAGGAATATATGTTTCAAGAGAGGGTATCTTTATTCCTATCATATCAAAAAGTCGAACCATTAACCCATCTTTTCCAAATCCACTTAAAAACATAATGCAAAATAATAAAGCAAGAAAACAGAGGCAAAGATAATTAGCGTAAGGGTATAAACCAAACGCATAAATAAAGTCTTCTTTTCTGTTTTTATGAGCTTTTCGAAATTTTAAATGCACAATAATAATAATAGCCCAAGTAATAACCGCTGCTGCTGTTGCAAGAGCCATGATTCGCATAAAACTATTATCAGGAATAAGAGCATTAACAACGATAATCATCGCGGTACAAATCGATGAAAAAAGGATAGCAATGTAAGGAACACGAGCTGCATTAAGTTTACTAAAAATATGTGGAGCATTTCTTTGTACAGCTAAACTATAAAGCATACGACCATTGGAATAAATACCACTGTTGTAAACCGAAATAGCAGCCATAATGACTACAAAATTCAAAATATGACCCGCAGCTGGAATTCCTATTGTCTCAAAAATTGTAACAAAAGGACTACCATTTTTCTCGATCATATTCCACGGGCTTATCATCATAATAACGCTAATGGAGCCAATATAAAAAATTATAATTCTCCACATAACTTTACGAATAGCGATGGGTATTGTCTTTCGTGGATTTGAGATCTCTCCAGCAGCAATACCAATTAATTCTGTTCCTCCAAAAGAAAACATCACCACGCATGTAGCTAAAACAACCCCTGTTGCACCATAAGGGAAAAAACCACCATGAGACCAAAGATGGTGAATGCCGACTTGATATCCATCTATTCCAGTGAGAATAAGAAAAATTCCAAAAATAATCATACCAACAACAGCAACCATTTTAATCAAAGCGAAGAAAAATTCAAATTCACCGTAAAAACGAACATTCAACAAATTAATCAATGTTACAAGCAAAAGAACAAAGAAGGATGACTTCCAATGATCAATCAAAATCCAATGATCTAGATAAAATCCAATAACTGTAAGTTCGGTCATACTAACGAGAATATAAAGAAACCAATAATTCCAACCTGTTATGAAACCAGCTAAATTCCCCCAATATTTATAGGCAAAGAAACTAAAAGCGCCTGATGTTGGCTCTTCTACTGACATCTCACCAAGCATTCGCATGATGAAATAGATAATAAGTCCTCCAAAAAGATATGCTAGAATGGTTGAAGGACCAGCTAATTTTATAGACTCTGTTGACCCATAAAAAAGGCCTGTTCCAATAACCCCCCCTAAAGCAATCATTTGAACGTGACGATTTTGCAGATTACGCTTTAATTCATTATGCTTTTCCTCAAACACCATTCTCCATTACCTTTTTTTGAATTCAAAATAAATTTTTATTGAGATAAAATAATCCTAGTTTTTATGCATCTTTTTCAAAAAAATACAAAAAATTATTTCTTGTCACACTGCAACCCCTTGTTTTTGTATGCATTATGTGAATGTTCCGTTAAAATTATAGGAAAAAAATATGCTCCGTCCTTTACTCAAATTAATGGCTTTCATTTTCGTTACACTAGCAATTATACTCTTCGTTATCGATACCGTACACTCTGTGAGTGCATCACATTGGATGACAACCCCTTTAAATAAAATGCTAGCAAACCTTCTGCAAACAGATATCTATCACCTTAACCAGTCTATACATAATACCATACCAGCTTTTCTATCCACAATTTGCATTATTCTTACTTGTTTACCAACATGGTTTATCTTAGGTGTTTTGGCAATAATATTTTGTATCTTGAATCATAAAAAACAAAAACATTTTCATAAAATATTATATACAGAAGAATATATTTGATCTTGTTAATATTTTACTAGAATTTATAATATCGATACAACAAATACACTTCAAAGAATTTGATCCTTTAAGATAGTGGAAAGCTATTTTATTAAGGGAAGCGAGCTTAAAAGCATCTTACTATCAGTACAACTAGCTTAAGATAGATATAAGCAAATACAGAGCACACCATTTTTATCAATTAAGAAATTAGCAACTAAAATTAATCCTCCATTATACCAAAAAATTTGTACAGGAAGCTAGAAGGTTTTAAAATAGCCGATTTTCCTATAATCCCTATTGATGAGAAGATGGTAAAATAATACCATCGCAAACACTCTGTTCTTCTAAATCCGAAAATTTTCTCATTAAAATATTAAGTTTTTTAGATATCTCATTCAAACTTTTCCATTGATCAGTTACCACACAAGAAAGCTCATCAATAAGTTTTTCTTGATAAGCTAGCTTCGTTTCTAATTCTATCAGCCTATTTTCATTCGACATGGCTCTTGCTCCATTCTAAATAGAAAAATGTATTTAATTCATTAAGCCGCTACTTTTATTCTTATTTCTATAAAAATGGGAAGTAATTTTTCTAATAATTCCACCGATCTTATCTTCACCTCATAAAGGTTGAGGTCTTTTATTCCTCTTGCTGCCTACATAATAATTTTTTTCATCCCATAGAAGCAACAGATATTCCTATCTTTATGAGGAAATTTTGACATCATTTCCTACTCCAAAGATGTATTTTTCATACAATCTACTAAGTTTGAGCGTGATCTTAAATTGGAAAGCATTTTATAGAATTGAAATCAAAAAAATACTGTTTCACTCTTACCCTTTGCATTCCCCCTTTCCTCTCTCAATAATGACAACATCTTATAAATTATTGAAAAAAATGTATACTTGCTTTTACGAAAACTTTTGGTTATTACCCTTAAACTGGCTTTTGTCTCATTCAATACAAGTCTACGCCGCATTAGCTCAGTTGGTAGAGCACATCATTCGTAATGATGGGGTCGCTGGTTCGAATCCAGCATGCGGCACCGTTTTATTTGTTTAACATATTGAAATATATAATCTTTTTCTTTTAAAAGCTTATTTCAGACTACCTTTTAGACCACCTTCTACAGTTTATACAACTTTACCTTAACATGGGGAGTGCCTTTATATTCCTGTGGGAGGAATATTGCCTTCAATTTCAAATATGGTCCCAAATCCCGTGCTTTTTTATCTTCTAATAGAATAGCGGTCTGGGTTTCTGATGCTATAGTTTGTCGTTGGAAGATTTTAAGTTGTTTTTTTAAGCTTCGTTGTTGCACAAAAAGTATCACCATTCCAGTAACTATCGTAGCAATGACAGGAGCAATCGTAAGATTATTATTTATCCAGTACAGCAAAAATACAGCACTATCATTTATCCAGTGCAATAAGAATACAACCTTATCAACTACCCATTCTTGCATCTTTCCCCTCCCCACTTTTTTAGAATCGTTGGGAGATTACTTTTTCACAAACATTTTTTCAAGACAGCCAATCGCAACGCGCTCTGTCATGGCAAATATATAATACACAACAGCCTTAAGGGAGGAATATGATCACTAACGCACCAACCATTCTTTGCCTGATTTAGGCACCAAAACGGGATGGGCGATAAGTGGTGTGGATGATCACATAACAAGTGGAACAATCAATTTTCAATCACGCCGTTTTGAAGGCGGGGGTATGCGTTATTTGCGTTTTAAGCAATGGCTTACAGAACTGAAATCAACAGCCGGTGGCATTGACGCCGTGTATTTTGAAGAGGTGCGCCGTCATGTTGGTAGCGATGCAGCGCATGTTTACGGTGGTTTGTTAGGGATCTTAACAGCTTGGTGTAAACATCATCAGATACCTTACAAGGGCATTCCTGTTGGCACAATTAAGAAGGCAACGACAAGAAAAGGAAATGCCTTAAAAGAAGAGATGATACAAGCGATGTGTGCAAAGGGACACAAGCCTAAGGATGATAATGAAGTGGATGCATTAGCAATTTTATATTTAATGAAAGAAGGGGGTATACATGTCTAGTAAATTACCGTGGACGAGGCTTTTTTCCTACAAATGGCTTATAGTTCTTTTTTGTTTGTCGCCGACCGAGAAATGTATCTATATCATGTTGCGGCTTTTAATGCTCCATAATGGTGAACCTGGTTTCAAATGACTTAAGGGCATTATCTCTTTATACTGGTTACCCAGTAGAAGAGTTTGAAGTAGCTTTGAATTCTTTGATTGAACGTGGTTGCTTCATACATTTAGACGATAGTCGATTGTGGAATTCAGAAGTTGAGAAAGAATTAAAAGAAGCCGCTTTTACTCAAGAACAGGAAGACAACTATGTCCAGTAAATTACCTTGGGTCCGTAATTTTTATCAAGAGTGGATTATGGACTTTGCTGACACTGATGCAGCAGAGAAAGCTACTTATAGTACACTCACTGCTCTTATGTATCGATCTTGTGAACCGATTTATGATGATACTGCTGCTTTAGCACGCATCGTTGGTTGTTCAGTGCAAACGTTTAAAAAATCATTAGAAAAAAATTAATTCTTCAATTGGAAGATGGAAATTTGTGGAGTACACAAGTTGAAGAAGAATTAAAAAATTGTAATGAGAATTTAAATAGGCTTTTTGAAAAAGCTATCAAAGCTGCAAATACTAGAAAAAATAAGCAGAAGGATAACACATCAAAAGAATATGATGCATCTATCATGACATCATCACGACAACACATTAACAATAACATTAACAGTTATAATAAAAAACTAACACTATCGTGTTAGCAAAAAAAGAAAACGATTTTGATTTAGAAAATATCGAAATTGTTGATCAGGCTCTCAAGCCATCAGAGGATGATGATTGCGAAAAGCTAGCAGATGCAATCGCAACGGGTGCAGAGGATCATCCTTCCATTCACGAGCAAGAAAACGTTTCCAAAAAAGCCAAGCGGTCTAGAACTGATCGCGGCTGTCGATTGCCAGACGATTTTGAACCGGATTACGATTTTGCAATTGCAGAGGGCTTGCCTCCAGAGCGTGTGAAAGTCGAAATCGCAAAGTTTCGAGATTACTGGTGTTCAAAAAGTGGAGCCAATGCAACCAAAACCGATTGGCAAGCAATATGGCGCAATTGGGTGCGAAAAGCTATCGATGATTTAACGAAAGGAAAAAACTATGGAAAAGCGATCATTGAAAACACAAGAGAACAACGCAGCCGCTCTTATCGAGTTGCACAATACATGTCCGATATCAAAAATTCAGATAATTCGTTCAAGTTTTTATTCAAAGATGGTAAAGGAACCACCCTTCCTTTGATTAACGGGATAAAAACCATCGAGTGCCGAAGCGGAGAGAATTACCTCACTAGCCAATGATGCGTTGAACGAACTTGAGAACAAAGCAACGGAAGAGGAGATCAAAACCACGTATCTTGTGTTGTCGAATGTCCTCAAAAGCCCATCAGAATGCGATGAAAAGGCAACAGCGCTTGCGTATTTTTACACCCTCGATGGTATAAGCAGCTGGGCATTGCAAACGGCAACAAAGAACGTTTTGAAAGGCAAAGCAGAAGGTTTAAATGCAACTTTCATGCCATCAACAGCCGATTTATAATCGTTACTGTGAAGAGCTTGAAAAGGGTATACGCATAAGTATTGATCAAATATTTAGATACCTTCAAAAGCCTGAGATACAAGACAAGGGGAAAGAGGCGCCTTTAGTGGCTGATGAGCATTTAGAAAAGTTACAAGAAGAGTTCAATGGAATTTTAAAGGGCATCGAGGATAAGATAGCAAAGTGAAGGAATTTTGTATGAGATATTGGAATAGATACGCGTTTAACTCGATAAAATAGACCGTACAAAGCGATTTAAAGATTTTTTGATTTTGACATAAAAAACTAAAAACGCTCTGTAGAGCCAATTTTGAGGCAAATAGACCAAAGGTAAAATTATGGACTAAAAGCATGGGAATTTTTAAAGATTTGTTTTTAACAAAACGTAAACAACCACAAAAAAAGTTTATTGCAACGGCAAGAGGGCACGCGCCATGGGGATTAGGGGTCACTGAGTATTTTTATAATCTTTACGAATATGAGGACAGATCAAAAGAATATGAGCAATTTGAAGGAGGTCAATATCACGAGATACCAACCAATGTGGATTACAGTACCAAGGCGCAAGTGAAAGCATGGCTATATGGTGGTGCTGTGCCTAAAAGTGTTCTCAACCTTGAGCCCCTCATAAATGAAATCAACAAGGAAATTAAAGCCCTTGCACCCCAAAGGGACATGATGAAATGCTAGATTATTTCAGAAACAGCTTGACAATGTTTTCAAAATTGTTAGATTCATTCGTTAGGTGGTCAAAACACTTTGAAATCGTTAGCGGATGAACAACCGAAATTGTTTACCGTTCCTAAGAATTCGACTTAAGTATCACGTCAAAAGTGTGTTTTGTTGTCGGGTGTCGCTATACCATACAATACCTTTTCTAAGGGAAAGTATAATGGCGGACTAACGGTCGTATTTTGAGCACCTGGCGCCCTTTTGGGTGTCTAATCGAAATTTAAAATTTCGTTAGGAAAATATCATGAACAATCTCATAAAAATATCAGAACAGACCATTGGACAAGAAACAGTTCAAACCGTCAATGCACGTGAGTTGCATAAGTTTTTGGAAGTAACATCCCGCCTTTAATGAAAGCGTATCATGAATAAAAACGCAATAAAATCAGTATATTAAGTGCTTTTATTTTATTTGAATCCACTTAAGAATCCACGCTTTTATGCACGATTCAATTGAACATTTTTTATAAACAATAGCCATCTATAAACAGAGCATAAAAAGCAAATCATGATGCCAATGTTATAACGCATGGGAGCATTCAAATGAAATGCAGTTATCATTCATAACAGCTCATAAATTTTACAAGACGTTTTTATCATAATAAATCGCATTGTTAAAACGCAATTGAATATGAGGGCTTGTTTAAATGCAAATATTTGAAACGTTCTTTAAGAGGTTAATCCAAATTTAGATTGAGTAATTTTAGTCACCTCAAAAATGAGGGCATTGTTATGAATAGGCTTTAAATCATCACAGAGCTAATAGGCTTTTTTTCATTTAAATGTGATGATCTAAAAGAACGCTTTCATAATCATCTTTATATTATTTTGGATAAGTTTTTATAAAGAGACTAGAGAGCTTGCAATATGATACGTTTTGTATATATGTGTTTAATTGTTAGTTTTTATTTTTTTAGTTCCATCTACTCACAAGCCGCGTCTGTAAAATGGCACGGCTTTCTTTTTTGCACTCTTGTCTTTTAAGATGGCATTAAACCATAAAAAGCCCCCCGCGTTTGTTCTTTATTCTTCAGTATCAACAATCTCGATAAGAATATCGCTCTTATTAACCTCCTTATTTTTTGGAACCTCTCTTATTTCACTTTGTCGATTGAGTTTTGCACGCCCACAAACACGACCAAAAACCTTGATCGTATGAGAAACCTGAGCTTTACCATAAACAGAGCCATAAATTTGCGCACAGCCACTCACTTTTGCATAGTCATAAACCTTGCCATAAATTTGTGCACGTTTGTTAACAACAGCATAGCCATAAACATGCGCAGTGCTAAAAAGACAAGCAGAGCCTAACACCCTAGCGTTGCCATAAAGCCTTGCATAATCAAGAAGACAACCATTATGAGAAAGATGCGCCTTGCCATAAACATGGGCATCAATCGAAACGCGGCTATTGCCATACACACGAGCCTTACCATAAACATAACCAGCCACATACGCATTGTCATAAACAAATGCATCATCATAAATTTTTGCATATTGAGAAACGAACACCTTATCATGCACCTGAGCATTGCCATAGACACGCCCACGAACTTTTGCATAACCACGTATTTTTGCATTCTCATAAACACGGGCTTTGTTATAAACCCATGCCTCATCATAAACCCAGCAGTTACCATCATGAGAGAGGTTATGTTCTTCTTCGATAAAGCCACCCAGTTGACCAGCTTTTACATCAGAAAAGTCTCTTAAAGCTTTAATGCGATAAAGCGTTGTCATTCTTTTTGTGGTTTTATCTGTTAAATGTTTTGTTTCATTGGTTAGTTTGTATTTTTTAGACATCATAAGATTCCTCACAATCTCTCTTGTGTTAAAATTTTCATGAAAAATGTTAAAGGGAGGGAGCGCCCCCGCCGCGCTCTAAATGTTTAAAAAGGCTTTATTACGGAGTAAGATGATTTTTATTTCATTATTGGAAAGCAATTCGATATAAGAACCTTGTTTCAATATCATCACGCGTCTTTTCGAGAATGATAACAATGCCGTGAAAATTTTCATATTCACAAACATGTAAATGATTTACAACACGAGCGTGATCATAAATACGAGCATTGCCATAGACATAACCAGCGATAATAGAGTTATTATAGACCCTAGCATTTTGAGACACATGACCTGATTTTAAAACCAGAGCATTTCCATAAACCCAGCAATTACCATCATGAGAGAGGTTATCTTCCTTTTCGATATACCCCCCTAGATCGCCTTTTTTGACATCACCAAAATCTCTTAAAGCTCTAATACGGTATAAAAAGTGATCATCTATTAATTCACAATCATCAATAAATTCATATTTTTTTACAGGCTCTTGTTTTACAAGCGTTGCATTGTCATTTGTATTGGAAGCGATAACAGGGGTATTATTTTCTGTAGATTTCATTTTTAAATCTTTCTATTCAATAAAAGTTTTTGATTAGCAGCCCATAAGGGCATCGGGTGCTCAAAAACACGGCGAATAGTCCGTTGCTTACACTTTCCCTTAGAAAGGTATTGTATGGTGTAAGCACACCCGACAGAATCTTCATATACTAATAAAAGCATAAAAGACAGTCAGTATTTTAAAAGCATGGGAAAAGCTGTTTCGTAACCTATCTGCTTATCATTAAGTGTTTTTGATCACTTGATTATTTATATAACAAAATACGTATTTATTGTTAACTATATTTTATTCTTTTTTGTATTTTTTATAATTATTTTTTATACCATTGTGTATAAATATGTGTCTGCTTATTAATATTTTCTGTTTTATTTCCTATATTTGATTCTATATTACGCAATTGCGTTATTTTTCTTTTTTAAACATCATAATAATTAAAAACGCTCTTATGATGCTTATTTTTAACTTTATAACGCATCATTATTTTTATGAGATAACTTGTGAATATTTTTGTGAATTTTTTATAAGAGGTTTGTAATTTAAACAGCTAATAATAGAGACCGCATCTTTAAAGCCAACGCTTTTGATTCAAATCTCTTTTTGATTCATTCTCTATAGCCATTGCATCATGTTCATAAAACAAAATGATAAATATGATCATGCGGGTTTGATTTGTTATATAAACATTTCGAATTCTTATATTCTTATCAAAATACCTTTTAATGGGCTTTTGTCTCTTGTCAGTAATTATCAGTTGATTTACCCCCTCGTTTTAAAAAACATCTTTTAGTAAAAAATAAAAAGCATTATATTTCAATATGTTAGTGTGTTTTAAAAAATAAACCATGCTAATAAGATGATTTATATAGACAATGCATGATATCAATTGATTAAAACCTGTCAGTATCTGTCTATAAATTGAACTGACACCATTTATGATTTTAGTGCATGTTTAAATCATGTTTTATAAGAGGGCATATAATCCTTTAAAGCCTTTCAAAAGACAGCTCGTGATTATGAGATATGCTATCAAGGCTTTTATAGCTATTAATTTTATAGGTTTTGAGGGTTTTGGGTGTAATTTATTTTTACAAAAATAAGTCATTAAAAACGTAAAGAATAGAGAGATACATCATTCTCTTTAAAGAGAGCTTTTGAAAGATATGAAAGCCATCATTTGAGATTGCGATATAATCTTTTAAAGGCAATGTAAAAAAATCTCATTCTATTTAAGATGGGAATTCTTAAAAGCCTTAATGCAATCCATATGAGAGTGTCTAAAAGTGCAAGGCTTCTCTTTTTAGAATATCGCATGATAAACCACTCCTTTTAAGATTATAGGTAAGCAACCTAACAAGAGAGGTATAGATCATGATTATAAGGTTCTATACCCCTTGTAAGATTGGCATGCTCATATGATAGGCATGATTCATAAATCTATTCAGTTTCTCTTAATTCTAGATTTGGAAGGTTTTTAACAATCTTCATTGTTTCTAAACTTACCGTAATAACCCTTTGGAACAATTCCAATGGATAAGCAGGGTTTCCAACGGTCTCAATAGCATAGCGATTGGCATCATTAACAATACCACTCTTTTTATCAGTCTTTACACATTGACGACCCATAACCCATTCAAGAGCGGGTTTACCATTTACGATATACTCATAAGCTTTAAGAGGAATATCTGTTATTGTGATATTACTATTGTAAATAACAGTAGATTTATCCTTTTCCTTACCTACTTTTGCAAATTTCATTTCTGTAACATAATAAAATTTCTCAGGATTAGGGATATCTGTAAGTTTTGGATTGCCTTTTTTAAAGGTCACTGTATAAGGTTCTACCGTCTCATAATTAACGTGTAAATTGCCTAATTCACGACCCGCATTAACGAATACCCAGAAATCTTCAGCACTCTTTACGCAAGGGATGCAAGGGGGCTCTTTAGAGAGATTATCAGCATAGCGAGCACGGTAATCTTCTGAATGCAAGAGACCGTATACGTAATAGAATATATCATCTTTGGTAATTTTTTCATTAAGATAAGCCGCTTTAAAATGTGCTAATCCTTCATCAGTGATGGCATCACGACGTTGTAAATCAGAAGTTTTGCTTTCTTCTGTAGAATTTGTAAATAAATAAGACTGTTTTTCGTGTTTATCTTTTGAAGCCACAACATCTTTGTAAACATAAAGTGGAAAGCATTGGCTACCACCATCTATCATATTCACATCAAGCACATGTTTACTCATCAAAACCGAAAAAACACATCTTGCACCTATGCCTGTAACTTGTATCACTTTATTTTCAACGGCTTTTCCTATCGGGAATACACGCAGCATTTGGTAAACACCATCATTAAGATCCTGATTGTAATAAAGCCATTGTTGTGTAAAGGGACGGTAAAGACTTTGTGTAAGGCAATCTTCTTTAAAGTTGAAAACCTTTCCTTTTGCCAGATCTTTTTTGAGATTATGACTCCAACTGATTTTTTGTGCATCCGAACTAACAAAATCATTTACAGCGTTTTTACGTATTTTCTGATCAGTATGTGGATGGGCATCATTAAAACGTTCTACTTCACTATTATAGAAAGCAATCATATTACGCATATTTTTTGCTAAAACTTTATGACTTGAGTTATATACCCAAGCATCACGGCTGGTCATAATACCACGAGAATAAGTCTCAAAAAGTTTCTTACCATGACCTTTCTTAATACCCATAGCTAAAAATGTTTCAAAACTGTCATCACGTTGATTTATCCAATCACCATGCTTGTCTGGTGTAATGATTTGCCAACTTGATTTATCCGCAAAATACCATCAACACTACTAAGGTACTCAAGAGCGGTAAGTTTTTCTTTTGTCGTAAGATTATTGCCAATATCATGATAGTAAATTTTACAATCTCCAGAAACATTGGGATTTTTGATAAATAATGTTACGGCAATACCTGTCATACTACCATTACCAAAAATATTCTCTCCTTCTTGAGCTCGACCACCGCTTAACATATTCTTACGAAGATCCCCCCGTAAATTAAGCACATAAATACTGGTAAATTCTTTGGCTAAAGATTTGCGTAAACCGTCCATTGTTGGTTTTTCTATATAACCAGAACCAGAAAAAAACCAATGATACCAGCACTCTCAATACGGTCACTAGCCCAGCGAATTGCTCGTATATAACTATCACAAGGTTACAACGTATTGATTTATAACGATAATTTACTGTTTTGCATATTGAATTAGACGTCCGAATATTGTAGGATTCTCTCATACCAAATCTGCTTATGTTCAATCAATCATAATCACTTATTTGCACGTCATAAGCGGGGTTATCGTGTGGATAGAAAACAGTTTAGAAAGGAACAAAAATGCCTCTTATGAATCGTCTTAATGCAAGAGCTGTCACAACATTGGGGGCTGGTAAATATAATGATGGTGCTGGCTTGTTACTTCATAAGGGTAAAGATGGGGGTGCTCAATGGATTTACCGATATACCATTCACGGACACCGTCGTGAAATGGGCTTGGGTGCTTTAAGAAATGTTTCTTAAAAAAAAGCCCGTGAATTAGCAACTGGGTGGCGTTCTGTTTTACGTGAGGGGCGTGACCCCATTAAAGAACGTGACAAACAAAAACGTGAAGCAATGCGTAATCTCCATTATTTAAAAGATATCGCTCTCGATGCTTTTGAAAGCCGTAAAGCTGAATTAAAAAATGACGGTAAAGATGGGAACTGGTTTTTACATTTACGTCTTCATATTCTCCCTAAATTAGGCTGTCTCCCCGTTTCAGAGATTACCCAAACCGATATACGCAATACACTCGCTCCTATCTGGCATACAAAAGCTGGAACTGCTCGAACAGCATTGATGCATCTTAATCTTTGTTTCAAACATGCTGCTGCATTGGGATTAGATGTTGATTTACAAGCAACAGAAAAAGCACGCGCCCTCTTAGGCAAACAACGCCATAAAGCGCAAAATAGACCAGCAATGGATTGGAAAGAGATACCGGCTTTTTATAAAACATTTTGCGAAACAACAACCATAAAATGTTTGGCTTTGCGTCTACTTATTCTTACAGGTGTCCGTACATATCCTTTGCATCATATTTGTAAAGATCAGATTGAAGATGATATATGGACCATCCCTGCTGAGAATATGAAAGGAAAGCGTAATGCTACAACAGAGTTTCGCGTGCCTTTATCAACAGAAGCTCTAAAAGTTATTGAACAAGCTTGTTGTCTCTCCAAAAGTGACTTTATTTTTCATTGACTGGTCGCTATCCTCTTTCACCTGCGATAATGGCATCATATATGAGACAAAATAAACTTGAAGCCTGCCCGCATGGTTTTCGGTCGAGTTTACGTGATTAGCTAGCAGAAACAACCGATGCTCCTTTTGAGGTAGCAGAAACCATTCTAGGTCATACGGTCGGAGGTAAAATAGAACGTGCTTACCGTCGTACGGACTATTTAGAGCAGCGCCGTGTTTATATGGATAAATGGGCTGCCTATGTCACGGGGAAATCTTAAAAGATGGGGGCTTATACCCCATTTTTACTCCATTGTCTGTGAATAACTTTCTCTCTTCGTTCTCTCATTTTTGCTCAATAAGATTCATAAATTATTAAATGAGAAAATACATCATAAAGTGCTGTTTTTTTTATGATTAAACTTTCTTTCCAATCTGTGAAAAATATGGTTAATAAATGCGTATGATTTATTAATATTTTTTTTAATTGAAAGGATGAGTTATGACTGAAAATGATGTTCTTCTTACAGACCGTGAAAGTGCAAAATTATTGCATATAAGCGTTTCAACATTTCGTCGCCATGTGACCAAGGGATCTTTACCAAAACCTTTAAAATTTGGTTCTTTATCACGCTGGTTAAAATCGGATCTGATGGATGTGATTAAAAAAGCAAAAACGCAACGTCTCAGTGATGTGGCGTAAAAAACTTGTCACGTAAGGACGGACAAAAATTGCTCAAATGTTGAAATAATTCTAATGTTAAGTAACCACTACTAAATCATGGAGAATTCATGAGTAATATCCCTACTTATCCTGTTACCCCAAACTTACAGTTGGTATACGTATCAAACGTAGAGTATTCTACTGCTTTTTACAAATTCATCTTTAAGAAAGAGCCTGTTTTCGTCTCGCCACGCTATGTTGCATTTTCTTCTTCAGGTGACGCACTCTTTGCTATCTGGTCTGGGGGCGATGCGCCTGAGGCAAATATGCCTCGTTTTTCAGAAATCGGCATTATGTTGCCTCATGGGGAGGACGTAGATAAGCTATATGCAGAATGGCAAGAGCAAACCACCGTTGAAATAAATGTCTTGAAGGAACCGTATACTGATATATTTGGACGTACCTTTCTAATCAAAGATCCCGATGGCCATATTATTCGTGTTTGTCCACTGGATTAAAAAGCCTTAGATCAGATCTTTTATCGCCTAAACTCTATTTGTCTGTTTTCAAAACCTATAAAGCTATGCACGCTAGAGGCTTACTTACAACGCGTAGCTTATCCGTTTAGTACTGTATTAAAATTCTCTACGCCTTTAACGATCAGTATTGAGCCGCATAAAATGCTGTTTTCGCTGTAGGGCGTTATAATAAAAAAAGCGTTTATAGATTGAGCAATATCATAAAGAGCTAATAAAAAGCTGCTTATTCTTGACGACAATAGAGCTGGTAACATAACTTTTCTGGAACTTCTTGCGAAGTTTATTATGTCTTATGCGGGCACACTTTATAAAGAACCTCAAATTTTCTATAAATTACTTGCGCAAGATATAAGCTTTTCAAATCTTCAAGCAACACCGCGCTTTCTATATGAGCAGAATACCAATGACAGCGTGCCCTTGCTTACTGAACTCTTGGCTTTTATTATTACCCAGCCGTCGCATATGTCGCTTTTAGATAAGCCAATTAATCACTTTTCATTAAAATTGGTTGAGAAACTAGAAGATGCTTTCCAGCTTAGCATAAGGGCGATTATTATTGCTTTGTATGATCGTTGGTTGCGGCGTCAATGGCAAGGCAAAAGCTTAAAATTATCTTATAGAGATTTTTAGAAACAACTTTCACTGAGTAAACCCTTTCACATTTCTCAATAACACAAAATAATCATAAACGTTCATTACTAAAAAGGTTAAATTAAATGCATAATACTATAAGTATATTTTAAATGGCGTTGTACATATTTTTCATGTGCTTCATACAAGGAAAAAATTTCCTTAACCAATTCAATTGTATTTTGATCTATTTGGTATACATAATGCGGCTTTAGTAAAAAATGCTTGCTATAGCTATATTGAAGCAATATCATTTGCTACAATACTGCACTCTTTAATAAGTAATGATAAATCACTATTTTCTCTAATATTGCGAATATAATTGCACAAATCACTTCGCACACTCCTTAGTTTCTTACTTGTAAAAGTGATGATGAGACCCTTGTTAAACGGCGTCTTATTGTCCATGATGTGACTGTCGAAAAGCTTGAAGAATTACTAAAAGAAAACTCGCGTGGATTATTGATGGTCCGTGATGAACTTTCTGGTTTCTTAGCCAATATGGACAGAAAGCAATATCAGACAGACCGTTCTTTTTATCTGACTGCTTTTAATGGAAATTCTTCCTTTACCTATGACCATATTGAGTGTGGAACAATTTATATTCCCAATGCAACACTTTCTATGATTGGGGGCATTCAACCTTCACGAATTATTCCCATCGTTTAGGCGCATGGAAGAAAAAATCATAGAGCTTTACGCTTTAGATCAAGAAACAGCTGCCTCCTTAAGGAGAGAAGCAGATACTTGTCGTGGTAGTTTGTCATCAAATCGTCTTATCCGTTATGTTGTGAAACTATTGGCATGTTTATGAGACTTTTAAAGTTTTTTTCACAACAGAATTTAGAATCCCTTTAAAGAAATATTAGAAGTGATTAGAGAAGAGAAAAGCAAAAATGCTGCTGTTGTGGAAGAATGTTAGAGAATCCTATTCCCTAACCTTTATTCATGCATCCCACATCTTTAAAAGATATATGAAGAATCAATAAGTTATTTATGGTTAAATATCGAGTGGCGGAGAGGAAGAGATTCGAACTCTCGAGAGCCTTTTGAGCCCTACTCCCTTAGCAGGGGAGCGCCTTCGACCACTCGGCCACCTCTCCAAGGAAGTGCATAAATGGTATCAGCAGAAAGTTCAAGACATTTTCGATTTTTTTTCAAAAATATCTAAGAGTTTTCTTTTTTATTAACTCAAGAAGACAAAAGTTAACAAAACAAAAATTGTGCCTTTTTTACCACATCACCTTGAATAGTACATGAATATCTTCCAAAAAGGTGTTTTCATATTTGTATATTTTAAAAAGATCAGTATAGCTAAGATACAAGTATCGTATATTTTTTGCCTTTAATGAGTTGAGCAAATAATATTCCCTAATGAAGATTAAACTACCTTTCACTGGAGATCCATTATGAATATAAAATCCCTCTTTTTAAGTTCTACAGCAGCTTTTTTAGCGATTTCTGGAGCGCAAGCCGCTCCAAAAGCGATTGCAGAACCAGAACCTGTAGAATATGTTCGTGTGTGCGATGCATATGGTAAAGGATATTTCTATATTCCTGGAACAGAGACCTGCATGCGTTTGTCAGGAAATGTTCGCGCTGATTTTATAGGCGGTGATAATATAGATGCGATAACTGACTCTCAATTATCAGAAAAAAAGAAAACCTATGGTGCATCGTCCCGGCTAACTCTTGTTTTCCAAGCCGCATCTGAAACAGAGTTAGGAACACTTCGTTCCTATGCACGCATTTTCTCGGACTGGAACAATGGCAAGGACAAAGCTGGTGCAAAACTCGCAGCCGCTTATATTGAACTTGGTGGTTTTCGCGTAGGTCTTGATGATACAATTTTTAACAGTTGGACTGGTGGTTACGGAAATGTTTTCAACGATGACAGTATAGCACCAGCAGGTGTTACACGCACCAATTTCATTTCTTACACCTTTAGTGGAGACACTGGATTTTCTGCTATTATCGGAGCTGAACTGGGTAATGCTGATGGTCCTGCCCCTATTGAAAATACATACTATTACATAGATAACGATGATAAAATTGCTGGCGTTGCTAGTGATAATCTCCCAAGTAAAAGAATAAAAAAATATACCCCTAATATAGTTTTGGGTGTGAAATTTATGCAAAAATGGGGTGGTTTTTCAACAGTTGCAGCATACGATGCTTATTATAAAAAGTGGGCTGCTAAAGTGCGCATGGATTTCAATGTCAACGATCGTTTAAATCTATGGGTAATGGGTGGTTATAAAAACAATGTTGATTACTACACAGTAGATGAAAATGTGCTGTCACGACAAAATACAACGATCTATGCAAACTGGGGTGGTAAATGGGCTGCTTGGGCTGGTGCAACTTACAAGCTCACTCCAAAAGCAAATTTAAACGCTCAAGTTTCCTATAGTGCTGTAAAAACCTTTGCAACTTCTGTAAATATTGCCTACACGCTGGTTCCAGGCTTCGTAATTACACCTGAATTGACTTATGTTTCTTGGAATGATGATCGCACGCATAATGGTATAAACGGTGCAACATATACACATGCTCTAAAAGGAAAAAGTGCTTTGCAAGGCATGATCCGCTTCCAGCGCTCATTCTAATTCTCTTGAATTACACTTTAAAAAAACTGGTGACATATGTTACCAGTTTTTATTTTTTTAAGCTATGTGTAATCATCATAACACTCTTTTATGTTATTTTTCCCACTCTCTCTAACAAAAAGCTTTTTACTATTATAAATATATCTCAAGCTGATGTGTCAGCAAAAGAGCAATCAGTGCTTCCATAAATCTTGAACATACAATTCAAATAATATAAGCTTGAATTATCAACGAATTTATTATCAAAACTGTATCAATATATCCTCGAGAAAAAACAAAAATGCGCTGAATATAGTTTCAAATTGTTAGACAATGAATCCTAAAAATATTCTTAGCAAAAATAGCAAAACTAAAATAACTATCAGAATTTTTTATACCATAAGCGTTTTTCAGTATGTCAAAAACAAACATTCAAGAATAGAAGTGATGCATGTTTAAAAAAGCTCTAAACAGATGGCACTTATAGTTTTCGTGATACACAATCTTTATCTGCTTTCTTCTTTCAACCACTATCGGATTTTTTGTACAGCATGAATGCAAAACTATAATTTGTTCTTTTTACTTCCGACAATCATGAGAGTAAATTAATTGTTATCTCTCTCTTTTTTACGTAATTTTTTGAGCAACTATGTTCTTTTGTAGGTACATAACATCTTCATCTTACAGTCTTTTTAATAAAAGAACAGCATATGCGATAAAAAGGGAATTTTAAAGCTTACCTCTGCAAACTACAGATTTTTTCTCCCTTTCTTCATCCATTCCTTTGCGTGATAAGTATCTCCCTTATATCATAATAATTTTTTTCTTTCACTTAACCTTCATCAGATGAAGATCAAAGAGTACTTTTAATAAAAGAGAATCTATATTGCAGTAACTACACATATTTAACACTAAGATGAACTGAACAAATCCGATGGGAAATACTTATCTACCAAAGCGTAGATAATCGCTGCTGTTTCAACATCTAGAATCCCATCATAATTTTCTTGACGAAAATGAAGCTGAAATGCTCGGATCAAATCCGAGTATCCAATTTCGGTACATGCAACCGAAATATCATATCCATAACATTTCAACTTAGCCAAAACATCAGCTTTTGATGGAAGACTCTTACAGAACTGCTCCTGATAGTAATGCTTTAGTTCATCATCGTACCATGCTCCTATACCTGCTCTATAAAGTTCTTGCCATGGAAAAGCAGGACCTGGATCACTCTTTCTGCCGATAGCAATATCACTGTGTCCAACAACATCAGTTGGCATGATATCTGGATATCGTTGCAGAATATTCAAGGCGAGTTCCTTAACTGCATCAATTTGCCTCGGATTATAAGGAGGAAATATAAAGCCTTCATTATTATAAGTAACTAAATTAACTGTCTCAAACTGTGCAGTCGTATCACTCACATTACCACCCTCAGTCCACGAACCAATGCCAGCGTGCAATTCATATTCATCTTTATAATTTGGATTTAAAACATGCACATCTTTTAAAGTCGGCTCAATATACGGATGCTCTGAAGAATCAGAATCACCAGTTGCTAAATTAACTATTTCAATACCAATAGATGTATCATTTAAATTACTGCGTCCAGCCCATGAGCTGATACCCGCATGCCATGCACGTTCATTTTCATCAACCAGATTAAAGATACGCATATCCTTAAATCCTGCCTCAAGATATGTCCGCTCTGATGGATCAGGAACAAGGTAATGAACACTAACATCTGCTCCTGTAAGAGCCATAATCGAATCTTTAAAATTCAATGAAGTATAATGCATCACAAGAAAACGAACACGACGATTAAAGCTCTTAATAGAACGATAACTGTTGTAATCAATCTGATACATAGAGACCTTCCTTTTTCAGTTCAAAAGTACCATCGTGCCTTATAATAGAGCGTATAAAAAATGAATATTGAGAGACTTTTGAAGATTTTTATAAGACATTCTAGAATCCAAATACCAAAAATCATGCTTACAATTGATACATCAAATGAAGCGTTGATTGAACAATTAAGATGCATTTTCAAATGCCTCTGCATACAATCAATGAAGCAATTGTAAAAACATTCACAAACTATTAACTTAGATGTTTTCTATCAAGAAACAAATAATAGAACAACAAAATGGCTCATCAAATATTTCCTCACATTCTTGCATAAAACAGTTTTGCCTCTTTATGCTTTTGTATAACATACGATTATAGACCACCACATATGATCCATAATGCCTAGCCATAAAGTGATAATAGACAATTCTCAGAAGATTACTGTTGTGTCATGACAATTTAACAACCAAATTAAAAATGCATATTCGTGACAAATTTCTCACCAATTATCAACAGACCAATATATTTTATCAATAGAATTTAAGAAACCTTTCTGTAGCTTGCCAAAAATTAAGATTTTATATTGTTTTATGATAGAGAGTTTCTTCCTATCGTTTCTCTTAACAACATATCTCCCATCCTCCAATCAGAATGGACCGAGAATTTTTTCTTAAACTGAATAAAACAATTTCTACAATAATTTTGATCTTATCATGCGATAAAAATCACCTTATAATACATTGTATTTTGATTTTACACTGTATGAATATTGGTTGCAAATGAGGTAGTAATATAGAATTCTAATCTCAGCGATAATCCAAACGAAATTTGAGCAACGATATCCACATTTTTCTATGAGTTCGTTTAGAAAAAAATATTTTCATATTTTCCAATTATTTAATACTACTTATCCCTTATCCGAGAGCAAAACACTGATAGCAAATACAAACGATCTACAGCATAAAAACAACACTGCCTTTAACCCAAACTATATCAACAATTGGAGAAGTCTTTCTATATCTCTACAAAGTTTCAATTTTTAATTTTCTTACTTGCAAATATCTTTTTAAAACTGACCAAGCTGCATATTCTTGTAAGACCACACCTAACAGCGGTCGTGTATAGGGAAAAGTAATATGATCATCACCATAACCGTTAATTCGTACAGTCATTGTCGCATGCCCAAGGCTTTCTTTTTGGTTTTCTAATACTTCTAAAGAGGGCGATAAACTAACCTCAGCTTCTAACTGTGAAATATTTTTCTCCGTTTTTTCTGTTGGCTGAAAATATTTTAAAAGCATCGGATCACTTACTGACCAGTGAACTTCTGCATACTTCGCTAATTGTTGGCAAGCAGTGGTAATTTCTGCACCAACCAAGTATGGGCGAAAATGATCTTCAAATTCTTCGATTAAATGCTGTGCCAAAGACGCAGGTGATTGACCAACCAATTGCACAAGGACATAAGGACTTTTCCATAAAAAATGCCGCTCAAACGGTTCATGAGCAAAATGACTATCAACCCAATACGCAATGGTACTTTCATCAATTCCAATCAAAGTCCACGCATATTGAGCGCGCGATACAACAGAATACTTCTGTTCATCATGTTCTAAATAATGTTCTAAAAGAGAAAGAGCCTGAGTAGGAGGACCAGGCAAGACTACAAGAGAACTTCCACCACAAGAGAGGTAAAAACCAGGTTCTGTCCCAGTCGGGTTATCAAGAACTTTTGCCGTCTCAGGAAACAATGCCTGACGGGCATTATTGGTATCCGGCGCAATCCCTAACCGTTGCAATTGACCTTTGATTGTTTGCCATACCTCTTCATCATAGACTAAGGGCTTTTCCACAGCTTGTGCAATCGCATCACGGGTTTTATCATCAGATGTTGGTCCTAATCCACCACTGATAATGATGAGATCTTCTTGTCCAAGACAAGCAATCACTGTCTCACTAATTTGCTGTAATTGATCGGCGCAAACAAAATGGCGTGTAACTTGAATGTTTCTTTTGTTCAGGCTTTGACTCAAATCTTGCAAATTTGTATTCAAATATTGCCCTGAAAGAAGTTCATCACCGACCGTAATAATCGCCACTCGACAAATAGGGATAGGGTCTACAAGAGAATTAACAACAGTTTCAGCCATTTGACGTGTCGTGGCTAAACCTCCTAAGTCATAAGTCACCGTTTTTCCAGCGCGAATAACCTGATCAACACTCTCAGACAATTGTTGCGCCGCCTCTTTAAAACCTAAATGATCCAAGAGTAAAGCTGTGGTATAAAGCATCGCAGAAGGATTGGCTTTATTCTGTCCAGCAATGCGTGGTGCGCTACCATGGACTGGTTCAAAATAAGCAATCTTGCTTCCCACATTTGCACTAGGCGCCAATCCCAATCCACCCATTACTCCAGCACCAAGATCAGAGAGAATATCACCAAACATATTTTCAGCAACAATCACACCAAACTGTTCTGGTTTTGTTACAATCCATAAAGCAACCGCATCAACATTGTGAATATCTGCTTCAATTTCGGAATAATTTTGAGCAACTTTCTCAAAAATTTCTTGAGCAAATTGACCACTTTCTCGCATGACATTTGGCTTATCAGCAAAAGTAACCCGTTTAAAACCATGTTTGCGTGCATAAGAAAAAGCATATTCAAAGATCCGCTCTAAACCAAAGCGTGTCTGCAATCGTACTGTCCCATGCAGCATCTTCAAGACCATATCTTTCTAGATTGGGATGTTTTAGCCATGTTGCTGTTTCAGGAGATATCCCACGAAAATCAAGCCCCGCATAGAGACCCTCGCTATTCTCTCTGATAACACAAAAATGAAAAGGTTTTCTTGGACCGACAATGTATCTTATAGGACGTACATTAGCAAACAGACCTAACTTTTGGCCAAGTTGAATGACAGGCGAAACATAAGTAAGTTCCCTCTCTCTTAAATGTGGCGCAAGCTCCTTTAAAGAAGCTTTTTTCCCTTTACTCGTCACAGCACCAAGTAAAACAGCATCGCTTTCAGCAATTTTTTTCCAAGTCGCTTGAGGAACAGGATCCCCTTCTTGTTTCCAACATTCCCAACCAATATCTCCATAGGTTAATTCAATTGGCAACTTCAATTGCTCTAAAACCATCAGTGCAGTATCACAAACTTCTGATCCTATTCCATCACCAGGTAATACAAGAACTTTCTTTTTCATAATCTGTCAATCCATTCATCAAGAATTGCATTTGTCACCGCAGAATTATCATCCCATAAACGCGTACCAGCATCAGGGATGATCTTATATTCATGATTTATAGAATGACTTCTCGTTTGATTATCTACAGTTGCAAGTTGCGACTTTTCGCCTACCAAAGCTAAAAACTTTCCAGTGTACTTGATAATCTCATCCCTCGCATCCATTCCCAACAAGAGCTTAAATCCTTTTGACATCCGTTCAATAGCCATGCTTTTTTGCGTATCAGGAATCTCCAATACAGCTCTTTTCTTCATAACTCCACAAGGGTGCATAAAAGCATTCAATGCTTCTAAAGCTCCTGATAAATCTTTATTTTTCAAGAAATTAAGAATATATCCAACTCGCCGTTGTAAAGGCGCATCTGGATAGCCTGGTGCATTCACGGCTAACACAGCTCGAACATTTGGAAGTCGCGCAGCCAATATCTGTACTAACATTCCAGCCATAGAAAAACCGACAAGAATTGAAGGCTCTTTAAAATGTTTTTCAAGTTTTTCTGTAATAAAAGGCAAAATTTCTACAGCAGAATTATTACAAAGAATAGAGTCGCTGGGAAAAAGGGACAATGTATCGAGTAAAGTAATTTGGAATCCTTTTGCCAAACATAGCTTTGTAAATGAAGAACAAAAAACGCCTTGATCCCAAATTGGCATCACAGGAGAAAGAATGACAATATGAAGGCTCATTTTTATTTATTTCCCGCCCCACTTTATTTCAAAATATCGATTGTAGAAGAAATTTCTCCACTGAGGGTAGCTATGAAAACCTCAACAGGATCTCGATCATGCATAAACTGCCCCTCCCCGTAAAACTTTCAAGAATAACCAATCGTACCAAAATTAAACTAAGCTACAACAAATTTTAAGTCCCCTCAACACAATCAGCTTAATGAGAATCCACTCTCAACTACGGTCACTTCTCTTCAAGCAAAATAACAGCAAAACATTTATGCATTATGCCTCGTCTCACACTCAATCCATTTCCGAATCCATAAAATCATGCGCTTTGCAGATATAAATTATAAAACCCAACAGACAACACACTGCCAATGAAACTGCCATAGTCCGTGGATTGTGCCCCGATATCTTTCCAATAACCGCGGCACTTAGCGCAGCACTTCCTAATTGTAAAGCCCCCATCATACCGGAAGCTGTTCCAGCAGCTTGCGGATGCGAAGAAATAGCCAATGCTGTCCCTAACGGCAATAAAAAACCATTCCCAAAAGTAAGAACAGCAATAGCCATAAAACTGGTCACAAGCGGCCATGGACTTACATACATTTGCAGAACAAATAACCCTGCCCCTACAACAAAAATAATATATCCGCGCCATATAGTTCTTTCCATAGACTCTCGTTTGAAAAACCATCGCGCCATAAGATTTCCTAAAATATAGG
Organism: Bartonella sp. P12B; assembly: GCF_055796185.1. Taxonomy (NCBI): domain Bacteria; kingdom Pseudomonadati; phylum Pseudomonadota; class Alphaproteobacteria; order Hyphomicrobiales; family Bartonellaceae; genus Bartonella; species Bartonella sp. P12B. Next base: position 144,284 of record NZ_JBTTDI010000004.1, on the reverse strand, counting down.
GTAAGGAGACGTCAATATAGCTATAACCAATATATATTGCTGGTAAACCTAAAGTTGTGAGTAAAAAAGGCGATTCCACAATATAAGCGAAATATGCTGCGTAAGAAAAACATGGAATAAGTGCATAAAAAATAAATTGTTTATTTCTAAGAACTCCTAAACACCCTTTTATAAATCCAACAGCAGAAAAACGTTGACGTTTTTGAGGCGGTAAGGTTTCCGTGAGCACAAAATAACAGAGCAAAATGGTCAAGCATATAAAAAGGCTTAAAAAGATAAAGGTAGCTTGCCAATTAAAAACTTGTAATAAGAGCCCTCCCACTAAAGGAGCAAGCGCTGGTGACATGCCAATAAAGGGAAAAACAATTAAGTAAAGTTTTCCAGCCGCTTTTTTATCCAATAAATCATTAATAATAGCACGACTTAAAACAATCCCTGCACAAGCTCCAAGTCCTTGTAAGAAACGTAACACAAGAAAAGCGTAAATATTAACCGTATAAACTACACTAAGCGTGGTAAATAACCATAAAAACAACCCAAATAGAAGTGTTTTTTTACGTCCAAAATTATCACTAAGTGGCCCATAAATGAGCTGTCCAATAGCCAATGCAAAAAGAAAAATTGCCACAGCACTCTGAATCCGAGATTCAGTCACATGATAATATTGACGCATTTCTCCAAGTGCCGGAAGAAAAATGTCTGTAGAAATCAGACCTCCCGTTGATAAGCATACGATAAGTATAAGAAATGGTAATGTATATTTATGATGCATGAGGGGGAAACACAATTTGTAATTAAAAATAATTAATTAATATAATACTATTTTTTATTTATTAATATATTTTATTTTTTATTTATATTGAGAATATTTATTCCCTCATAAAACATACCTTCTCAATCAACCGGCACGAAACTAAAGTCCCTTAAAAAATGTTTTTTCTCATCCCAGAATGATAATCAGCGTTTGTTTTTGGTGTTTTCTGTCCTTTTTAGTGCATATCTACTCACTTTTGGAACATTATCGGTCAAGAGGCATTTTATCTTCAGCATCATTCAAGGAGATAAAAATATGGAAACTCGTATTCCTGAAGACACACCCTTCGATAGCCATTTTCTAGGAGAAACATCTCTAGAAACAGATTATCCTTTTTTTCAAACATCTATTTCATGGTCAGCTATCTTTGCTGGACTGGTCACAGCCCTTGCCACCTCTATCTGCTTATCTTTTCTTGTTGTGGCATTAGGTTTCGGCCAAATAGACTTCACCTCTTTAACACCTTTTGAAGGCTCTTTCCTCTCTTTCGGGACTGGTTCTCTTATCGTCATGTTGATCAGCCTTGCCTTAGGAGGCTTTGTTGCTGGGCGTTTTGCAGAATCATCAGGCACACTTCATGGTTTTTTAACTTGGGCTCTGTTAACCCTTATCATGGCCCTACAAGCCATTCACGTGGTTTCAAGTACAGCAAAAATAGGCGCTAAAACTGTTGTAGAAAGCACTTCGGCAATCCAACAAACCGGAGACAATCTCAAAACAAATCTTGTTCCCTACCTTTCAAAATTAAACAACGAAAGTTTTGAACCCGTTTTGCGTGAGATAAAAGACAATGGCATTGATTTTGATAAATTGCGCGATAAATTACGCACCCTTTTCAATAAAAGTGACATTCCCGCCCTCAATCCGGATCGCTTACAGCAATCTTATCAAGCCGCTCTTAAAGATATTGGATCAGCAATAACTGCTTTCAAAAATGATCCTTCTCACTACCGAGTCACTCTGAAAGATCTTAGTGATCGTCTTTCTGATCGTATAGAAGCCATTACAGAAAAGATCAATGAAAACGATATCATCAACGCCTTGATGAATAATGGGATGACACATGCGGATGCACAAACAACCGCGAACCGTGCACTTCATCTTTATCAAACAGCAGAGGAAAAAACCGAACAAGCCATTAAAACTCTTGAAGCACAAGCTCATACACTTTCTCAAAAATTAGACACAACCATGAAGGACGCACGTCATACTGCGAATAAGGCAGCTAAAACAGCCTCCCACATGGGATGGTGGGGTTTTTTAGGAGGCTTAATTGGTGCCATACTTTCCAGTGTTTGTGGCTATTATGGTTATCGAAGCCGTAAAGATTCTTTTGTGCTTTGAAAAACTTTTAATGCAAAGTACATGAAAATAATAAGAAGCTGTACAGTATGGACAGCTTCTTATTACAAACTTGCTCTTAATTACTTTATTTTGGTACCCGTTCTTGTTTTAAAATAATCGTTATCACATGCTTTGCTGTCCTGCGCTTATTCTTATCTTAAAGGAGGTCTTAGTAAGAATTTCCTGTTTTACTAAATCAATGAACATTCTTATATGAATCCTTTGGTATAAGGGATACCCTATTCACTGTATAAGCATTTATAAACAGCACCAATATAAAATGTCCGGTTACTCTCACTTTTAAAAAGTGAAAACAAGAGATGACGAGAGGCATTACTTTTGTCAAATACCTTGATGATCAAAAATTTGTATTTGAAACAATACAGTTAATTTATACAAAAAACCGAGCGATGCTTTCAATTAACATGCTATTTGACAAAAAATAAAATCTCTGCTAATTTCACTGGCAATGGTAATTTGTTTTTTTATCATTAATTTTTATCAACTATTAAGGGGGGAAATATGAATATCTCACTTCATGAATTAGAAAAAGTCTCTGAATTAACTGCCGATGATGTTGCACCACCTTTGAGCAGCACTAAATACGCTCAACGTATTGATTCTCAAACTTGCGAAGAAAACTGCGGTATAAATGTATTACATGAAATTCAGTAATGTATTATGGGTGAGAACCTGCATGCATTCAATATATTCAGTGTAAGAGAGCTTAGCGTATTTCATTGTCATGTTTAAATTGTTTTCTGAAGGCTTTTCTCAAGAAGTTTGGGCTAAGCAAGCAGTTGAATTGTCAATTACAAGCATCCCTTTTCATGAAGGGGATGTTTTGTCTGCTTTAAAGCAATACGCAAAAAATCCGAATAAACTTTCAGCGCTTAACTCTCAATCTGAAGCAGTAACGGTTATTAATGGAGAGCGCACCCCAAATCCTCTTCCAGACTTTCTTGCTTTGAATGCTGATAAAACTATAGATGAATATATAACCCGCGTTGATCGCTGTGCTGAGGGAAAAGAATGGGGGGTCATGTATTATGGATTATACGCGGCCACCCCAATTATGTGGGACGTAGCAAAAAGATTTGCAGATCAGTTAGCACACTCTTTGGGCTTTCGGCCAGGTGGACGAGTAGATATTGATTGTTTTATCGGTCGATATTCCTCTACGCATGTTGGTATCCATGTGGATCATGCCCATAATTTCGGCTTTACTCTACGGGATGGGAAAACAATGTTCGCATGGCCCAGTACACGTAAAGACCTCCAAGGGCTAAAACATCCCAAATATGAAGCACACAAATCAACAGCAATCGCACTACAAAATCGTACTGATCGTGTTGCATACTTCCCTCATAATGCCTTCCATGTTGCCGAAACTGGAAAGAATATTGCCGTAAACATCAATATCGCCTTTTGGGAAACAGCAAATGATGTGCAGAAGCATAGAGAGTATATTTCTCATTTACTCCATATTGATGAGCGGACACGACATGATATTCGAACATCGGGTAGAGTAAGTTTAAACCCTGAGAACAGTTTTCAGCTATCGGCTCTAAACTCCGAAATTGCCAATGGCTCTCTAAAACGCCGGATGCTTATTGGCCAATTAATTTGCGATACAAGTTCGCGTTTATGCATCAGTCGCCCTCTTATTGATGTATCCGAAATTGAGAGTGAAATCATGCTTCGCCCCTCTGCCACTCTCCAATGGATTTGTTTACCTGAAACAAAAGAACTGCTCATCGCCGCAAATGGGCATTGTGCCAGTTTTAAATGTAGCGCTTATCTAGAGAGCTTTCTGTCTCAACTTTCCGCGGGAAAGAAAATCGACTTAGCAAAACTAAATGATAAATCATACACACCTGCTATGTGGAAAGAAACCTTAAAAATCGTAAAAGCTTTAGCATCTTGGGGAACGCTTTGATAAAGAAAAAAACCATTATTCTTGCCCGAATTTGCTTTTTTCTTGTCTTAGCCCTGAGTAGCTTTGCCGATGAAACAGCTCAAGTTACATTTGCTCTCCACTTAGCAAAAAGCACAGCTTCTATTTCAATGCTCTTGTTAGCCGGACTTATCGGTGCAGTTTGTGCTGGACCAGTTGCACCACGGCTCTTGCATCTGCTCACCCCCCCCCGTGCAGTGCCTGCTATTTTATTGTTTCAAGCACTATTTATAGCCGTAGCTGCAATCATAAACCAATTCTGGTCTTATATCGCCATTTCTTTTGCACTAGGATGTGCTGGTTCACTCTTTTGGTCTGCAATCCTCGTTGCTGTCCCTGAATTAGCAAAGAATAATCACCAGTTAGACTTCATCAATCGTATCATCCAAACTGTTCGCAACCTTGGTTATATTGGTGGCCCACTGTTAGGGGGACTGTTGTATGGTGTATCAAACGGACAAAGAGGGTTGTTTGCGCTTTCAATCATCGTTCTCTGTGCAACCTTTATCACTACATTCTGTGTAAAAATATTAAAAATGCATCAAGAAAAAATCAACACATCCGAGCAAACTAAAAAAGGGTTAGACGTAAGGGGATTATTGCGTAAAAAAAATGTTCTCTATGCTCTTACGCCACTCATTATTACCATCATACTCACCTCTGCTCTCAATGTTTTATCCATTGTCCGCATTCGTACCAATCTTGATTTAAGTGCACAAACATATGGAATGATCGCAAGCATGATAAGCCTAGGATTAGTAGTTGGTCCACTCTGCTTCTCCAACCTTTTTCAACGCTTTGGCAATGCCGCTGGAGCATCTTTGGCTGCGACAACCATTGGTTTTGGAGTTTTCTGTTTTTCCTTAACAGATTTTGTCTGGTTAATGATGGTTTCATTTTTCATCCTTGGAGCAGCCAATGGCGTACAAAATGCCCTTATGGCAAGCTTCATGATGAAAACTATTCAAAAAGAACATAGAAACAATCAAATGCCTGCCTATGTCTTCATCATACAAACATCCGTATGTATTGGTTTTATGGGAGCTGGTTTTGTGAGCGTGCATAATACCCAAAACACTCTCCTTGCAATCGGCATCGCTACCATAACCGTAGGTATTTTAGGTTTTGTATTAAATAGCACTGTACAAAAAAAGGAAGCTAACTATGGTTAGCAGAAATATGCGCTTTTTCTCTAAAGCAAACCATGCAACAAGCTTAAAGTTTCTACAAATACTCGAAAAATTGTTTCTTTTGAAATGATGCAGCCCCTTATGAACCAATCTCTTTAGTCCCTACTCTAAATAATATGAACGAACAAACCTTTCAACAACGTGCAACCTCGAAAGAGTTAAATAAGTCGATTTAACATTATGCAACAAGACCCGATAGGCTTAAATTTTTATAATGGAACAGGCGGATATGCATGGCAACTTGCAGACTATATGCAACATGATTGTAATGAGCACGTCCACTCCCTTGAATTGCAAAAACCTACACCGCCCACAGCTATAAATTCTTTAGCTGTTTATCCATGTGAATTAAATTCCTTGGCACGTATTCAATGGGCAAAAGATGTGCAGATAAAAAAAGATAAACCTGCCTTAATTGGAAAACGTCAAATTCAATCCATCACTGCTGTTTCTACGAAAGGAGCTGCATTCGGTGGATTTGACTTCTTGACCTCTGAAGCACTTCATAAAGGCTGTTTTGTGCAATCATTGAAAGAAATACAATTCAATGGTTCTCTTTTTTCTGCCGGAAGACTTTTGATATCACTGGTACGGCATGGGATCATTGAGACAGATCAACAAGCATTTTCAGAGGATAAAGCAACAGCACTTTTACGAGAACCAACATGCTTCATCACTCACTCTCCAATCGACTACTTTGCCATCAACCAGCTCAATGGACGCACAATCCGGCTTAATGAAAAAACAAAACATTTCTTAAAGAGTGCTTCAGCACCGATACCTATTCAACACCCTGTAAACGATTCAATAAAACTTTTTGTTAAAGCAGGAATGTTACGATTGGTAACATTAGAAAGATAAAAAGATGCACCTGATAAGACCTGGCATGGGAACAGAAAAGAGTGCTGAACTCATTTATACACTTATTCAAATGCTAAGACCACGCAAAGTCATTGAAATCGGTGCAGGCGATAGCACATGCTTTATTGCTCAAGCTCTTCAAAAAGCTAAATTATCATGGCAACAAGATAAAAAGCTTCTCGAATCTTCTCATTGGGAGGAACGCACAGCTTTGCTTGACCCCTCAGGAGTTCCTGAAAATTATGAACCACAACTTATCACAATTGATGATTTTACGGCAGAAGGTCAATCAGCGGAAGAAGCATGGCAAAAACTCCTCAATGCCAATATTGAAAAAGATACTGTAACATTTATCAATGAGAATTTTTTCTCCCTCGATGAACAGACAATCAAATCTTGGGGACCGATAGATTTTGCTTGGATCGATGCTGGAACTCCAGCAGATGACGTACGATTTATTATAACCCTTTGGGAACATATCGCTCCTGGTGGTTATCTTTGTCTCCATGAACCAACAATGACGACAGCAGTTGCTCTTGATGACAAACAACGCGTTCGGCGTGTAAGAACCCCTATCTGGGAAGAAATCCTCTATCGGCTTGATAATTCCTATGAAGCTTTAACATTCCCCGAAAACCATAAATATCGCCAAAGCGGTCTCGGTATCGTCCGTAAACGCACCAATGCCGAACAAGTTGTACGCTCACAATCGTTACAATCAGAATTAAGAGAGATCAATGAGCTTCCCATTCGAAGCGATATTTTGCCTATGGGAAAAGAAACACTTCACAAACGTAACATTCGCAATTCTTTAATTTCTGCAATGACCTCACCCACTTTACGCGTTGTTTATGCAGCAATTATACTTGGTGCTAAAAATCTTTCCGATATTTTTAAACATGTCAATTCAGATGCCAAAAGCATTCATAAATCCATTAATCGTCTTTTGAATCTTGGTCTTATTCAAAATACAAAAGAGGGATTTCAAGCGGTAGATACATTATGGCAAGCATTAGAAGATAAAAACATACGAAATATGGAAAATTTAAATGACCGCTCCCTAGAAACAGAGGATATGCTTACAAAAATTAGTACAGCATTTCAAATGGAGAAAGTTTATAGCGAAACTGAAGTCTCAAAGATATGCAGCCTCTTTACTTTAGATTTTGCAAGATTAAGACGTACATTGGTTGAAGAAGGATTTTTAAAACGGTACGTAAACAAATATCAGCGCATGCGCTAAAAAGAAAAAAGATATTGAATCTTTCAGGAAAATTTTAAAGGCTAATAGTCTGGAGTGAAAGCTGATGATAAACATTTTTTATAGCATAAAAATAAACAATTTTTGCAGCTTTTTTCACCAAATAATCCGGATGAAGATTTCTATTTTTATGAACCCAATCATATAAAATAAGCATCTTAGCATTATTGAATGCGATACACTTCATCATGCGGAAATTATAACCTATTACCAAAATTAAAAAAACTGTGACGGCATTCTTAATCTTACAGATACTTGGAAAACAATTGTCAATAAAATCTCCACAATTTTAAGATCTAAAATCCCAAATGCCTATGCGATAAATATCTGTAGAGACAAGACTTATCTAATAAATAATCCTTTCTGAAAAAAGGCCAACAAAAGGGCAAGTAACTGTTATTAAACATAATGCTTTCCAAGTATCACATGACCTCTTTTACCCTATCATTATGAAATATCTAAAAGAAAAAAACTCAAGAAATGTATGGTCTGCAAATAATATGACAGGAGAAATAAGCCCCCATTATGAAACCGAAGAGATGCGATGGGGAATTGAACATGAAGAGGATGCCTTGCAAGAATATGGCTTCATTTATGATGCCAATATCATAAAATGCGGCTTTGTCCCTCATCCGACAATAAAAATGGCTGGGGCTAGCCCTGATGGGCTTATTGGAGAAGAGGGGTTAATCGAAGTCAAATGTCCAAGATCCATATGCGTTTTTGTATCGATGACCAAATCAAACCGGAATATCACGCACAAATGCAATTCCAAATGGCCTGTACAGGACGAAAATGGTGTGATTTTGTAAGCTATGATCCACGCTTTCGCATGCATCAATCATCTCACTTACGTATGAAAGTCAAACGTGTGCACCGTGATGAAGAACAGATTAACAGTATTAACCAAGCTGTCGAAGCCTTTTTAGCAGAGATAGAGCAAGAGATACAAAAGATCTCGACTAAAGCTGCTTAAACCCTATGGGGGTGCAATTTACCGCCTCCTAGCACCCCCACCCTCTCAGAACAACTTTCAAGAAATGCGTGATTCACGCCACAGGTAAATTGCATCTAAGAAAGGAGAATAAACATGGCACCTCGCCCCGCTGCTATAACACAACCGGCTATTGCTCGCGCCTTAAGAGAAGCAAAAAAACAAGGATGCGAATTAATAAAAATAAAGCCTACCGGTGAACTGCTCATCTATCTCAAATCCGATATCCCAATACCAAATTCAGCAGCACAAACTGATAACATTTGGAATTCTTTAAACGATAAATGCGACCTTGATATCATCTTATAGTCCCGCCCCACGCCTAAACCACGTCCCCCTCATCTTGTTAAACAAATTACCAAATATGGAAAAATTATATGGTATGTGCGTATTGGTCATGGGAAACGTATTAGAGTACGAGGAACCTATGGAACGCAAGAGTTTGTTGATAATTACAAAAGCGCCCTTGCCCAATTACAAGGGCTGATCCTTCCTAAATCCAAAGTAGGTAAACTTGTTGAAGGTTCATTTGCATGGCTGCTCAAACAGTATTTTAATAGCGTTCATTGGCATAGCCTCGCTAAAAGTACGAAAAGACAAAGAGAACTCATTTTAATGAAGGTATGCGATTCCATAGGAAATATTCCCTACAAAGCCATCGAAAAGAAACATATTATAGCTGATGTTGAACGCCGCAAGGAAAAAATAACAGCTGCTCACAATTTTATAAAAGTACTTAATGGTCTTTTTAATTGGGCAATTGATCAAGAGCTTTTAGAAAACAATCCAACCGTAGGAGTAAAAAGACCAGCTTACAGCAACAAAGAGGGGTTTCCTGTTTGGACAGAAGAAGATGTTGAGAAATATTATCACCATTGATCCCGTGGTACACACGAGCGCGTATGGATTGATGTTCTTTTGTATACGGATCTACGCCGTAGTGATACGGTACGAATTGGTTGGAAAGATGTGAAAGAGAATATCATTCATCTCAAGACAGAGAATAGAATCAATAGCCATAAATTCCCTTGTTTTTAACACGACTTATTGATTTTTATGTCTTTTCTTAACGAATGACGGAATTTGATATAAAAACTTAGGAAAATACGGTGCTATAAACTGAATGATACCCCAGCTTATAAAACTGCCTAAAATTGTACCCGCTAAAACATCAAGAGGATAATGTACACCAACAAAGATACGCCCCCAACAAATCAAACATAAAAACACCGCTGCAAACTGAGACGCAATTTTGTATCTATAAAAATAAAGGCTTGCCATATAAGATGCAAATGTCAAAGCATGATTGCTAGGAAAAGAAGCGGTTGCACGATGCTTAATCAGTGGTGCCGTTAACCCCATAACAAATGGGCGTGGATGAAAATAAATAAGAGAAATGAGATAACCTATAAAAAGAGACACACAAATACTCACAAAAATACTTAGTGCTACACATCGCTCTTTCTCTTCACCATAAAACCATAACACACAAAGATGTAGTGGAATAATATAAATCAAAAATTTCGCACAAAAAATACTAAACGCAACTAAAATCGGCCAAGATTGATGATTGCCTGTAAGCATTTTAAAAAGCGCAATATCAATCCAGTTTAAATAATCCATTCTTCCTTGCCTCATCTTTGTGGCTTTACAGCATCATCTTTTTGTAAAAAGGGTAAACTCTATAGGAAATATATCAAGATTTAATAAATCAATTTTTTTATACGCATAAACTTGCTATTTTAAAAGATAAGTTGTAAACGTCAAATGTTTGTTACCGGCACTTTGGCTGGAGGTTGAACGGAGGGCTGGAAAGTTACCAGTAGGAAACGCAATGTTTCTGACCTCCTGTGTCTCCGCTCTCGGATGTCTCAGATTGTAAGCGCGTCCTTTCTTCTTTGGAGTTCCAAAAAAGACAAGTCGCAGAGGCTTTGCGCTAAAACCGGTAAAGTTTAATTGAAGAAAGGCAAAGCAATGGCTCTTTATGAACATATGTTCCTTGCCCGACAGGATATTGCACCGCAACAAATTGATGAACTTTTGAGTGTCTACAAAGGTGTCATTGAAGCGCATGGTGGAAAAGTTGGGCGTGTAGAAAATTGGGGGCTTCGTCCCCTCGCTTATCGTATTCGCAAAAATCGTAAAGCTTATTATGTACTGGTTAATATCGATGCACCAGCCGCAGCAATTGCTGAAGTTGAGCGCCAAATGCGTATCAATGAAGACATTTTGCGTTATATGACCATTCGCGTAGAAAAACACGAAAAAGAGAAATCTCCTCTATTTTCACGTATTGATCGTAATGGTCACGATGAGGAGCGCCCTCGCTTTCCGCGTCGTCAACGTGAAGATGCTATAGAAGGAGTAGAGTGATGACCGATATGAATCAAACTGCAACACGTCGTCCTTTTCATCGTCGTCGTAAAACATGTCCGTTTTTAGGTGCTAATGCTCCTAAAATTGATTACAAAGATGTCAAATTATTGCAACGTTATATTTCAGAACGAGGGAAAATCGTTCCTTCGCGGATTACAGCTGTTAGTCAAAAAAAACAGCGTGAATTAGCGAATGCCATTAAGCGTGCTCGTTTTCTAGGATTACTTCCATACGTTATAAGGTAAGTTATCAACACATTACGCAACTGGGGAAACTCCCCAGTCGCTTTTCCTGTATGATCTGGTAAAATAATTGATTGTGGGCTATATACGACGTAAAGATATCAAAAGTTGAGGCATTGTAATTGCCCCTAACTGCAAAAGGCAGGACAGCGATAAATGAAAAACTTTCATTTTTATAAGATAATGACCGGTATTTTGGCGGGGCTTTTTGCTGTTGTCATAGGAATGGCAATCATCAGTGTTGCGAATATCGCACCCTATTTTTCTCTTCTTCTTAGTTGCTTTCTTTCATTCCCAATTTTTATAGTTGCTTTTAGTCAAGGAACATTAGCCAGCTTCGTTGCACTCATAAGTGCAACTGTTATTTTTATTATAACCACTAATATCTATACTGCTCTTAGCTTTATGTTGTTATTTTTTCTTCCTGCTGTCTATGCTGCTTGGCTCCTTGGGCTTGCACGACCAGATCATAAGGAAAATACACTGATATGGTATCCACTATCATCAGTTATTTTTCATTTAACAAACTTCATCGCCCTTATAGCGACCTTCATCGGGCTCTATATCCAAACCCGTCCATCTACACCTCTTATTGCAAAAAAAGTTACTACAGATATAGCACAAGCCATGCAACAATCCCAGTCACTAAAAGAAACAGATATACTCGCTTTTAGTGATTTTTTAATGGCGAATGCAGCAACTTTAACAGCTATCGCTCTAACAATTTATAGTTTGATTTTTCTCATTGGTAATCTTTATTTTTCGATAATAACAGCTCAACATATGAAGTGGCTGAAAAGGCCTCGTGATGATTGGAGCAATACTCTGCGTGTTCCAATTTCTGGAATTATTATTTTTATTGTTGTTTGCTTAGTATCAATGGTTGAATTGAGCGCTTCTCTCAATTTGAGCGCACTTGTCTTTAGCACTGCTTATACTGTCACCATCTTAATCAGTGGTTTAGCATATCTCCATAATATTACAAAAGGAATCAATGGCCGTATTCTCATACTCTCTCTTGTTTATATTGCCATTTTAACCGTCATTTTTGCTCCACCTATTTCTTTCATGATGCTCTTGATGGGTATTTGGGCAGCTATTCAATACAACTTTGAATCACGCAAAAAACTTCACTAAATTTATTTTTTCGAAAGGATAAACTATGGATATTATTCTACTTGAGCGCATTCCTCGTCTTGGTCAAATGGGTGATATTGTCTCGGTTAAGGATGGTTACGCACGTAACTTCCTTTTACCTCAAGGCAAAGCTTTGCGCGCTAATGAAGTTAATAAAAAACATTTTGAAATACAACGTGCACAACTTGAAGCGCGTAATCTTGAACGCAAAAGTGAAGCACAAAAAATTGCTGAAAAACTTGATGGTAAATCATTTATTGCCGTTCGTTCAGCTGGTGAAACAGGACAACTTTACGGATCTGTAACAACGCGTGATATTTCTGAAATTATAACAAATGAAGGATTTTCTATTGGACGCAATCAGATTGAACTGAATCATCCAATAAAAACGATTGGCCTCCACACCATCACTCTTAGTCTACACCCTGAAGTTCAAATTTCTGTGATCATTAATGTTGCACGTTCAGCCAATGAAGCACAACGCCAAGCAGAAGGTGAAACTCTAACTTCTGCTGAAGCAATCTATGATATCCAAAAAGAATCAGTAGAAGAAAAACAGGAAGAGCTATCAACAGAAGAAATCAACGATAATGATGCAAATGACATTGATAAAGAAGCTTAACTAATATTTTTATTCTCTATCTTGCACTTTCTGTTTTTTTATCATTGAACAATATTGATACACAACCGAACATTTAGCCTTTTAGGCTAAATGTTCGGTTGTGTTGTCATGAAAACTAAATTCTTATGAAAAAAATAATCTTTAGTATGGTGTATAAAAATAGTCAGAAAAAATATTCCCACCCATTTTTTATTAAAATAGAAATCAAAATTTCTCAGCCCCTAATTTAAAAAATGATCTTTCTATAAAGGTGTAAATTGGTTGTATCGTTCCTTCTTATTTAAAATAATTCTTATTATAAAGAAAAATAATTTTACTTAGTGCGATACTAAAGTTTTAGCATCCCATAACATTAAAACATTTAAGATACAGCATTGTGTTTTTTTTAAAACACCAAAAGTGCAATTTAGAAAATTTACATATTTTCTAAAATTTCTATATTATGAAAATATAAAGGAATAAGCTCCAGTAATAGGCAAAGAATGAATCAGAAATTGAAGAGAACACAAAAAAGGATTGAAAAAACGAAGATTTTGTCTCCTATCCTTTTTATATAAATTGCTCGATTGATTGCCAAAAATAGTTAAATGCGAAATTTTGATGAGAGAAACTGTCATGGAAGAAACCAGCGTCATTAATTTTAACTCTTCACATAAAGAAGAGCCTCCTTCTTTCCAACAACTCCCACATAATATCGAAGCTGAACAGGCCCTTCTTGGAGCACTTCTCATCAACAATGAAGCTCATGATCGCGTTTCAGATTTTTTGAAGCCTGAACATTTTTTTGAACCACTGCATCAAAAAATCTACGCTGTTTTATCCCATCTTATCGAAAAAGGAAAAGTTGCAGATCCGGTTACCATAAAACCCTTCATTCCAGCGGAAGAAAAAATTGCCGATATTACCGTATATAATTATGTTGTTCGTTTAACCAAAGAAGCCGTAACAATCATTAATACCGAAGATTATGGGCGGGTCATCTATGATCTTTTTCTCAGACGCTCGTTGATTAATATTGGAACTCAAGTTGTTAATACGGCCTTTGATGCTCCTGTAGAGCTTACACCATCTAGGCAAATTGAAACAGTTGAACAACATTTATTTGAACTCGCAGAAAAGGGAAAATATGGAGGGGGATTTGAAAACTTCAATGAAGCTGTCAAAAAAGCTCTTGACATGGCAAGTGCTGCCAAAAAGCGTTCATCTCACTTATCAGGAATAGCTACTCATATTAAAACACTTGATGAAAAAATGGGAGGATTACAAAAATCTGATCTCATTATCCTCGCTGGACGCCCTGGTATGGGGAAAACCTCTCTTGCTACCAATATTGCCTTTAATATTGCCAATGCTTGCAAGCGTGATGGCTCAAAACAGGAAAATGAAGGAGGCGTTGTTGGATTTTTCTCGCTGGAAATGTCATCAGAACAGCTAGCAACTCGTATTATTTCTGAACAGACAGAGGTTTCTTCTTCTGATATCCGCCGTGGAAATATCACAGAAGAACAATTTGCAAAAATCATCCGTGCAATGAATCGCTTACAAAAAGCACCGCTTTATATCGATCAAACTGGCGGTATTTCAATCACGCAATTGGCAGCACGCGCACGCCGTCTCAAGCGACAACACGGTTTGGATGTTTTAATTATTGACTATATCCAGTTAATGACAAGCAATTCAAAGCGTTCCTCTGAAAATCGTGTTCAAGAAATTACAGAAATTACTACAGGATTAAAAGCATTGGCGAAAGAATTGAATATTCCTATCATTGCTCTTTCACAACTTTCCCGCCAAGTTGAAAATCGTACAGATAAACGTCCACAACTCTCCGATTTACGAGAATCTGGTTCTATTGAGCAAGATGCTGACATCGTGCTTTTTGTCTATCGTGAAGAATATTATCTCAAAAATGAAGAACCAAAGATAGGCACGCTTGAATATGAAAGATGGCAAAATACAATGGATAAAGCTTTTGGAAAAGCTGACGTTATTGTCGCAAAACAGCGCCATGGGCCAACAGGGACCGTTCATCTTGCCTTTCAGTCTGATTTTACACGCTTCAGTGATCTGGCAGATAGTCATTATCTTCCAGAACAAATTGGTTAAATCATCATGGCACGTAACCGTCTTCAATTTATTTGCCAAAATTGTGGAACCATTCATTCACGCTGGGCTGGGAAATGCAATTCCTGTGGCGAATGGAATTCCCTTAGCGAAGAAAATGAAAATAGTGGTATTGCTAGTGGACCAATGCAAAATATCCGTAAAGGACGTATAGTTGCCCTTACGTCTCTTTCTGGAAATCTTCAAGATGCTCCGCGCATCCATTCTGGCATCGATGAGTTTGATCGTGTTACTGGTGGGGGATTTGTTCGTGGATCAGCATTACTTGTTGGTGGAGATCCAGGTATTGGAAAATCAACATTACTCACACAAACCGCTGCTGCTTTATCGCGAAAGGGACATAATGTCATCTATGTTTCAGGTGAAGAAGCCATTGCACAAATATGCCTTCGTGCACAAAGACTTGGTGCTGAAAATACAAAAGTTAAACTCGCCGCTGAAACCAATGTTGAAGATATTCTTGCAACATTAAACGAACATAAAGACCTTGATATGGTTATTATCGATTCCATTCAAACTCTATGGTCTGATGCAGCGGATTCAGCACCAGGTACGGTCACACAAGTGCGTATTGGTGCTCAAGCAATGATCCGCTTTGCAAAAAAAACAGGAGCAGCTGTTGTCCTTGTTGGGCATGTTACAAAAGATGGACAAATTGCTGGTCCCCGTGTTGTAGAACATATGGTTGATGCTGTTCTCTATTTTGAAGGTGAAGGGGGGCATCATTATCGAATCCTTAGAACTGTAAAAAACCGCTTTGGACCAACGGATGAAATTGGTGTTTTTGAAATGTCTAATCAAGGATTGCGGGAAGTCATAAATCCATCCGAACTTTTTTTAGGTGAACGAAATGAAAAAGCACCAGGCACAGCTGTTTTTGCAGGAATGGAAGGAACACGCCCTATACTCGTAGAAATTCAAGCGCTTGTTGCTCCCTCTTCACTTGGAACACCACGACGCGCTGTTGTGGGATGGGATGGAAATCGTCTTTCAATGATTCTTGCTGTTTTAGAAGCTCATTGTGGAGTTCGCTTTGGACAACACGATGTCTATCTTAACGTTGCGGGTGGATATCGCATAGCAGAACCAGCAGCTGATTTAGCTGTTGCAGCAGCTTTGGTATCCTCTCTTGCAAACATTCCTCTTCCAAAAGATTATGTCTATTTTGGTGAAATCAGCCTTTCAGGAGCTACCCGCACTGTTGCGCATTCAGTACAACGCATCAATGAAGCAAAAAAACTTGGGTTTCAGGGAGCCGTTCACTCCACTACTACAACAGAAAAGATGCAATTGCTTAATTTTCAACAAACAACATTCTCTGACCTTCCTGAACTGGTCGCTGCCATTACTACAGGTAAAAAATGATCCACGCTCCACGTATGATAATATAGAAAAAACTCTACAAAATACAAAAGACCCTTGCTATAAGAATAAAAAATAGCATAACAAGAAACGCATTTGTATACTAACTTAAAAAACACAACTTTATGGATAAGGAACAAACAAATGGTCATAACAGTCCTTGATGGAATTGTCGTAGCAGTCATCCTGTTATCCGCTTTTCTCGCTATGCTTCGAGGATTTTCACGCGAGGTACTCTCTTTGGTTTCCTGGGCAATCGCAGCTGGTGCCACACTGTTTTTATTCAAGCCTTTCTTGCCCTTCTTTGAGCAATATCTCTCTAATAAAATGATTGCATTGATCACAACATTATTTACGATCTTTGTTGTTGTTCTTATTATTACTTCAATTATTACAATGAAAATATCCGATTTTATTATTGATAGTCGGATTGGTATCCTTGACCGTACTATCGGTTTTGTTTTTGGGGCGCTTCGTGGTTTATTTATCATGGTTATCGGTATGCTCCTCATTAATGCGCTTATTAAACCGGAACACCAAGCTAACTGGTTAAAAAATGCAACAACAAAACCTCTCTTAGATTCACTGGGACAAAAAGTTTGGAAAATCCTTCCTAAAGACCTCGACACTGTTCTCGAAAAAGCAGAAAAAATTTTTAAAACAGACGATACTAAGACACAGGGTAAACACTCTCATGAAAAAGTAATTCAGCCAAATGCGAAATAATTCTTCATAGAGAAAAAGTTCTAAATAATATATGAAGTATGAAAAACCACTCTTCATATCACAACTGAAAGAATATGATGATAAAAAGCGAAGTTTCCTGTCAGAATTTTTCATTAGATGACGATACCCTTCATGAAGAGTGTGGAGTTTTTGGTATTCTTGGTCATGAAGATGCCGCAACATTAACGGCTCTCGGGCTTCATGCACTTCAGCATCGTGGACAAGAGGCAGCTGGTATTGTCTCTTACCACAATAAAATGTTTCATCAAGAAAAGCATCTAGGTCTTGTCGGTGATCACTATACAAACCCCGCAACGCTCGCTCGACTACCGGGGAAACTTGCTATCGGACATACCCGTTATTCAACAACTGGAGAAATAGCATTACGCAATGTTCAGCCTCTTTTTGCAGAATTAAAAGCTGGAGGGATTGCTATTGCTCATAATGGCAATCTTACCAATGGTCTTACATTACGCCGCAAACTCATTGCTTCTGGTGCTATCTGTCAATCAACATCAGATTCAGAAGTTTTTCTTCATCTCATTGCACGTTCCCGTTATGAATCATCCTCTGATCGCTTTGTTGATGCTATTCGGCAAGTGGAAGGTGGATATGCCATGTTGGCACTCACACGTACTAAGCTTATTGCTGCACGGGATCCTACAGGGATTCGACCTCTCGTGATGGGTGAGCTTGATGGTAAACCAATTTTTTGTTCTGAGACCTGTGCTCTTGATATTATTGGAGCAAAATATGTGCGCGATGTCAAAAATGGAGAAATTATCATTTGTGAAATACAGAAAAATGGGGAAATTACTAAAAAAATTATAGAACCAGAGAATGATAGGCCAGAGAAACTTTGCCTTTTTGAATATGTTTATTTTGCACGTCCTGATTCAATTGTTGGAGGGCGGAGTGTTTACACGGTACGTAAAAATATGGGAATCCATTTAGCTCAAGAAGCACCTTGTGAGGGTGATGTCGTAGTCCCCGTTCCCGATGGCGGAACACCTGCTGCAATTGGCTATGCACAAGAAATTGGAATTCCTTTTGAGCTTGGTATTATTCGTAACCACTATGTTGGCCGCACATTTATTGAACCAACACAACAAATTCGCGCGTTTGGAGTAAAATTAAAACATTCTGCAAATCGTTCTGTCATCAAAGGAAAACGTGTTATTCTTGTCGATGATTCCATTGTACGGGGGACAACATCCCTCAAGATTGTACGAATGCTCCGTGATGCGGGAGCAAAAGAAGTTCATATGCGCATTTCTAGCCCTATGATTTTTTATCCCGATTTCTATGGTATTGATACACCTAAAGTTGAAAGCCTGTTGGCTAATCAATATCCAGATTTAAAATCCATGTGCAATTTTGTTGGAGCCGATTCATTAGAATTTCTTTCAACGGATGGTCTTTATCTTGCTGTGGCAGGAGAAAAACGAAATAATACTGATCCGCAATTTACTGATCATTATTTTACTGGACATTACCCTACACATCTCGTTGATCAAGAAAGCATTCCCCAAATTCATCAAGAGTCCGTTCTTAAAACAAGAAATTAATGATGACAAAACCTGATTTTAGTCTCTTTGGTCGTGTTGCACTTATTACCGGTGCTTCAAGAGGTATCGGCTACCATTTAGCATTAGAGCTCGCAGCACGCGGTGCTCATATTATCGCTCTTGCACGAACAATAAGTGGACTCACTGAACTTGATAATAAAATCCGAGAAAAAGGCGCACATGCAACACTCGTTCCACTTGACTTACATCATATGGAAAATATTGATACTCTTAGCGTTTCAATTGCTGAACGCTGGAAAAAACTTGATATTATCGTTGCAAATGCAGGAATTCTTGGGATGCTCTCACCAGTATCCCATATCGAGAATGCTGTATTTGAAGATGTTTTTCAAATAAATCTCATCAGCCAATGGCGCTTAATGAAAACCGTAGAACCTCTATTGCGTAAATCTGATGCTGGACGAGCAATTTTTTTATCCTCAAGCGTTGCTCATGTTGCACGTGCTTTTTGGGGACCTTATGCTGCCTCTAAAGCTGCTTTGGAAATTATTGCTCGATGCTGGGCAGAAGAGCTAAAACAAACCCCTATCAAAATTAATTGTGTTGATCCCGGTGCAACACGCACTGCCATGCGTGCACAAGCCATACCTGGTGAAGATCCTCAAACTCTTCCCTCACCACAAGAAGTTGCAGAAAAAATAGCACATTTAGCCTCACCTTATTTAAAAGAAACAGGCAAACTCTTTAATGTCCGTAAAAATAGATTTATGGATTATCATGCTCCTGATTGAATATAGACATAGAACAGAAACAAAAAAACTAACTTGAAGTTCTTTTTCCTTTTGTTTTTTTGTAAAATATAAAGCTCTATGATTTTTGGATAGTTTTTGTGTTGATCTTTTTTTCTTCCAAAATCGCTCGTTTATGATAAGCTACAAAACTACAAGGGAGAAAAATCATATAGCAAACAGCTGTAATTAATAAGGTGTGCCATGTATAAGTTGCAAGAAAACCTACATAAATAACAATACCGAGCATGCACGGTATGACAATATCACGTCTCAAATTTTGGTCAATTGTTTTTGCATTCCAGACCGGTAAACGACTAACCAATAGAAAAGCAATAAGTACAGTATAAAGACTAAAAAACAATGCCCAGCTCCAACTTGGCATCAAACCAAGAGCTCCTAAATACATAGGCAATAAAAGCAATAATGCTCCTGCTGGTGCAGGAACACCAACAAAATAATTTCCTCGCCATTTTGGTATATTTTTATCATCCAACATCACATTAAAACGCGCTAGCCGCAAACAACAAGCAACACAATAAACAAGAGCGGCCACCCAACCTACTTGGTGTGCTTGAGCTAAAACAAAGGAGTAAACAATAAGCGCAGGCGCAACACCAAAATTAACCACATCAGCAAGAGAATCCATCTGCGCCCCAAAAGATGAACTGCCATCCATCAAACGGGCGATACGTCCATCAGCGCCATCTAAGATTGCTGCTAAAAGCACCATTAAAATAGCAGCTTCATAGCGATGCTCAAAAGCCAAACGAATACTGCTCATTCCTGCGCAAATCGCTAAAATAGTGATGACATTGGGTATGACATAGCGCATCGGTGTAGGTGAACGCCAGCGATTTGCACCATCATCATGCTGTCCCTCAGGATTAAATGAAGAAAATAGTGAAAAATTTTTCATTGTTCGTCCTAATCAAATCTGAAATCCGTTGTAGCACTCTTATCGTCAAAAGAAGCTAAAACTGTTTCTCCCGCAATCGCCATCTGACCAACCGCAACACGCAGTTTCACTCCAGTTGGTATATAAATATCAAGACGAGAACCAAAGCGAATTAATCCAAATCGTTCTCCAGTAACGACAGAATCATTCTCTTTTGACCAACAAATAATTCGACGTGCAACCATCCCAGCTATCTGCACAACACCGATTTTACCATGTTTGCTGTCAATCACCATCCCATTACGCTCATTAAATTGACTAGCCTTATCAAGCTCAGCATTGATAAAATGACCTGGACGATAAATTATAGATTCTACTGTCCCACTTATGGGAATACGATTGATATGGCATGAAAAAACATTCATAAACACAGAAATGCGGATCATTTCTTCCTTCCCTAATCCCAATTCTTCAGGAGGAACACAGGGTTCAACGAATGAAATACGCCCATCAGCAGGAGAGATAACCCAATTTGCATTCAAAGGAATGATACGATATGGATCACGGAAAAAATATATACACCACACAGTAAGAAGTAAACCACACCAAAATAACGGACTCCATATCCAACCAAGAATGAGCGAAAGGATAAAAAATGCTACGATAAAAGGGTAACCTTCTTTATGAATTGGCACAAAGCTATTATGGATAGATTGTAGAATACTCATATAATTTCCTATTCATAGATAATTGAAACAAGTAATAATTTTTTGGTTCTTCCTTACCCTTTTATGTACTTAATTAACCACTCCATATAAAGTTATAGGTCACATTTGCACAGCTTATTTTTTATGATTAACCATACCTATCTCATCTTCTTCACGCATTTTACGTAATTTTTCTTCAGCTTGCGATGCTTCAAGCTGCTTATTCCACATTGAAGCATAAAGACCCTTCTTATGTAACAGTTGTATATGCGTCCCATTTTCAATAATACGGCCATTTTTAAGAACCAAAATTTCATCAGCATTGATAACAGTAGAAAGACGATGAGCAATTATTAATGTTGTACGCCCACGGCTTACAATATCTAAGGCTTGTTGAATTTCCTGTTCTGTTGCCGTATCAAGAGCCGCTGTTGCTTCGTCCAGAATAAGAAGGGGAGGAGCTTTTAACAATGTCCGTGCAATAGCGACACGTTGTTTTTCACCACCTGATAGCTTAAGTCCACGCTCACCTACCATAGACTGAAAGCCTTCTGGAAGCACCTCAATAAATTTTGATATCTGTGCCATTTCGGCAGCTTTGCGCATTTCTTCCTCTGTAGCAGATGGACGACCATAGCAAATGTTATAAGCAATTGTATTATTAAATAACACCGTATCCTGTGGTACCATGCCAATAGCTTCACGTAAACTTTTTTGCGTTACATCACGGATATCTTGTCCATCAATTGTGATGGAACCAGAATCGACATCATAAAAGCGAAAAAGTAATCGAGAAATTGTCGATTTGCCAGCACCAGATGGTCCAACAATCGCAACTGTTTTTCCTCCAGGAATTTCAAAATCAACATCTTTGAGAATCTGACGAGACGCTTCATAAGAAAATCTTACTTGATTAAACCGAATAGTACCACAACTCACCGTTAATGGTTGAGCATCTGATTTATCGATAATCTCTTGCTGAACATCTAAAAGATCAAACATAGCTTCAATGTCAGTTAAGCCTTGACGAACATCACGATAAATTGACCCAATAAAATTTAATGGAATAGAGAGCTGTATTAAAAGTGCATTAATAAAAACAAAATCCCCTAAAGTTTGTGTCTCATAAAAAACCTCATAAGCTGACATCAACATCAGAATAGCCATTCCAATACCAAAAATAAGAGCCTGACCAAAATTAAGCCAGCTTAACGATGTCCAAATTTTTGTTGCTGCTTTTTCATAATTTTCCATCGAGGAATCAAATCGATGTGCTTCCAGAGTTTCATTGCAAAAATATTTAACCGTTTCAAAATTCAAAAGAGAATCAACAGCACGCGTATTGGCTTCAGTATCTGCCATATTCATTTCTTGCCGAATACGAATGCGCCAATCACTTGCCTTAATTGTAAACCAAATGTAAAGACCAACCATTATTACAACTATGAGCAGATAATGCCATCCATAACCTATATAAAAGACAAGTGCTGTCAAAACAAATTCGAAAACCGTTGGGACTGTATTTAGAATCGAAAATCTAACGATTGCTTCAATTCCCTTTGTGCCACGCTCAATCACACGAGAAAGCCCACCAGTTCGCTTTTCCAAATGAAATCGCAAAGATAATTCATGGATATGTATAAAGGTCTTATAGGCTAATTGGCGAATAGCATGCTGACCAACGGTTGCAAACAGAGAATCGCGCAACTGATTTAATGCAGCTTGGACAATCCGTGCAACATTATATGCCAAAACAAGCATGATAGGAACGATATAACTAGATGATCTCCACACAGAAAGGCTCGCAGCAAGAGCATCTATAGCATATTTAAAGAAATACGGTACAGATATGAGAACTAGCTTGGCTAAAACAAGATAAAATATTGCCCATAAAACACGCGTTTTTAGATCGCGCCGATCCGCTGGCCACATATAAGGCCATAAATTATAAAGTGTGCGAAAAGTCTGACCTGTATCTGACGATACAGTTTTTGTTATTTCATTCTGTTTCATACAGTTCTTATTTCTCTATCATCCACTTAACAAGCACGATAACGCCTCCCCTCTTGCCATTTACAGATCATCATTATACACTTTTAGTAACTATAGGCATCAGCATTTGAGCCTAGACTGTTTTTGAAAAGGGGACAAGAAATAATCCACTATAAGGTTTATTATTTTGATCTCTATTCTCATACCATTCCGCTGCAAATAAATTCTCAACCTTGACATGCTTTTTTTTTAATTCTGCTTTAAGCCATGTCTTTGATTTACCAATTTCTTGAAGACCATCATCTATAACCTCACCATTTTCTACCAAAATGACAGACTTTTTCCCTTCTTCTTTTTTAACAACAGAACAATCCCCACTGGTTTCTAAATGAACAAACGCGGCTTCATGTAAACTACAGCCTTTAATACGCAACATCGTAATCAGTTCATTCACGCTGATACCTAACTTTTTAATCTCATCCATTTGAAATACACCATCTAAAACCAATGCAATGTTTTGCCCAGAAATAAGACGACGAAAAAAAACTGAATAGCATGCCAAAAAATTAAGAGATGCAATGAGAGCTTGCCAAATGAATAAAACAAGCAACAATTGAACGCTGCTAACATCCTGACTATAAATAACGCCTCCAATAATACTCCCCATCACGAAATTGCTTACCAAATCAACCGGTGTCATTTGACTAAGACTTCCACGCCCTGTTGTTCTTAAAATGAAGAGGAAGGCTATAAGACCTACAACTAATTTAAGTGCAATATGACCATAATGATATAAAAATTCCATCAAATTATCTCCCTTGTTATAGGAGCTGCGAGAATATCGGAATTATAAGTGTCTTATATCCCATACAGTTATACGCTCGCCAGTCTGTGGATCTTTTTCATCTTTTAAAGAAACCCCCCC
This sequence comes from Bartonella sp. P12B, assembly GCF_055796185.1. Taxonomy (NCBI): domain Bacteria; kingdom Pseudomonadati; phylum Pseudomonadota; class Alphaproteobacteria; order Hyphomicrobiales; family Bartonellaceae; genus Bartonella; species Bartonella sp. P12B. The sequence continues at coordinate 120,435 of NZ_JBTTDI010000004.1, read as the reverse complement.
GGCTGCAAGCTCATCACGAATAATATCCGCAGCTGCCCACTCTTTATTATGGATAAGCTGTAGCCTTTCGGCAATGCGTTGTTCGATAAATTTTGAATCAAAAAGTGTTTTTTTCATAAATAATGGGCACTCTACGTCTCGAACCCACTCTTGGTTTAACAACCCAAATAAACTCATCGCATTTGCCAGAGCTACAGCATCACCTATTTTATAAAATTGTCGCAAAAGAGCAAATGCATTCGGAGTATTAAGATCATCACTTAATGCATTGATCAAAGAATTATCAGGAGCTTCATTCTTCTCTACACATCTTCTGTCACGACGAAGCAATTTATACCAACGATGCAGCTCTCTACTAGAGTTCACTAAACGTTGAGTTGTCCAATTTAATGGTTCACGATAATGCGTCTGTAACATTGAAAAACGTGCAGACAAACCAGCCCAATTTTGTTTCATTTCATTTGATAAAACATCATTAATCTTAAAAAAATCATTCTCTAAAACAGAACGAATAGTAATAAAATTGCCAAGGCTTTTAGACATCTTTTGGCCTTCAACCTGCAGAAAACCATTATGCATCCAAAGATTAGCCATTCGCTCAGTTCCAAAAGCCGAACAACTTTGCGCAATCTCATTTTCATGATGAGGAAAAATCAAATCAATGCCACCACCATGGATATCAAAAATACTTGCTGTCGGATCGTCACAAGACAAACCACCACCATAGGGTGCCAATAGTTTTGCCATTGACATTGCAGAACATTCAATATGCCATCCTGGACGACCTAAAACAGAAATACCTGCTGGCGATGTCCAACCTGGTTCTCCCTCTACAGAGGGCTTCCATAAAACAAAATCCATCTCCTCCCTTTTATAAGCAGCAACATCGACACGGGCCCCCGCCCTCATTTCTTCTAAGGAGCGTTTTGCAAATGATCCATAAAAGGGATGTTTTTTTATACTGCTTACAGAAAACAAGATATGATTTTCCGCTATATAAGCATGTCCTTTTTCAAGCAACCGTTCAATCAAAGAGCGCATCTCTTCTAAATGATCTGTTGCACGGGGCTGACTGGTTGGCAATAAACAACCAAGCGCTATCGTGTCTTGTTGAAATTGAGAATAGGTACGCTCCGTTAATCGACGAATAGCATCATTAAGTGCTAATTCTGGATATTCGCAAGCTGCTCGTGCATTAATTTTATCATCTACATCTGTAATATTACGTGCGTATAGAACATGCTCTTTACCATAAATATGACGCAATAAACGAAATAACATGTCAAAAACAATGACTGGGCGTGCATTCCCTATATGAGCGTAATCATAAACCGTTGGACCACAAACATAAAGACGGACTCTCGTTGTATCTATTGGTGTAAAAATCTCTTTTTTACGTGTAAGCGTGTTATAGAATCGCAACTCTCTCATCATAATACTCCATTAGCGATATTATTTACCGCTCTTTAAGATGAATTTTACCCAAAATCATTGCATTATGTAGTTTTAAGTTAAAACTTTCATATATCTTATGTAAAATTCTTATCCTTAACCCATTCCATCGAATGCTGTATCCATCATCTATCACAAAAACAATCCGCTTTATTTGCTTGGATAAGAGTAATCTACCGATAAAAACCACCCTTCTTCTTGATAAAAAAACATCCTAGAGAAAAATCTGCAAAACACTTTCTAAATTGACAGAAAAAAAATTGTATCCAAAAAAATTGAAATTTTTAACCACACAAAGTTTTTTAGAATCTTTAATAAATCTCTATGACGCTTTCCTTACTCTCTTTATGCCCTAGATTGTATAACACGCTTGCTCATTGATAATGACGCATAAATTTATTTGCGCCCTATCTTTTAACATATGCTCTACAAGAGAACCATTTTCGTGATTGTAATGGTAGAAAAATTTATTAAAAGGAAGCAAATAAATTAATGCGTAATATTTTGATAAATATCATTTTTTTAACTTTAACACCAGCTTTTGCTCAACAATCTCCGCCCTATGAGACACAATTGCTACGGCTAGCAGAAATTTTTGGATCCCTTCACTCTCTGCAAAATCTTTGCAGTACTCCAACAAACCAATGGTATGACTACATGAGTGCACTTATTGAGGCAGAACAGCCAATGCCGCAAAGACGCGCTTATTTTTACGAAGCGTTTAATGGAGCCTATCGTGCTTTTTCAGAAAATTATCATCATTGTACACAATCAGCAGTTACAGCACATCAAAGATACATCCAAGAAGGAAGAGCCTTATCTGAAAATCTTCTCACCTATTATGACAATCAACCTGTACAAAAATTACCAAACACTCGATCTAATCTATTCCACTGATAATATTCTTAAAATGAATAGCTCAATAAGCTTGCCTTGTATAAAGTATGGTAAGTTTTTAAGAATAAAGCCTCAATATGCTTTTATCTTCGTATAATAACCACCATAAGCACCTTTTCACCCATAAAATTATTTCATAAAACTCATCAATTTTATGTGGTTACACCAAAGCCTCTATAAATTTAACAGGTTCACCTTGCGAAGGGGTGATAATTTCACCTTCCCACATAACGCGCATACCACGGATAATGGTCCCAACAGGCCAGCCTTTAACCTTTTGACCATCATAAGGTGTCCACCCTGCACGCGAACCAATCAACGCATTTGTAATAACTTCTTCTCGTTTAAGATCAACAATGGTTAAGTCAGCATCATATCCAACAGCAAGACGCCCTTTACAGCTTATACCAAAAACGCGGCTAGGACCATGTGAAGTGAGATCAACAAAACGTTCAAGAGATATCTTTCCCGCATTGACATGGGTTAGCATAATTGCTGCTGTTGTTTGCACACCTGTCATCCCCGAAGGTGAAGCAGGATAAGCCTTGCTCTTTTCTTCAAGCGTATGAGGAGCGTGATCAGAGCCTAACACATCAACAATACCTTGCTGAAGGCCGTACCAAAGAGATTCACGGTGGCGACTCTCACGAATCGGTGGATTCATTTGAATCAATGTGCCAAATCGTTGATAATCATCCGCAGTTAAAGTCAAATGATGCTGCGTAACTTCAATTGTTGCCACATCTTTATGTTTTTTTAGAAAATCAATTTCCTCTGCTGTAGAAAGGTGCAACACATGGATACGTGCCTTTGTTTCATGCGCAATTTTTACTAAGCGCTGCGTACATTTTAATGCTGCAACTTCATCACGCCAAACCGGATGCGATGAGGCGTCCCCTTCAATTTGTAACACTTTACGCTCTCTAAGCCTTGCCTCATCTTCAGAATGAAAAGCTGCACGACGATGTGTGTTTTGCAAAATAAGACGTACACTTTCATCATCATCTACCAAGAGATCACCGGTAGAAGACCCCATGAAGACTTTAATTCCAGCAGCACCAGGAAGTCTTTCTAATTCAGAGATCTGATGTGCATTTTCACGTGTCCCTCCAACCCAAAATGCAAAATCACAATGCATCCTATGAAATGCGCGTTTCATCTTATCGGCCAATGCTTCTTCCGACGTGGTTAATGGATTGGTATTAGGCATTTCAAACACTGCTGTCACCCCTCCCAACACTGCAGAATAGGAGCCGCTTTCTAAATCCTCCTTATGTTCATTGCCCGGTTCGCGAAAATGAACTTGGCTATCAATAATCCCTGGCAAAATATGGAGCCCTGTACAATCAATGACCTCACCAGCAGATGCACATGTCAAATCACCAATCTCAGCAATACGGCCATTCGTAATACCAATATCGCGCTTACTACTTCCATCATGATTTACAAGTGTTGCGCCTTTAAAAATTGTATCAAATATTTTAAACATAGCCGTGCTCCTTACATATCATCTCTTTATCGATTATGTAACTTTTGGTAGAAAGGCAAGCACCATGATTGAAAAACAAAATGCCATTTTTTTTACAAACCGTAGAGTTATTAAAGTTACTGGTGAAGAAGCAACAGATTTTTTGCAAGTTCTTATCACAACCGATGTGACAAAAATCGGTGCACAAGAAATGTTTCCTGGAGCTCTTTTATCACCACAAGGGAAAGTGATTGCTGATTTCCTTATCGGAAAAAGAGAGGATGGTTATCTCATTGAGATTATTGTCTCTTTAGCTGATATCTTCTATAAACGCTTGCTCCTCTATAAACTTCATAAAAAAGTGGAAATTACACAACCATTACAAGAAGTTGTTACAGTTTGTTGGAATAATGAATCAGATAGTTTAGATTTTGATTCAAGTTTTATAGATAAACGATTTCCACAAAACGAAAAAATAATACGAATCTATGGGAAGACGCCCTTTTTTGTTCCAGAATCTCATGACCATTGGAAGCGATTGCGTATCCGTTATGCAATTGCTGAAAGCGGTCAAGACTATGAAATAGGGAAAGTCTTTCCTCATGATATTAACTACGATCAAATTGGTGGATTAGCATTTGATAAAGGCTGTTATATAGGGCAAGAAGTTGTTTCACGAATGCATCACCGTCGTGCGGCGCGACGCCGTATTTTAATTATCAAAAGTCAGCATGAATTAACCTTAGGTTCTAGCATTGCAGCTGGAACAAAAATACTTGGTTACTTGGGAACATGTGTTGCAAATGAAGCTCTCGCTTTAATGCGTATTGATCATGTCAAAGATGCTATGGACAAAGCTCTTCCCTTGACAGTAGAAAATCTTCCCGTCACCATAAGTATTGCTGAAAATATGAACTTTACCTTTCCTGAAAGCACTACGGGAACTTAACTCATGGCTAAAGCTGAATTATCACGAAATGGACAAGCACGCGCTTGGCAAAGAATGCTTTCTGGTCGACGACTTGATTTGCTGAACCCTTCTCCTCTTGATGTTGAAATCGAAGATATTGCCCATGGACTCGCCCGCGTTGCACGTTGGAACGGTCAAACACGAGGAGAACATGCCTATTCCGTCGCACAACATTCACTTTTGGTAGAGAAAATATTCCAAAAGCTTTTTCCGCAATCGCATAGTGATGAATGCTTGTGTGCTCTTCTTCATGATGCACCGGAATATGTCATCGGTGATATGATTTCACCCTTTAAAGCTGTGATAGGAAAACAATATGAACTTATCGAAAAACGAATACAAGATGCTGTCCACATGCGCTTTTCTCTCCCTGTTGATCTTTCTCAAAAGCTTTTAAAAAAAATCAAACAAGCTGACCGTATCGCTGCATTTTACGAAGCTATTACGCTTGCTGGATTTAATACAGAAGAAGCTCTCCGCTATTTTGGTTCTCCAAATAATATCCTATCCAATGATCTCAATTTGCAACCCTACTCTACACAACAAATTGAAAATGCCTTTTTAATCCGTTTTAGTACTCTTGATACTCAGAGATCATACTAATATTCTCCTTCCATCATTCATCTTTTATCGCTCTCCTTTAAAAAACGAATATTGGTCCTCTTACCTTTTTTCCTTATTACCTGCTTGAATACAATAACAAAAGAACAAATCCGCTACTCTATAAGTATCTGATAGCCTAAAATTTTTGCCTTGATAATAACTTGTCGCTTTAAACAAACAAAAGCAACTGCTGTTAAATGCCAAGCTCTTCTGAAAAATACTATCAGTAATATCCCAGAAGACTTAGAAATTTACTCATTTCCATAATATCAACGAATGGCAAGCAAAAAAATCAGAGTTCAAATTGAACATGAATACATGAATAAAGGACATATGAGAGAATGCTCATTAATTTTATCAAAGTTTCAATAATAAATTCTCTCTTGTAAAGATTTTAAATGAAACAAGATTTTATTTAAATCTATAAACTTCCTTATCCGCTGGAAAAGCACGAGATGTAACATCTTCTGCATAGTTCTTAATTGCAGTCTCCATTGCTTGTTCAAGAGCCCCATAACGGCGTACAAATTTAGGAACCAAAGTGCCATAGCCCAACATATCTTCCATCACCAATATCTGCCCATCACATTGATTAGATGCTCCAATGCCAATAGTAGGAATAGAAAGCATTTTTGTAAGCTTTACCGCTAATGGTTCGATAACCCCTTCCACAACAACAGCAAAGGCCCCTGCTTGTTCAATCGCTATCGCGTCTTCTTCAATTTGTCGCCAATTACTTTCATCACGCCCTTGCGTCTTAAAACCACCAAAACGATTTACGGACTGTGGTGTAAGACCAATATGGCTCATAATGGGAATACCGCGTTTACACAAGAAATCAATTGTTTCTGCTATATAAACACCACCTTCAAGCTTAATTGCACCACACCCTGTTTCTGCAACAATCCGTGACGCATTAGAAAAAGCTTGTTCTGGACTTTCTTCATAAGAACCAAAAGGCATATCAACAACCACTAATGCCTTTTTAGACCCACGCATAACTGCTTGCCCATGCAAAATCATCATATCAACACTGACAGGGAGTGTTGTTTCAAACCCATGCACAACCATCCCAACGCTATCACCAACCAAAAGAAAGTCACAATATGGATCAGCAATCCGCGCACTATAAGCTTGGTAAGCTGTTAAGGATACAATTGGTTCTTGTCCTTTTCTCGACTTTATTTCAGAAGCAGTTATACGCTTTATGGTTTTCTGTACACTCATTTTAAGCCCTTCTATTGCAAAATATATTGATCAATAAGCCTAACCTCACCAAAACGAACAGTGAGTAATAAAACTGCGGGTTTCTCTAACATCCCCTTAACTATAGATAAAGTTTCCATATCTCGTAAATCTATTGATTCAATGATCGCACGGGATTCTTGCTGTAAAATATCACGAACAATTTGACACAATTTATCAATGGAGCGTTCCCCTTGGCGATAAAGCCTTTCAACAGCTTTGCCGCTTTCAGGAATAATTTTTGCCGCTTTGCGTTCTTCTAATGTTAAAAGCTGATTACGTGAAGAGCTGGCCACACCATCTGCATCACGTAAAATAGGCACACCAATAATTTCAATAGGAAAAGCTAAATCCTCAACCATACGACGAATAATCAAAATTTGTTGAAAATCTTTTTCCCCAAAAAAAGCTTTATCGGGTTGAACAATATTAAAAAGCTTAGCAACAACGCTGGTCACACCACAAAAATGTCCTGGACGTAATCTTCCCATCAAAATACGCGATAATTTTTCTACCTTCACAATTGTGTCATTTCCCTGTGGCCACATTTCTTCTACAGAAGGTGCAAAAACATACTCAACACCTGCTTGCTTCAACAAAGAACAATCACCGGCCAAATCTCTTGGATATTTATCAAAATCTTCATGAGGACCAAATTGCTTTGGATTGACAAAAATAGAAACCACACTCACGTCACACATAGCCTTTGCTTGCTGTACTAATGCAAGGTGACCTTTATGCAGTGCCCCCATGGTTGGAACAAAACCAATAGAGTGTCCTAAACGTCTTTCTTCTGCGAGACACCGGCGTACCTCGGCAATTGTTTTCAAGATTTGCATCTTCATATTCTTTTCATTTTTATCAAATCAACAAATTAATTTCTGCATCTGAAATTGCCGTTCAAACAATTGTATTAAATTCATACGCACGGATGGCTGTTTTATAGTCCGTGGTTCCCAGACATGACGCATTAAAAAGAAACCTGTTAAAATGAAACCATTTATTATATCTTTAAAATCTGCAGGACGTGTTGTTCTTTGCACAAGAAACTGTGGTAGAGTTAGAAGTTTCTCTTTCCAAGGATATCCTGCTTCCTCACAGACAGCTCGTCCCGACTTCGGCGATACATAACAAAGCCTTTCTGAACGCCCTGTTGCTGCGCAATGAGACAAATCAAGTCCAAAGCCAAGTTCTTCAAGAAGTCGCATTTCAAAGCGCACAAGTAATTCTGCATTTACAAATGGCTCAGCAAAATTCTGCATAAAAAGATGTAAAAGATCATATAAAATGGGATGCGGATCACGTTCAGGAAGAAGACGCAAATGGAAAGCTATCAACTGCAAAGCATAAAGTGCTTCTGGTAAAAGGATTAATCGTGCCGCATATAGATCAAGTGCTTCAAGCTTAAAAAGTCCTAGATGTTCTTCTAAACGCGCACCCCATTCAGCTTCAACTAGATTCCCAGGTTGAAGAAGAGCTGCCATACGACGCGAACGTCCTCCTTTTACCACTCCCATATAACGGCCATGCTGACGTGTCATGATTTCAAGAATAACACTTGTTTCACCATATTGGCGTGTACCAAGGATAATGGCTTGTTCTTTCCATCTCATGTTATTTTAAAAAATCTAACCCCATTTCACGATAACGCTCTGGATCAGTACCCCAATTCTCACGCACTTTCACAAAGAGAAAAAGATGAACCTTCTGTTCCATAATTTCCATTAGTTCCTTACGTGCTGCCTGACCAATCGCTTTAATTGTATCGCCTTTTGCTCCTAAAACAATTTTTTTCTGACTATTACGCTCGACATAAATCACTTGATTAATTTTAACTGAACCATCTGAGCGTTCTTCCCAGTTTTCTGTTTCAACCGTCGAAGAATAAGGTAACTCATCATGAAGGCGAAGGAAAAGTTTTTCACGGGTAATTTCAGCAGCAAGATGACGCATAGGCATATCTGAAATTTGATCTTCTGGATAATACCACGGTCCCTCCTGCATCATGTTACTCAATGCATAAAGCAAGTCCTTGCAACCCGACCCATTTAGAGCCGAAATCATAAAAGTCTGCACAAACGGCACATGCTCATTAATTTTAGTGGTTAGTGCTAAAAGGGACGATTTAACAACTGTATCAACCTTATTAAGAACGAGTATTTTATCCTGTTTAATATTTTTTACAATATCTAACATCGCATAGACATCATCCGAAAGACCATTTTGAGCATCAATTAAAACTAAAAGAACATCAGCACTCTTAGCGCTCCCCCATGCAGCAGACACCATTGCACGTTCTAACCGCTTATGAGGAGAAAAAACACCTGGTGTATCAATCAACACAATTTGCGTATTATCATGCATGACAATACCGCGGATCAAAGTTCGTGTTGTTTGTACCTTATGCGTTACAATTGAAACCTTTGTTCCAACTAATTGATTAACTAATGTTGATTTTCCGGCATTAGGCATTCCAATAAGTACAACAAAACCAGAACGCGTTTTAATAACGTCATCCATGATCATTTTTTCCCATTGTCTTCCATATACCTTCTCGTTGTAAAATTTTCTCAGCTGCCATTCTTTCAGCATATCTTTTAGAGCTGCCTTGCCCAATTTCTGGAGCAAACCCCAAAACATTGACCTCCACCATAAAAACAGGATCATGATCTGGGCCAGAACGCTTTATAACCCTATAATGTGGTTGTGCATTTCCTTGCATGTGAGCCCATTCTTGTAATTCCGTTTTAGCATCACGTCGACCAGCATCCATTTGTTTTGCCCGATTTTGCCAATATCTCTGAATAAAAGGGCGGACGTTTTCCAAGCCTCCCTCTAAATACATCACAGCTATCAAAGCTTCTATCACATCAGCATGCATATTGGTGAGTCGGCGCCCCTCAAAGTTTCTCATTTCAAAACCAACATGAATCATATCAGGTAGCCCCATCTCTCGTGCAATATCAGCACATGTTTGCGCATTGACCAAACCGTTTAAACGTACAGATAACTCACCTTCACTTGCTTGCGGGAAAAATTGATAGAGCATTTCTGCAATTAAAAGTCCTAGAACCCGATCACCTAAAAATTCTAGTCTTTCATAATTCCCTTGTTCCGAATCTTGTACACTAGAATGCGTTAATGCTCGCTTTAATCTCTCTTCATCTTTAAAACGATGCCCTGTCAGCTTTTCAAGCTGATCAATGATTGGACGTTTCATCGTTGATTCCTTGCTTGACAAGCGGCAAATCATGAACAGTATTTATAAAGGAGAACAGACGACTCCAACGCACATCAAACGGCCAGCGCCAAATCTGCCAAGCACTTGAACCATTGCTGATAGAGAAAAAAATCACACTTGCTCGACCAATAAGATTCTCCTCTGGAACATAGCCTACAGCTAAACGACTATCATCTGAATTATCGCGGTTATCCCCCATCATGAAATAATGTCCCTGTGGAACTTCAAAGACCTTCGTATCATCAACTTGTGGAATAAAAGCCAGATCAAGTGTATCGTAGCTAACACCATTCGGCATAGTCTCACGATAAACATCAACAGGGTAATTAACTTCTGTTATATCAGAATTATCAATCTTCCCAATAAAATGCCGCGTAACAGCCTGATCATTAATATAAAGAACACTTTGACGAACTTGTACACGATCACCCGGTAGACCAACAACACGTTTTATATAATCAATACTAGGATTACTTGGTAAACGAAAAACCACAACATCTCCACGTTGAGGCTGGGATGCCCAAATACGTCCCGAAAAAAGAGGAGGCGAAAAGGGCATAGAAAAACGAGAATATCCATATGCATATTTAGAAACAAACAGATAATCTCCTACAAGCAAAGTAGGACGCATTGAACCAGAAGGAATACTAAAAGGTTGAAAAAAGAGGGTCCGAATAAGTGCTGCTAAAAACAGAGCCTGTATTAGAACCCAAATAAATTCAAGAATTCCACCTTTTTCTTTCTTTCTATATATTTTCTCTTTCTGCATCATTACAGACTACCTTCCCATCGTAGATATAATTCATTTTTTATCATAATATTCAAATAATAAAAGCACAATCTCTAACCACGCGGAAGCGCTTCGATAATAATAAATGCCTGTGCCCAAGGAAAATCATCTGTTATACTCAGATGAATGACAGCTTCATAATGAGGAGGCAACAATTTCTGTAATTGCATCTGTGCACGATCTGTAAGTTTCATGACTGGTTTACCAGAGGGCAAATTGACCACTCCCATGTCTTTCCACCATACACCACAAGAAATTCCTGTCCCTAAAGCCTTAGCACACGCTTCTTTGGCGGCAAATCTTTTGGCATAAGAAGAAGATCTTTCTTTGAGGTTTTCAGACTTTATCTGCTCAATATCGGTAAAAATACGTTGAATAAAACGATCGCCATAACGAATCAACATTCTCTCAATGCGTCTGATATCAATGAGATCATTTCCAAGTCCAATGATCATAAATTATTACCCGAATTTCTTTGGAGCGAGTGCTTTTTTTTTATAATCTTTTGGTATCGCTTTTGTTGAAAACGGGCGATTGCTCTGTAAACCCCTATATAAGAAAGAGTACCAAAAACAATACCTAAAAGGGTACCACCTAAAATCATTGGTCTCATAATAGAATCCCAAGCGCCCTTAAAAAGCAAAGGTACATTTGTTAGTGTTAAACCATTAAACAAAATGCGAATTTGAGAAAGAGAAATCTCGTTTACATCGCTAAAAAGCGATAAACAGAAAGAGCCCACCTTATAATCGGCCATTACAATTAATAAAAATGTAAGTGGATTAGAAAAAACCGTCCCAATAATTGCTGCCGCAAAGTTTCCACGCAAAAGCCAAGAAAAAAATATTGCCAAAATAATATGCATCCCAAAAAGAGGCGAACAAGCTAAAAAAATACCAATAGAAAACCCTAACGCAACCTTATGCGGTGTTGCTGATATCCGTAAAATACGTTTACGTATGTAACAAAATGAACGAGAGAATGAACGACGCGGCCATAACCAAAGCCGAATACGCTTTACCAAATCTATTGATTCTCTACGACGAAAAAGCATATGATTCCTAATACTTATCTTGTGACAATAAAATAATGCGTATGATTCAAATTAATTTCTTCAAGCCTTTGCATAAAAAAAAAGAGAAAGACAATTAAATATTCCGACTTCCTGGCTTAACTGCTGGGATTACAGCAAGCTCAGCAGGAATAGCATCACTCGCGTAAGATGCTATCTCATATTCAGCAAGGGCAATTAACGGAACTCCAACATCAACCTTACCACCAGAACGATCAAGAATACATGCACTCGCCAACACCTCTGCCCCTGCTGCCACCATAGCTTCAACCGTCTCACGAATGGAAAGACCTGTTGTAACAATATCTTCAACAATCACAACGCGTGCACCCTTTTTGATTTCAAAACGACGTAACTCAAAAACACCATTTACACGTTCTACCCAAAGAGAAGGAATACCAAGGTGACGTGAAGTTTCGTACGAAGGAATAAGACCACCAATCGCAGGACCAACCACATAATCAACTTTTTCTCCAATCAATTTTTTGATTTTTTCAGCTAACCCACGACATAACTTCTCCGTCAAATCAGCATGCATGAATACTTTCGCTTTCTGCATATAAGTAGCACTATGACGGCCTGATGTTAAAATAAAATGCCCTTCCAGAATAGCATCTGCTTGTTTAAAAATATCAATTACATCTTGTGTATTCATCGTAAAATTCCTCTTCTTATCCATGAACGCGCCGTACTACACTAACCGAACCGGCCTCTTTTAACTGAGAAAAAATACGATTCAAATGTTTTAAATCCCAAACTTCCAGATCAATCATAATTTCTGTAAAATCCGGTGCGGTACAGATAAATGACAAATTTTGAATATTGGCATCATTAGTAGAAATCACTTGGGTAATTTCTGCTAATGAGCCTGGACTATTAACAGCTAAGATATTAACTCGAGCGGGAAAACGTTCACTCATTTGGGCATCAATATCCCAGCGGACATCAATCCATCGTTCTGGTTGATCATCATACGCCATCAAAGCCGAAGACTGTATCGGATAAATAACAATTCCTGATCCTGGTTGCATAATGCCAACAATCCGATCTCCCGGTACCGCTCCTTCAGGAGAAAAACGGACAGGAATATCTCCACGCGTTCCTCGGATAGGTAATGCTTTGGATTGACGTTTGTTGGCAATTGCATCCTTTTCATTTTCTGGAACTTTAAAAATCATCCCTTGAGCATTTTCAATGTTAAACCAGCCTTCTTCTCCAGGCTTAAAAGACGGTTTTTGTACAACACGATGATCTTGATAATCAGGATAAACCGCTTTAACCACATCAGCAGAAGGTAATTCACCACGCCCAACAGCAGCTAAGACGTCTTCCACATCTTTGCGTGCCAAACGAGGCAACACTTGCTTAAGAATATCCTTTGAAAATTGTTTTCCCATATGTTCAAACGAACGCTCGAGTATACGATACCCCAAACCTGAATATTGCTTACGAACAGCTGCGCGAGTTGCTCGACGAATAGCTGAACGCGCTTTTCCTGTTACAACAAGAAATTCCCATGCTGCTGGTGGAATTTGGGCTTGTGAACGTATAATATCAACCTCATCACCATTTTTTAATTTTGTCATTAAAGGCATAATACGACCATTGATTTTCACCCCCACACAAGAATTACCAATGTCTGTATGAACAGCATAAGCAAAATCAATCGGAGTCGCGCCTTTTGGAAAAGCAATCAACCGGCCCTTCGGGGTAAAACAAAAAACTTGATCTTGAAAAAGCTCAAGTTTTGTATGTTCCAAAAACTCTTCTGGATTATCCCCATCTGATAAAGATTGAATCGTTTGACGTAACCATGCATAGGCATTGGTTTCGCTTGATAACTTCGAAGTTGAATAATTGGAACCATGATCTTTATAAATAGAATGTGCTGCAACGCCATACTCAGCAACTTCATCCATAGCAGCAGTTCTAATTTGCAATTCTACACGTTGTCTCGAAGGACCTACAATCGTTGTATGAATGGAACGATAATCATTCTGCTTTGGTATAGAAATATAATCTTTAAAACGACCGGGTACCATTGGCCACGTCGTATGGATAACACCAAGAGCACGATAACAATCATTCACTGTTTCAACAATCACTCGAAAACCGAAAATATCCGATAACTGTTCAAAAGATAATGCTTTACTTTCCATTTTGCGAAAAACTGAATAAGATTTTTTCTGACGACTTTTAACATCTGCTTTAATCCCATACTCGAAAAAAAGCTTTGTCAGTTCATTTTCAATCCTAGAAAGCAAATCACGGTTGCGCTTCGATAATTCAGAAAGACGATTGGTTATCGTACGATAACCTTCTGGATTTAAATAAAAGAAAGAAAGATCTTCTAATTCTTCGCGCATATCTTGCATTCCCATACGACCTGCAAGTGGCGCATAAATATCCATTGTCTCCTCAGCAATCCTGCGACGCTTATCATCACGCATAACACCAAGAGTACGCATATTATGAAGACGATCAGCAAGTTTGACTAAAAGAACACGAACATCATCAGAAATAGCGATAAGAAGTTTACGGAGATTCTCTGCCTGTACTGCCTTCTTCGATACAAGATCAAGCTTATTAAGTTTTGTGAGCCCTTCAACTAACTTACCGATTTCAGAACCAAAAAGCTGATCAATTTCTGCTCGTGTAGCACTCGTATCTTCAATTGTATCATGTAAAAGAGCAACGGCAATCGTCGCTTCATCTAACCGCATATCTGTCAAAATAGCAGCAACTTCTAAAGGATGAGAAAAATAAAGATCACCCGAAGCACGCTTCTGATGAGCATGCTTTCGCATTGCATAATTGTAGGCTTTATTTAATAGAACCTCATCGACGTCAGACTTGTAACGTTGAACACGCCCAACAAGCTCACACTGACGCATCATACGAGCATATCCTTTATCTCTTTACAATTTCATCCTTATCGAACAAGAAAAATAACCGCTACCGCATGACAATCTCTATACGCTTTCATAATATAAATCGCTGCAATTAATAATCGTCACTTTTCTCCGGAACAACCAAACCTTCAATGCCTGCTAAAAGCTCTTCTTCTGACATATAATCAAATGAACCGTTCTCTTCTTCTGACGATGCTCCAAAAACATTCTCAGATTCACTTGAGTGAGAAATAAATTCATTTGCCACTTCTGGCTCATCAACTTCTACATGCTTTTGCAACGAATGAATAAGATCTTCTTTCAAATCAGCAGGTGATAATGTTTCTTCTGCTATTTCACGCAAAGCAACAACTGGATTTTTATCATTATCACGATCAACTGTAATCTGTGCACCCTGTGAAATCTGTCGCGCTCGATGTCCCGCTAAAAGTACCAGCTCAAAGCGATTATCGACTTTATCAATACAATCTTCTACCGTTACGCGGGCCATTTATCTCTCTTTCTTAAAGCTTAAAAAATTTCATAGTGGGTGTAGAGTATATACAATAATCAAAATAAAACACAAGAAAAACAACGCAAGTTTTATTTTTTGCTCAAAAGCTTATTAAAAAGCTTGGACGCTTTATAAAAGCACATTCCTTTGATAAACTCACTCTCTCTTCTAGAAAATTTGTCCTTTTAAATTATACAATCTCTTCAAGTTTATTAAAAATCTTTCTCAATAACAATAGTTTCATGAACACTGTTTATGATAATGATTGCTTATCAATAAGAAATTTTTCCCATTAAATAGCATCTTCATTCCTATCTTAGCTATTGAATAATCACTCTTTAAAAATAATGAGCAGTAGCTTAATGGTAAACTCTGTTACTAAATAGTTCCTTTGCATTCATCATAGTTGTTTACAAAGACATAATCCGTCATACACTCTATAAACAAAATAATTTTTATAAAAATGATAAATGCCACCTCATGAATAGCCAATTAACATCACTTTGCCCAGAACCGCCGAAAAATTGCAATTTATGCCCACGCTTACATAAATTTATCTCTGAGTGGCGTGTAAAAGAACCAAATTGGCATAACGCACCGGTGCGTCCATTTTTTCCCTATAAAGGTGCAGCAACAACACGCCTTCTCATTGTTGGTCTTGCTCCTGGATTACGAGGAGCAAATCGAACTGGACGCCCTTTCACTGGTGATTATGCGGGACACTTACTTTATTCCACTTTAAAAAAATTCGGTTTTGCTCAAGGCACCTTCGAAGAAAGAGCAGATGACACTCTTGAATTAATTGATGTAGCAATTGTCAACTCAGTTCGTTGTGTTCCACCAGAAAATAAACCCACTGGTGCGGAAATTAACACTTGCCGGTACTTCTTTTCTCCTCTTCTTACAAATCTTCCCAAACTTAAAGCTGTTATTACCCTCGGGACTATTGCACATCATTCCACATTACGTGCTCTCAATGCAAAAATTTTGGCTCATCCTTTCGGACACGGAGAAATAAACAATATCGGAGGATTACGTATTTTTTCAAGCTATCACTGTTCACGTTATAACACCAACACTGGGCGTTTAACAGATGCTATGTTTCATCAGATTTTTGAAGCCGCAAAAACATATCTGGATCAATGCTGAAATCTTCAAAGTGATAAAAAAGACATCGAAATCAATTTTATCACCCATATCTTTTTAAAAGTCTTGCTTTTTCACGTCCCCAATCACGTTTCTTTTCCGTTTCGCGCTTATCATGAAGCTTTTTTCCGCGTGCTAAAGCAATTTCCAACTTTGCACGCCCTTTTTCATTAAAATAAAGCTTGAGAGGGACAAGAGTCATTCCTTCACGAGAAGTCGCATTAAAAAATCGTTCCATTTCACGTTTTGAAATTAATAATTTACGCAAACGGCGTGGCTCATGATTAAAACGATTAGCTTGTGTATATTCAGGAATATAGCTATTTACGAGCCATAATTCCCCATTCTCAAAGCTTGCATAACTCTCAGCAATATTCGCCTGATTAGAACGCAAAGATTTCACTTCTGCTCCCTGAAGAACAACACCAGCTTCAAGATTATCAAGAATTTCATAATTAAAACGAGCTTTACGATTGTCAGCAATTATTTTTCGTACTGGCACGTTCTTTTTTTTGTTCATGGCTACAATATCATTTTATTCTTTAAGAAGACCCGCATGCTGCAAAGCCGCATCAATAATTCTCTTTGTACTCTCTTTTAGTGGAACAATCGGTGAACGAACAGAACTACCACAAATTCCTAATTTCACAGCAGCATATTTAATACCTGCAGGACTGGGTTCAATAAAGACTGCACGATTGAGAGGCATCAAACAGTCATTTAATTTAAGAGCTGTTTTATAATCACCACGCAAACAAGCAACTTGAAGCTCTGCACAGAGTTTTGGAGCAACATTGGAAGAAACTGAAATACATCCTACACCTCCATGTGCATTAAAACCTAACGCTGTACAATCATCACCGGAAAGCTGTACAAAATCTGTACCACACTTTTCACGTTGTTCACTCACACGCTCAATTTTGCTTGTTGCATCTTTAACACCAATGATATTTTTAAAATCCCGACACAGGTCTCTCATCGTTTCTACAGACATATCAATAACAGAACGACCAGGAATATTATAAATTATAATAGGGATAGAAATCGCTTTCGCAATAGAAGAAAAATGCGTGTATAAACCAGCCTGACTAGGCTTGTTATAATAGGGCGTAACAACCAAAACTGCATCTGCACCAGCTTTTTGCGCGTGTTGCGCAAGCTCTACAGCTTCACTCGTGCTATTTGATCCTGCTCCAGCAACAACAGGAATACGCTTAGCAACCTGCCCAACACACAATTCTATAACCCTCTTATGTTCTTCATGACTTAAAGTGGGTGATTCACCTGTTGTCCCAACAGGGCTAACACCATGAATACCTTCCGCAATCTGCCACTCAATAAAATTGCAAAATGCTTTCTCATCAATAGCGCCTTCATCATCAAATGGTGTGATAAGCGCGGTCACAGCTCCCTTGAGCATGATAAACTCCCTATAATGTTCTCTTTATTTTTTTAGCCTTTAAAATTACTAATGATAGAGCATAATCTTGCTCTCTCATTGAAGCAAGATGAATTTCACAATAACTCTTACAAGATTTAACATGCTTCTCCTTCAATTCAGAATATTTCTCTAAAGCATCAGATTACATTAACCCGTTTTTCATGCTTGTGCGCTAAAAACTCTTGAGTGTTTCCAAAAAGCGAGGTCTCTAGGTTTTCTCTATGCGCGCACTCTCTCTGCCCTTTTTTGTACAAATCCTTACTGTACTTATACTGGAAACAACAATTTTATTTTCAAGTTCATGGGCACAAACACGCCTTTCATATGGGAAAGCACCAATTCCTCTGAAACGCCCTACCTCTGTTGTCATAAAAAAAGAAGTTCAGAAACCCCTTAGACAGTTTCATATGCTTCCACACAATCCCCCTGCATCCAGTAATGATTCTACTCTCAAACAACTTAAAACTGGTTTAGATGCACTTTTAAACAACAATATTGCAAAAACAATAAGCCTTCGTAATTCAATGGAAAAAGATAGCCTTGATCGTCAGATTTTAACATGGGCAATCGGTATATCTAGCCAAGCCAATGTACCAAGCTCTGAAATCTTTAATGCAATCAAAGAGCTAAAAGGATGGCCAGGCATAGATATTATGCAACGTAATGCTGAACGTGCTTTTATTAATGAAACTAATTCCGTACATGTAATCATCCAAAAATTTTCTCATCATCTCCCTCTCACAGCAAAAGGTATGGCAATATACGCTAAAGCACTTATTGCAACTGGACAAATCACCCGTGCTCGACAAATCATTGCACCATGGTGGCATAAAGAAAAACTTAATGCAAAAGAAGAAGAGCTTATTCTTAAAAGTGCGAGAGTTGCATTAAAACCTATCGATCACCTGCAACGTATGAAATTTATGCTTTATGCACATCGTTTCGATTCCGCTGAGCGCGTTGCAAAGTTAGCCCTTGCTCAATCTCTTTTCAACGCTTTTGTTGCCGTTGAAAAAAATGATCCTAAAGCTGCAGAAAAATTACGCGCTGTGGAGAAATCATGGCAAAAAGATTCCCTCTTACAATTTGCTCGAATTCGCCATCTTCGGCGAACTGGGCAATATAATGTCGCTGCAACACTCATGATGAGAATACCAAGAGATGTATTAAAACTTATGGCTCCTCATGCATTGTGGAAAGAGCAACGTGCGCTTTCTCGCGAAATGCTTGATTTAAACAAACCTAAAATTGCTTATCAACTCGTTACCACACACCCTAGTATGCCCCCCTCATTGGCAATCGATGCTGAATTTCATGCAGGATGGTATGCATTACGGTTTCTTCATGATCCTAAATTAGCAATGCACCATTTTTCGCGTATTCCTCAATTATCTTCTACACCTCTTTCTGCATCCCGTGGATACTATTGGATGGGACGAACAGCAGAAACTCTAGGCGAACAGAAAAATGCTCAGAATTATTTTCAGCGCGCTGCTCATTTTGGAGCAACTTATTATGGTCAATTAGCATTAGCACATCTTAACAAAAAAAAGCTCGAAATTCCTTTTCCTAAACCAACAGCCAATGAACGACAACGTTTTAGCACACGTAATACTATTAAAGCAATTCAACGCCTCGAAGCAGCTGATTATGCTTATTTAGCTAAAATTTTTTATAGAGAACTCGGTAAAAAAATAGAAAGCCCTGGTGAATTAGCTCTTCTCACTGTAATGGCAGAAAAAAATGGAGACTATTATACCAGTCTCAAAATCGGAAAAACTGCTGTGTTTCAAGGGAAAAATGTTGGTGCACTTTCCCATCCTATAGGTGCTATACCAGCCTTTGCCAATGTTTCTGCCGCAAGACAAGCACTTGTTTATGCTATTGCGCGCCAAGAAAGTGAATTTAATCCAACAGCTATATCAAAAGCAGGTGCACAAGGTATCCTCCAATTACTGCCTACAACAGCAAAAACACTTGCAAAAAAATATTCAATCCCATGGTCTTCAAAAAAACTGAGCAGTGATTCCAGTTATAACGCCACATTAGGAACCTATTTTCTCAACGAGCAATTGGAACGCTTTAACGGGTCCTATATATTGACCCTTATTGGTTATAATGCAGGCTCCCGTCGTGTCGATGAATGGATCGAACGTTATGGCGATCCTCGAAGACAAGCCCTTGATAAAGTTATCGACTGGATTGAACGTATTCCTTATACAGAAACACGTAATTACGTGATGCGTGTCATGGAAAATTATGAAGTCTATAAAGCAAGGCTTACTGGAAAAATAGACATAAAAGCCGACCTTCTCTCTGGACGTTTGAAATAATATCACTTGTCTATCCCAAAGCTGTCCACTCTCGTTTTTCAGCTCACAAACCATATCATCACAGAAATTATAAAATAGAGGAAAATTAAATAAAAATCAGCTAAATATCAATGATACTCTGATAATTTTGTTTACCTTTGATAATGGAGGAGGAGGAAAAGATCCAACGCGATGAAGTGCCACCATAGCTAATCGATCAAGTTCCGGATCACCAGCAGAGATGACAATACGACTAGAAAAAATACTCCCCTGCTCACGCACTCTAAATTCTAACTTTACCGTTCCTTTTGCACGACTGATACGCTGTTTTACAACATATTCTTTTTGCATTTCTAATTGCGCCTGTACTTTTGCTAACCATTCTACTAACAAAGCATCTTCAAGTGCCGCTGTATCACCGCCCTGACTGCTAGTAGACGAGCGCACTGCCTTCATCGTCAGGCGTTTGACCATAGCCTTTCGCAGCGGTATTGGTTTTTTATCGGACACTCTACGTTCCACTTT
This sequence comes from Bartonella sp. P12B, assembly GCF_055796185.1. Classification (NCBI taxonomy): domain Bacteria; kingdom Pseudomonadati; phylum Pseudomonadota; class Alphaproteobacteria; order Hyphomicrobiales; family Bartonellaceae; genus Bartonella; species Bartonella sp. P12B. The sequence goes on along the minus strand of NZ_JBTTDI010000004.1, from coordinate 99,868 downwards.
TTGAGGAAGAGGCTTCTCCAAAGACTTGAGAACCGCAAAATCATCTTTTTCTACAATATTCTGAGGCTCTTCGGGTTGAACCTTATCCATTGCTTCTAATCTCTCTGATTTCTGCTCTAAAAGATCAGACTGCAACAGTTCTGATTCTGAACTAACATTCGATAAATCTATATCAATATCGTAAGAATCTGTGTCAACATCCGGCTCTACAGTCTCTTGTACAAAAGACAGCAGAGCTGTCGGTGAAAGTACGCCATTGCTTACACCGGTACTGTAAAAATAAAACCGTGCTGCCAATGCTAGATGCAAAGAAAAAGCGCAAATAAACGCACCAATCCAAAGGATTAATAACCGCCTCGTATTTTTTAAAATCATAGTTTTTTCAATCGCTATTCTAAGCCCAACATTTGTGTTCAAGTTTAATTAAAACAGGCTATTTTGAAATTGCAACTTTTTTCTTGACTGATTTTATCATGTTTAATATGGTCTCTGTGTGGTTTTTTGCTTAATTAAATCACTTTTACTTGGCTGGCTAATTTACCATCGGTGAATCAAGCGTTTTTATAGTTTTAAGCGAGAGAGGGGATGTTTAAGAAAAGGTTAAAATGTGTTATGCGAATAAGACAAGAGAATATTCATAAAAGCTGCGTGATTTTAAGTGCGCTGTCTGTCTTTATACCTTCATTTGTTTTTGCACAAAGCAATGAAAGAAGTTCTATAACTGAGCTCAAACCAATTGTTATTAAAGGAAAAAAAACAGAGGGCAATTCAGGTTCAATAACCATTCTAACCGATCGTAAAACTGCTAAGGATATTGATGAAAAGCAAATAAGTGATGTCCATGAAATTAGTCGTCTCGATCCGTCCATAGCTTATAACTCAGAAAAGAAGAGTTTTGTAATTCGTGGTTTGAATGGAAGCCGTGTTCTCACAACAATGGATGGCATTGTTCTTCCGTGGCTTAGTGATATATTGCGTGATGATATGATGCGTGGAAGCACTGGGACTACCACTACGGGAAATACAGCTTTTGATTTTAGTAGCGTTTCCACATTTGACGTTATTCAAGGGTCGGATTCTAGTCTTTATGGGTCTGGTGCACTAGGGGGTGTCATCGCTTTGCGTACTCTTAATCCTGAAGACCTTATCACTGAAGAAAAGAATTGGGGGAGTCTTATAAAAGGTGGTTATCATTCCGTTGATAATAGTTGGCGCATAAATCAAGCTTTTGCTGTGCATGCTCAACAAACATTTTTGCTCTTCCAAGGCTCCCATGAGCAAGGAAATGAGCGTAAAAATATGGGAACTATAGAGGGATATCAAGAACGTACACGTAAAAATCCCGCTTATTTTGACCAAAATAATTTGCTTTTTAAAATTCATCAGTATTTCAATGGAAAACATCGACTTGGTTTTACAGCGGAACGCTTTGATTATAATAAAAATACGCATTCATTAAATATGAGCGAAAGATACTCCCCTGGTTCCGTTTATAATCAGGAAAATAAACGCCGTGAGCGTCTTTCTCTTTCTTATAATTATAATGGCAATGGAGATACGCTTTTTGATGCATTTCACGGGCAATTTTATTGGTTAAAGCAATCAAATAATGATACTATGAGCGGGGTTCGTGTTAAAGCGCCAAAAGGAGATTATTTGGCAGATAATCTTGTGCGCAATACCAATTATGGTTTAAATGCTCACGCTTTTAAAAACGTGAATGTTGGCACTGTAAGCCATATATTAAAGCTTATCACTAATGTTTCGTTATCTCAATTTCATCATTATTTGTTAGCGAGAGATAATTGTCATTTGGAGGAAAATGCACAGGGATGTCTCTTTATGCCTGCTAATAGATCAGACTCACCAGATGCGAGGAGCTACAATTTTGGTTTAGCTTTTGAAGATGAAATTGGCTTTTCCCATAACCGCTTCCGTGTAACACCTGGTGTTCGTTATGATTGGTATAGGCATATCCCTCAGAAAACCTCCGCTTATGAGAAAGCTCTAATTTCTGACAAATTTCCTCCGGAAAGAAATGGTTCGCATTTTTCTCCTAAATTACGGATGGAGTGGGATGTTCGTGATCAAATAACGCTCTATGCTCAATGGGCGCAGGCTTTTCGTGCACCACGTGTTTCAGAGCTTTACGTCTCTTATATCAAACCCTCTGCTTATTACGTGAAAGGAAATCCTGACCTTAAGGCAGAAACGAGCAATGGATATGATGTTGGTATAAAATATGGAGATAAGAACTTTGGTGGTTCATTCAACGGCTTTATCAATCAATATAAGAATTTCATAGATACTATAGATAAAGGGCCATCAGAAGAGTTTCAGTTTGCGCGTCGGCATTACATGAATCGTTCAAATGTCCGGATTTTTGGTGTTGAAGCAAAAGTACATCTAGCTCTTAAGAGTGGGTTGCATAGCAATTTTGCCCTTGTCTATTCGCAAGGAAAAGATCTTGATAAAAATGAAACTCTAAGCTCAATTCCACCTTTGAAAACAGTTGTTGGATTGGGGTATGCAAAAGAATTTTGGGGAGCAGATGTTGTACTCACTTCCTCTGCAAAACGTGATAAAGCTACTAAAGAATCTAACTATCCCGAAATTCCGGGATATAACATTGTTGATATCTCAGGGTGGTGGAAACCATTTGGTGAAAAAGGATTTGTTATGAGAGCTGGTGTCTATAATCTCTTCAATACAAAATATTGGAATGTATCTGATCTTCCTGCAAGTAAAAGTGCAACACCAGATGATTATTATAGTCAACCTGGGCGTAATTTTAAGGTGTCGTTCGTACAGAAATTTTAGTCACTTTCTTAACTATTAGATCAATATAAAATTTTATCAGTAAAGGAATGAATTATCGTGTTTCTGTTATCATTGTTCTTTAAATTACAATGACTTGAAAGAAAATCTTTCATTCTTCCTAATTGATCGGTTTTTGGTTGTTATGCTGTTAATAAGAGCGGCTTTGTTTTTTGAAAGGTTGGATCACTCATTGAGAGTGGTTCAACTTAATATCTTAGAATTATAAAATTTTGAAAATTAACTCTCTAAAATAACATAAGGAAAGCCCATGTCATTATATACAGCCGAAATGATTCTTCGTTTGCGTGAAGAAAAAAAAGAAATGCGAAATCGTGATTTTGCATTCTCTCTTGGTATATCTGAAGCGGAACTTATTGCTGCTTATTGTACAATCGGAAAAGCCAAGAGACTAGAAGCTGATGTTGCTATACTCTTAGAAAATGCTCCTAAACTTGGAACAGTTATGGCATTAACACGTAATGAGTACGCTGTTCACGAAATAACAGGACGTTTTGAAGAGATTGTTCAAAGTCAACATATCCCAATTACACTTGGTGAAATCGACTTGCGTATTTTTCCAAAACAATGGAAATTTGGTTTCGAATATGACATGGTTGTTCTTGGAAAACCTACGAAAAGTTTGCAATTCTTTGATCAAAGTGGTGTTTCTATTTTTAAACTCTATCCTACAGATACGACAAATATGGAAGAGTGGAGCAAACTTGTTGATAAACTTCTTCGTGAAGATCAATCCCCTGTTCTTGAGATTCTTCCTGCTCCAACTTCAGCTCCATATGATATAGCACAAATAGATATTGAAAAATTCCGAGATCGTTGGCGGAAAATGACCGATGTCCATCAGCTTCATAAAATTATTTCTGAACTAAAAATTAATCGACATGATGCTGTGAAATATGCCGGTAGTGAATTTGCTGATGAATTAGGGGGGGACGCTATTGAAATTATGCTCAATAAAGTTGCACAACAAGAAATCCCAATTATGTGCTTTATCGGCAACAGAGGTTGTATCCAAATTTTCAGTGGAAAAATAAAAAATATTAAGCAAATGGGGCCTTGGATTAATATTCTTGATCATAAATTCGATATGCACTTGTTGCTTTCTGGAATTGATAAAGTGTGGCATGTTCGCAAACCTACGAGTGATGGTTATGTCAGTTCTCTTGAAGTTTTCGATAAAAAAAGTGAGATGATTATTCAATTCTTTGGCCTGCGAAAGGAAGGCCAAAAAGAACGTGAGGATTGGCGCTTTTTATTGAATAGTTTGCCCTCGTATAGAGAAACAGCAATCGCTTAAATCAAGGTGATATCATATGCTTACACTTTTTTTGCATAAACTACTAAAATTTTTCTTTATTTTTATATTGTTTTCTCTTTCCATCTTTTCTCAACCAGTAACGGCTGAACCTACAACGCAATTTTCTAAAAATGCACGTATTGTCTCTATTGGCGGCTCTCTTACAGAAATCGTTTATGCATTAGGAGCACAAGATCAACTTCTTGCCCGCGATAGTACAAGCGTTTATCCGCAAGAAGCGCTTAAACTTCCTGTCCTTGGGTATATGCGTGCTCTTTCACCTGAAGGTGTTTTATCACTTGCTCCAGAAGGTGTTTTATTAGTTGAAGGAAGCGGTCCACCTTCAACAATTGAAATTCTAAAAAAAACATCAATCCCTATTGTGATTGTGCCAGAAAACTATTCCCGCGAAAGTGTTATAGAAAAGATACGCCTCGTTGGTAAAGCCCTTCATCGTGAAGCAGAAGCAGCGACATTAATTAAAAAAATAAGCAATGCATTTGTGGATAATGATGCTCTTTTGGCAAAAGTAACAAAACCAAAGCGTGTTCTTTTTATTTTCTCCGTACAAAATGGGCGTGTTATGGCTTCTGGAACAGATACAGCTGCCGATGGTATGATAAAACTCTCAGGTGGTATCAATGCCATCAACGATTATAAAGGATACAAGTTACTGAATGGCGAAGCATTAATGAAATCAAATCCTGATGTTATTTTACTTGTGAAGCATGGTGAAAAATCCACTAACCTTGAAAAGATTTTAGCTATACCAGCAATTCAAGCAACAAATGCAGCAAAAAATCATGCTATTAAACAGATGGATGTTATGTATCTTTTAGGGTTTGGTCCACGCACCGCAGATGCATCAAGAGAACTTATTAATATGCTTTATAGTGCAAATCAAAATGGTAAGAGCTGATAGAAATGGTCGATAGTCCATCCCTAATGTATACACCTGAAACAAAAGAAAATAAAAACATAGAACGTGCGAATTTGAGAAAGATTGTATTATTAAGTCTTATCATATTCCTCATCTTTAGCATTTTTGCTGGAATTCTGAATGGCCCTTCAAACATTTCTTTCTTTGATTTTCTTCATGTAATGCTTACCAAAGAGTTTTCCATAAGCAGTAGAACACGTGATTATCTCGTGCTTATCGACATTAGACTTCCCCGTATTCTCTTAGGATTATTGATTGGATCAGCTTTAGCCGTCTCTGGTGTGCTCATGCAGGGGCTTTTCCGTAATCCTCTTGCAGATCCTGGAATTGTAGGCGTATCAGCAGGCGCTGGCCTTGGCGCTGTTTTAGCAATTGTTATAGGCATTGCCTTTCCTGCTTCATTAACGCCTTTTCTAGAACCTTATAAAGTTATCATAGGTGCTTTTTTTGGTGGACTTCTTTCAACAATTGTCCTTTATATAATAGCAACCCATCACAGTTTTACCTCTATTGCAACAATGCTTCTTGCAGGTATTGCTCTTGGTGCTTTAAGCAGTGCGGTTGTGGGAACACTTATTTTTATCGCAAACGACCAACAACTCCGTGATATTACTTTTTGGAATCTTGGCTCTCTTGCAGGTGCCACATGGTTAAAAGTTTGGCTTATTCTCCCTTTTATTTGTATTGGTCTTCTTTTTTCACCCCTTTTATCGCGAGCACTTAACGCTCTTGCTCTTGGAGAAGCCGTTGCTAAACATATTGGTTTTAATATTCAATGGATTAAAAATGTTGCTATTCTCCTTGTTGCCCTCATGTGTGGTAGTGCGGTTGCTATTAGTGGGGGCATTGGCTTTATCGGTATTGTTGTTCCTCATATTTTGCGTCAGCTCATTGGTCCAGATCACCGTTATCTTATCCCCTGCTCTGCTCTCTTGGGCGCAGCGTTACTTATTTTTGCTGATACCTTCGCACGCTTAATTGTTGCTCCAGCAGAATTACCAATTGGCATCGTGACAGCACTTTTTGGTGCTCCTTTTTTCCTGTGGATTCTTATATGCAAAAGGGGAACAGAATTTTCATGATTGAAGCAACCAATATTTGCGTTCAACGCGGCAAAAAACAAATTCTTAATCATGTCGACCTTCAAGCGAATTGTGGTGATCTTACCATCATTATCGGTCCTAATGGATCTGGGAAAAGTACTTTCATTAAAGCACTGAGTGGAGAACTTTCCTACAATGGGAAAATAACCTTAAATGGTTATGATGTTCGTCAGACAAAAACTTATGAAATGGCAAAAATGCGTGCAGTGCTCCCACAATCAACAACACTGGCATTTCCATTCCTAGTCCATGAAGTTGTAGAACTTGGTCTATCTGTAAACAAATTTACTTTTACCAAAATTGAATTACAAAATCTTACTCAAAAAGCTTTAGATCGTGTTGGACTTGCTAACTATAGCAAGCAATATTATCATAAATTATCAGGAGGAGAACAAGCTAGGGTGCAACTTGCTCGTGTGCTTTGCCAAGTTTGGAAGCCCGTTGATAATGGAATTTCTCGTTGGATGATCTTAGATGAACCTATTGCTAGCCTTGATATTCAACATCAGCTTGTTGTGATGGATATTGCTAAAAATTTTGCCCGTTGTGGTGGAGGTGTTCTTGCCGTTCTCCACGATCTCAATCTTTCCTCACATTATGCAGATAAAATGATATTGCTAAAACAAGGAAAGGTTCATTGTGAAGGAAATGCCTCTACCGTCTTGACAACACAAAATATACGCGATGTTTATCATTGTCCTTTAATCGTTTCTGAATTACCTAAAGCGGATATTCCATTTATATTACCTCAAACGGTATCCTGCCTATAAAATAATCGGTTTATTCTGAAATCTTTTTTCTTAAATCAAAAAACTAAACTCCCTAGCAAAGTGAAGTACACAAATGTGTGTAGAAATCATCTTTTTCATAAATGAACGCTTTTCTGTATCGTGATACACTATTTTGGAAGGAACTCAGCCCCCTCTCTTTAGTTCATAGTACCTTCACGCGTAACTTTATAATGTTGTTTTCTCATAATAGTCATACACTTTAGCTGTTGTTATAAATAGAAAAAATATTGATTTGTAAGAAAATATATCGCCCGCCTTATCTTGAATTATAACAATGAATAGAGTCATTTTTTTCCCTTGTTCTTATGCAAAATCATTTATTGGCACTTCACAAGAGGGATTGATATAATACATAGAACTTATTTGAAAATGAACTCAAGAATGTCTCTTGTAGACTTCATAATATAAAGAATATGTCTTTCATCATACCATTTTTCAAACAATGTAAGATATTACAAATAGGATTCTTTTTACTATACATTGAACAGTAGTATAATTCCTCTTAAAAAGAGCTTAAAAAAACTCTACCTTCAAACTTTTTAACAACAAATTTTTGATAATCTTTACATATTTTCTCTCTACGATCAGAAAGTTCTGATTGAATATACTTCCAGAACACTTCAAAAATATTTATTAATACTCTCAAATATTTTATTAATGAGAGGTGAACTTTTTATTACTTGCATAAAAAATAACGCGGAATGACTCCGCGTTAACAAGAGCATCAAAATAGTTAGATTATTCGTCACCACCTTATAATCTTCATGATTTTATAGCATAAACAACAGTGATATTAACAGGTCGTGTTTCTCTCTCACCTGTCGGAGAAATGGTTACCTTGTGCGTGTGTGCACCTGCCGATTGCGTCATCCCTGTAATGATTTGATACTGATAACTTGGGTTCCTTCTGCCAAGATCATCAGCACCCCGTGCAACTCCGTGATACTGAAAATTGTGTGTATGTTCACCTGCACTTTCAATGGTAGAAACATGCGAATGTGATTTTATGCAATCTTGCTGTTCATGTGCAAATTGTCTATTTGCGTCTAGACCACGGCCATCATCAAAGCCACGTAAAAACATCCCTCTAAAGTCAGGAACTTTAAAGGTTGTATCATTGTCTTTTCCCCATTTATCACCTATTGCCTTGAATAACTGCGGATAATCTTTGCGCCTATAAGCAGTACCATCGCATAAAAGCCAGCCATTTGGTATTTCTTGCATAGCAAATGTAGCAATAAACCCTGAAGGAAAAAGTTCTACTTTCGGTGGTGGAAGAGGTGTGGGATTCAATAAAAACCAACCCTCACGATCTTTCATTGAAACATCAGCACTATATACCATTTCATAAATACCATCTGTTTGTAGCTCTCCACCTTCTAATGGTATAACACCGGTATTTGTCGCTTTATAGAGTAGCTTTTCTCCTATGTTATTAACGGTTATTGTTGTCGTACCAATGTTTACACCACGAGACTTAAAACGTATGATAATATCATTTTTGTATTTCTCTATAGGCGAAGCTGTCTTCAAGGTGATAAATGTTTTTTTATCTTCCACATTCACCATAAAACTTGAGTCAATAGAGCCACCACTATCTGCAAGATATTCACGCACACGTTGCATCATCGCTCGTGCACTATCATTGACAGAACTAGGTGGCTGCCCCTCTGCCCAATTAATGATACTATCTGAATTAGCATTTTCATCAGCCTTTAACGACCAATCATAAATATTAGACATTATAATCCCCCTCAATAACTCTTCTGGAAATTTCTTTTCTTTTTGCTGATCTCTATGAAGCAATCTTTCCTCATAACAAATGCATCAATTAAGAGTGATAAGACTGTAGATACATACCCAAAATCTGGAAAAACGCTATCATTAGTCGATACAGCATTTCTGCTGTACCCATTTGTGATTTGTTTTTCTCTTTTATTCTTCCCCCAATCAAATGAATTCAATCCACTACATTTTTAATAAAAACGGCACCCCTGCTTTGCGTTACTAATGCAATCACTTCCTTTGGTAAGACTCGCCTATTATTATCTCGCTGTAATTATGCAATTATACTTTGGAATCTTCTGTTTTCTTGTAAAGTTTACAAGATTATTCATAAAATCCCTTGCTGTGGATTTAACATGACTGCAGTCGGAGGAAGTTACCTATTGATAAAATAAAAAACTCATTGATGAACTTGCGCACTTAATAAATCCTGCCATATCTGCTAATACCCTCGGCACTTTTAAATGCTTTATTCTACAATATCTTAGTATATACTAATCCTTTTCTCTATCAGTCTTAGAAATTATGCAAACAATAGAGATCTTTTAATCGGTATTTGCAAAATTTACAGAGCTTGTTTTGCATCATCCTTGCAAATAAACTATGACTTCAGTTGATTTTTTCTATACCACACAAGCTAAAAAATTTACTTTACGCTCTCTATCCTCCCCATCGCATTTTCATCTGCACAGAAAAACCTTTTCAAACAAAACTCATTTGTAAATTTACCCTGAAAACTGTTTTTACTGAATAAAGACCAACGTTCTTAATTGAATAGCTTCTGCTTTTAATCTAACGCATAGCAAAGGATGTCTTCAAGACAGCCAATTACCCCACGATTTAACTCAATAACATAGGAATTATATCTAAAAATACTAAAAAATGCATAATATATTCATCAAAACTGAAGAATATAATCAATTTCTTTAGATTAACTAAAAACCGTAAAGGCTGCTCCCCCTATAAACGTAAACCACAGCTCTCCGAACACCCGCTTACGTAGTTGCCCTCTCCCCTATTAATACTTAGCAGAGCTACCCTTATATGTATTTTATTACATACAGATTTTTTTTGCAAGAGCAATAAACCATGCTGAACAGCACTTTGGCATTATTCGTCTTTTTCTTCCTCATCGTAATATCAGAATCAGTATTCGCCAAACTATTTTTTCACCGCTCCTGTCTTATAAAACCAACATTCTAATCATATTAAAAATAAAATGATTACGTGAGATAAAAGTGATAAAATACTACTCAAAAATTTGTTAGAAGTATATTAAAGTTAGGAATAGGTAAATAACATAACTTAAGCTAAAAATTAAAACAATATACAAAAAGTGATAAGCATACGTTCTATCATTTTAGTCATAAATTTTTACTCTTCCTATTCTTTTCTTTATAAAAAACTTTAGTATCTAACTTTCAACTTCATAGCACCTGTTTTCATTCTCCAAAATACATAAAAATCGTTCAAAACATATCTTTACGATTGACAATATAAATATTTAAGCACAACCATAGTTACGCTAACAGAAAGCCTTTAAGTGGGGGATAGCACGAATATTATGAAAGAGATTGCATCATTTTTTTCAATGAAGCTTTTTGATTTTCATTTAATATATCTTGGTATGAAGGTGATCTTATATGTTCTCCTTAATGTGGGCATACCTGATTAAGACTTTGAATATTTCTCCATTAACATAGCAATCTGTTTTTGAACCATATGTTTATAAGGAAAAAATTTATGCAGAAAAATATTCCATCAATCAGCTGCCCCCCCTTTCCTTCCTCACGTAAAATTTACCAACAAAGTCCTGTCTTTTTTGATGTCCGTGTCCCATTGCGTGAGATTTTATTGACCGATGGCAGTGGTGAGGAACCTTTGAACACCTACGATACTTCCGGCCCATATACCGATAAAGATATGAGGATTGACATTACAAAAGGTTTACCAGCAATTGGTTCATCTTGGCTCTCTAAACGTGCTGATACTGAGCCTTATCCTGCGCGCGCCATTAAACCTGAAGATAATGGGTTAACCTATGATCCTTCCCCTATCCCAATCTTTGAACAAAAGCGTCCTATTTTGCGAGCAAAAAATGGCAAAGCAATTACGCAAATGGCTTATGCTCGTGCAGGTATTATTACCGAAGAAATGGAATATGTTGCTATACGAGAAAATGAAGGACTTGTGATACACGATCAGAAAAAAGTGCAATCAAATAAAAACTTTAATAATGCAATACCAGAAGTGTATACTGCCGAATTTGTTCGCAATGAAATTGCCTGTGGACGCGCTATTATTCCTCAAAATATCAATCATCCAGAATGCGAACCAATGATTATCGGACGCAATTTTCGTGTTAAAATTAATGCTAATATTGGCAATTCAGCCGTTACTTCATCAATGGCAGAAGAAGTCGATAAAATGGTTTGGGCTATTCGTTGGGGAGCAGATACAGTTATGGATCTCTCAACAGGGCGGAATATTCACAATATTCGTGAGTGGATTATTAGAAATTCGCCAGTACCGATTGGAACAGTTCCTCTTTATCAAGCGCTCGAAAAAGTACAAGGTATTGCGGAAAATTTAACATGGGATATTTTCCGTGATACACTCATTGAACAAGCAGAACAAGGGGTTGATTATTTTACCATTCACGCAGGATTAAGATTACCTTTTATCCCTTTGACTGTTGATCGGGTAACAGGTATTGTCTCACGTGGTGGTTCTATTATGGCAAAATGGTGTCTTCATCATCACAAAGAAAGTTTCCTCTACGAGCATTTTAATGAAATTTGTGATATCGCACGCACATATGACATCTCTTTGTCATTGGGAGATGGACTGCGTCCTGGCTCTATCGCCGATGCCAATGATGAAGCCCAATTTGCTGAACTTAAAACTTTAGGAGAATTAACAAAAATTGCTTGGGAAAAAGACGTCCAAGTTATGATTGAAGGCCCTGGACATGTTCCAATGCACAAAATTAAAGAAAATATGGAGCAACAATTAGAGCTCTGTCATGAAGCACCTTTTTATACTTTAGGACCGCTTACCACTGATATTGCTCCTGGTTATGACCATATTACATCGGCAATTGGTGCCGCTATGATTGGATGGTTTGGAACAGCCATGTTGTGTTATGTAACGCCTAAAGAACACTTAGGACTCCCAGATAAAAATGATGTTAAAACTGGTGTGATCACCTATAAAATTGCCGCCCATGCCGCTGATCTTGCCAAAGGTTTACCTCGGGCACAATTGCGCGATAATGCTCTTTCGCGTGCACGATTTGATTTTAGATGGCAGGATCAATTCAACATTTCTCTTGATCCAGATACAGCCTGTACTTTTCATGATGAAACAATGCCTAAAGAAGCCCATAAATTGGTGCATTTTTGTTCCATGTGTGGGCCAAAATTTTGTTCCATGCGTCTTTCTCATGATATTCGTGATGCAGCAACAATGAGAAAAACAAAAGATGAAGGGATGATTGTTATGTCTAAGAAATATCAAAAAAATGGTGATCTTTATATAGATGCCCTTCCTGCTCAAAAAAAGAGTGTCAACAGTTGAAAAATATTCTTATCAAAGGCGCAGGTGTAGGAGGGTTAACAATTGCCTCTATGTTACAACAAAAAGGTGTTGCTGTTACTCTCTCGGCCCCTGCTCATTCTCCTATAGGGACAGCCAGTTGGTATGCGGGAGGAATGCTAGCACCTTACTGTGAAAGAGAAAGTGCCGAACAAATTGTTGAAGACCTTGGTATACAGGCTATAGATTGGTGGGACAAAACGCTTCCCAATCTTGTTATACGACAAGGGACTCTCGTTGTCGCACCTATACGCGATAGGGTAGAGCTTGAACGATTTTCAATGCGCACACATAATCATAAAACTATGAACCGTTCAGAGATAGCTCAGCTTGAACCTGATCTTGCTGAACGCTTTAACTCTGCACTTTTCTATGAAAAGGAAGCACATTTTGATCCTCGCAAAGCACTGATGGCTTTAAAGGAAAATCTTATAAAAAATGGGGCGTGTTTTGTTGATATAGAAATATCTGAATCAAATTTTGATATTGTTATTGATGCAACTGGAATAGCGCGTTTAGGAAAAGATAAAAATATACGGGGTGTACGTGGAGAAATGCTTCTTGTCCGCAGTACAGATATTAAAATTTCTCGACCAATTCGCCTCCTTCATCCACGCATTCCTCTTTACATTGTTCCTCGGCAAGATAATATTTTTATGATTGGAGCAACAATGATTGAGAGTGATTTTGATGGTGCCATCTCTGTGAGGTCAATGATGGAATTACTCAATGCGGCTTATACCTTGCATCCAGCTTTTGCCGAAGCGGAAATTATTGAATCTGGCGTTGGTATACGACCATGCTATCCTGACAACTTTCCTTCTGTGTATAAACATGGTAATTATATTTCTATTAATGGATTTTATAGACATGGTTTCCTTTTATCTCCAGAGATGGCAAAACGAGCAATGAAGTTGGCATTGGAATAAAACATGCAAATATTTGTTAATGGTGAAAGAATCCAAACAGAAGTTATGACTCTCAGTCTAGTGCTTGAAGAATTGGGTTATGATGGAAATTGGCTTGCAACCGCTGTCAATGCAGAAGTTGTTCCCGTCGAGGAACGAAGCCAATTTATCTTGCATGAAGGAGATAAAATTGAAATTTTAAGCCCAATGCAAGGAGGCTAAAACTATGCTGAATCTTTATGGACGTAAATTTTCTTCTCGTCTTATGTTAGGTACAGCGCAATATCCTTCACCAGCAATCCTTCGTGATGCTATTTATAAAGCAAATACAGAAATTGTAACCGTTTCATTGCGCCGAGAAACCGCAGGTGGAAAACAAGGTGGACAATTCTGGCAATTTATTAAAGACCTTAATGTAACAGTGCTTCCCAATACCGCAGGTTGCTATACTGTTAAAGAAGCTGTTACAACGGCTCGACTAGCACGAGATCTTTTTAAAACATCTTGGATTAAACTCGAAATTATTGGGAATCCGGACACCTTACAGCCGAATGTTTTTTCCTTAATCGAAGCAGCGCAAATCTTAAATAGTGAAGGTTTTGAAATTTTTGCCTATACAACCGATGATCTCATCGTTGCGGAAAAACTCTTGGACGTTGGATGCCATGTTATTATGCCTTGGTGCGCTCCTATTGGCTCTGCCAAAGGTCCTCATAATACCGATGGATTGCGTTCTATCCGCGCTTACCTTCCAGATGTTACTCTTGTTATTGATGCCGGAATTGGACGCCCATCCCATGCTGCTGTTGCTATGGAACTGGGGTATGATGCGGTCCTTCTTAACACTGCTGTTGCAAAAGCAGGTGATCCTGTCTTAATGGCTGAAGCATTTTCTAAAGCTGTTCAGGCCGGACGGATAGGGTATAAAGCAGGACTGCTCGAAGCACGTGATACAGCAATTCCTTCAACACCAGTCATTGGAAAAGCCGTATTTTCATGAAACTGGATCCATTTTATCTTATCGTTGACACTGCTGATTGGGTTGAGCGCTTGGTTCCTCTTGGAATAAAACTCATACAATTGCGTATGAAAAATGAAGATCCAAAAACGATTAGCCAACATATTAAGCGTGCAAAAAATGTATGCGATAAATTAGGAGCACAATTAATTATTAATGATCATTGGAAAATAGCAATTGATGAAAAGTGCAATTTTGTTCATCTTGGACAAGAAGACTTAAGCAACGCAGATCTTCCTGCAATTCGTAAAAACGGTATAAAACTTGGTCTGAGTACACACGATGAACATGAGCTCGATATTGCAATATCCGTTAATCCTGAATATATCGCCCTTGGTCCTATTTATCCAACAATTTTAAAAGAAATGAAATGGAAACCGCAAGGATTAGAAAGAATCAAACAATGGAAAAAAAGAATTGGTGCTCTCCCTTTAGTGGGCATTGGGGGCTTAACACCAAAACGCGCCATTGGTGTTTTAAAAGCAGGCGCCAACAGTGCTGCTGTTGTAACCGATATTATCCTTCATAAAAAACCTGAACAGCGTGCAAAACAATGGATAAAGGTAACGCAAGAATGGCGTTAAGACCTTCTATTCTTATTGTTGCAGGAACAGATCCAACAGGAGGGGCGGGTGTTGTTCGTGATATAGAAACAGCTGCCCATTTTCGAATAAAAGCAAATTTAGCTCTTACCTGCGTTAACGTACAAGATGATAACCACGTGACGGAAATTGTCCCTATGGATGGCAAACTTATCGCTGCGCAAATGCGCTGTGCCTTAGAGGCTAATCCCATAAGCGCAATAAAGATCGGTATGACCGGTACACAAGCAATTATAGCAGCAATCTGTAATGTATTAGAAGACTATCCCCATATTCCCGTTATTCTTGATCCTGTACTTATCGCCTCATCAGGAGGAAAACTAACAACAGAAACAATTATTGAAACTATGATTAATGCACTTCTTCCTCATGTTGATCTTCTAACACCAAACAGAGAAGAACTTTCTCTTCTCAGCACAAGCCCCTTGGCATCTCATGATGAACAAGCAATAGAACAAGCCAAAAAACTTCTCTCTTTTGGTTCGCGCTCTATCCTAATAAAAGGTGGACATGCCGAGGGCCCTCTTGCAATCGATAGCTTAATCGATGAAACTGGAATTCTACATATCTCCACTCCACGCTTAAAGGGAACAATGCGTGGAACAGGTTGTATCCTATCAAGCGCTATTGCTGCACATTTGGCATTAAATGAATCTCTCGTTGAAGCCGTCAAAAAAGCAAAAACATATATCTACACATTATTATTAAACCACCGTAAAAAAGAGCTCTAAACTCATATATCTTATAGTGATTGATTAGTATTCTTATAATGAGATTAGCAACGAAAACATCATACAGCTTGAAGAATAATGCTATCTGGTCTATTCCTTTAAGAGATCTATGGATAAAAAAATACGATGTCAAACCAAACTCAGTACTCACTCTCCTATGAAGAGCTTCTCATTTTCTACAAAGAAAGTGGTGCTGATGCCGTGCTGGCTGAAGCACCCATTGACCGCTTTAGTCAATCAGAGGAAAAATTAAAGCAAGTAATAAACACTTCTCATCATCAAAAAATACCACCAATCATAAAGCAGCATAGCTCCCCACCGCGTAACTCTGATACGATACAACACACTCTCTCAGCCATAGAAATGGCAAAAAATGCTCACACACTTGATGAATTAAAGTCCGCCCTCCTCGCTTTTAATGGCTGCTCTTTAAAACTAACAGCAAAAAATACTTGTTTTTCAGATGGAACAGCAGGAAGTCCTCTCATGCTCATAGGAGAAGCACCCGGACGAGAGGAAGATATACAGGGAATTCCTTTTGTAGGAAAAGCAGGAATGTTACTTAATAAAATCCTCGCATCAATTGGCTTAGCAAGAAATAATGTTTACATAGCCAACACCATTCCTTGGCGCCCACCAGGAAACCGTACACCAACGCCAAGAGAAGTCGCATTATGCCGTCCTTTCATTGAACGACAAATTTACTTAGCTAATCCGCGTGTTCTTATAGCGCTGGGAGGGATTGCTATGCAATTTCTTACGGGATCTCAAAATGGAATTATTCGGACTCGGGGAAAATGGTTTACCTATGAGAGCGAAAATAATATAAAAATCCCTGTTATGCCAACTTTTCATCCTGCTTACCTTCTTCGAACACCGAGTCAAAAAAAGCTTACATGGATGGACTTTTTAGAAGTAAAAAATCTCTTAAACAACCTCTCGTAATTTCTTAAACTTCACCCTACCCCACAATATAAAGACCCTTTCGCTCATTCGCACTTAAATACAGATAGGAAAAAATTATGAAACAACCAAAAACGCCCATCTATCGTTTGGAAGATTATCAACCAACACCCTATGCTATCCCTAAAACACAGCTTTACTTTTGTTTAGACCCCCAAAAAACCTTTGTGACAGCAACATTATTCATTGAAGCACGCCAAAATACAAAAGAGAGAATGCCCCTTGTGCTTTCTGGCGATGATCTGTCATTAATTTCTGTTGCTATTAATGGCACAAAATTATCTGACGATGCCTATAAAAGCACTCCTTCATGCTTAGAGATTACAACCCCACCAGCAGCTCCTTTTACATTGCAATTGGTCACAGAACTGAATCCCGAAAGCAATCGCCAACTCATGGGGCTTTATCTTTCAAATGGTGTTTATTGTACACAATGCGAAGCAGAAGGATTTCGTCGTATCACCTATTTTTATGATCGCCCAGATGTTCTTTCCACTTATACAGTAAAAATTGAAGCAGATTCTCAGAAAATTCCCATCTTGCTTTCCAATGGAAACCTTATAGAGACAGGAATTCTTGAAGATAACCGTCATTTTGCTCTTTGGGAAGATCCTTATCCAAAACCATCTTATCTCTTCGCTTTAGTTGGTGGTGATCTTGATAAATTAGAAGATCATTTTACCACCGTCTCTGATCGGCGTATCAAACTTGGCATCTATGTTGAAAAAGGAAAAACCAAACGTGCAACCTATGCAATGGATGCGCTCAAACGTTCTATGCGTTGGGATGAGAAATGTTTTGGACGCGAATATGATCTTGATGTTTTCAATATTGTTGCTGTTTCCGACTTTAATATGGGTGCAATGGAAAACAAAGGGCTTAATATCTTTAATGATAAATATGTTCTTGCAGATCCTGAAACAGCGACTGATCAGGATTATAGAAATATCGAACGTATTATCGCACATGAATATTTTCATAATTGGTCTGGTAATCGTATTACCTGCCGTGATTGGTTTCAACTCTGTTTAAAAGAAGGCTTAACGGTTTACCGTGATCAAGAATTCTCTTCAGATCAAAATGTACGCAGCTTACAGCGAATTGAAAATATAAAAACATTGAAAGCTAAACAATTTACTGAGGATTCTGGTCCTCTTGCTCATCCTGTACGTCCGCGTCAATATAGACAAATCAACAATTTTTATACCGCAACGGTCTATGAAAAAGGTGCGGAAGTTGTTCGTATGGTGCGCACTCTTTTAGGCCCTGCTCTTTTTCGTAAAGGGATGGATCTCTATTTTCAACGCCATGATGGGCAAGCTTGCACAATTGAAGATTTTATCGCCTGTTTTGCTGAAGTTTCTCACCAAGATTTCTCACAATTCATGCTGTGGTATGAACAAGCTGGCACACCTCATGTGGTAATTGATACGGATTATAATGACGGTGTTCTAACAATTCACGCAAAACAACGTATTCCAGAAACGCCGCAACAAGACACAAAAAAGCCTATGCTTATCCCTATCGCTTTTGGGCTCTTGGGAGATAATGGAGAATCTCTCACTTATGAATCTGATACAGATATTCAATCAGACGTTATGCTTCTCTCCAAAGAAAATCAAACGTTCACATTAAGGGGATTACACGAAAAGCCTGTTTTATCACTGCTTCGAGATTTCTCGGCGCCTATCAATTTACAAACTCCATTCAATGAAAGCGAACTCACCTTTCTTGCACAAAATGACAGCAATCAGCTTAATCGTTGGCAGTCGCTTAACCATTTGATGACGCAAGCTCTTATTGAAGCTATTCAGGATAAAACACAAACAAAAGAAAACATGCCCCCTGCTTTACTAAAATTAATTGAAAACATCCTTAAAGATGAAAGTCTTGAACCGGAATTTCGCGCATTTTGTTTAAATTTACCGAGCGAAATTGAACTTGCCTATGCTATCGGTAAAAATATTGATCCAGAGCGGATTCACCACGTGCGCAATCAGTTTTTAGCTTCACTCGCACAGACACATCAGGAACTCTTCACAAAAGTTTATATGCAAATGGAAACCGATGAACCCTATTCACCAAATAGTGTACAAGTTGGAAAACGAGCATTACGCAACATTATGTTAGACTATCTTGCCATTGCGGAAGCCCAACCAAATCGTGCTGCCATACAATATGCAACAGCTGATAATATGACTGATCGCATCGCTAGTCTTACCATTTTAGTGCAGCACTTTACCGAAAGTGAGCAGACACAAAATGCCTTAAATGACTTTGAAAACCGCTACCGGCATGATCCTTTGGTCATGGATAAATGGTTTTCCATTCAAGCAATGGTTGCAGGAACATCAACACTTATCCATGTTCAAAAACTCATGGAACATCCACTTTTTTCAAAAGATAATCCCAATCGCGTACGAGCCTTGATTGGTGTGTTTGCCTCTAATAATCTAACAGGCTTTAATCGAGCTGATGGTGCATCCTATCATTTCCTTTGCCAAATCATTTTAGAAATTGACAAAAAAAATCCACAGCTTGCTTCATGGTTATTAACAACAATGCGCTCTTGGCGACAATTAGAACCTGTTCGGCAACAAAAATTTGAAACTGCATTAAAAATAATTGCAGAAGCTCACCAATTGTCAAGCGATGTCGCTGATATCATCGATCGTCTCCTCGCTTGAAATAAAAAAAATACTTATAATCAATATGTTATAACATACCTTGTAAAATCATATCAACACACTAGGCGAGAACGCTGAGCCTATAAACAGGAAGTTTAAACCTGTTTATAGGCCACATTAGAATACCTTTCCACTTCCATAATCCACATTCAATAACAGTAAAATTATTTTTTCTAAAAAAAGACTGGACAGAGGACTCCTGTTTTGATTCATTGCACTTTATGGGGTTGTTATGAATATCGAAGCAGTTTTTAAAATATATTATTCCGTAATTAAAGGAACCAGAAATGGCTAAATTGGACGCATATAATGCGCCAACAGAGGGGTATGCTAATTCAAAATCAGGCGCTGACAATCATAAAGCGCACAAGGAGCATATCAACCTGTTTTCTGGCTCAGCCTATCAAAAACTTCTTTTTATTGAACCTTGGCTGCGACGTTCACTCCCCTTTGTCATTCTTGTATTTCTTGTCGTGCTAGCAGCAATTCGTTTTATATCAATCTATGATTGGCGCCATGCGATTGATAAAAGCACACGTTCTACTCTCACTCTCTCGGCCTCTCATATTACTAATATAATTGAACATGATTTACTTGCTACTACGCAAAAGGGCAAAGTCGTTACCCTTTCTCACAATCATTTGCAAAATATCCTTACTAGTTTTAGCACTCAAGGCCTTGTCAATCCCAACACTGTTATGGCCATAGTCGATCAAAAAGGTAATGTCCTAGCTTCATCAAATTCCGAGATTATTGTAGGAAAACCTTTACAAGATTTTATCTCTGAAAGCATTGCTTTACAAGCTCTGGAAAAACATGCTGAAGTCATGAAAATCACAATAGGTAAAGATGTTGCCGCCCTTGCTGCTTTTCAGCAAACAGAAAATGGACACTATGGTGTTTTCATCAGTGAAAAAACACAGCATATCTACACGCAATGGCGCAAAATTTTCTCATTAAATATGACCCTGTTGATAGGAACAAGCGGTGTTATTTTAGCTCTCCTCTACGCCTATTACAATCAAATTATAAGAGCACGCAATACAGATTTGATTTCAGAAAAAACTCAAAATCGCATTGATATGGCAATGATGCGTGGACGCTGCGGTCTATGGGATTGGAATATGGCAAGCGGACGTGTTTACTGGTCGCGAGCAATTTATGAAATGCTTGGCTATGTTCCTCAAGATGCACTCCTCTCAATTTCCCAAATTACTGCTATTATCAACCCAAATGATGCTAATTTTTTTGATCTTGCTCAAGAATTAATGAGTGGTAAAAAAAAGCATATTGATCTTAATGTCCCCATGCGTCATGCTGATGGCCATTATATATGGATGCGTATTCGTGCTGAAGTTACCGACGAAGAAGAACCCCATTTGGTCGGTATTGCCTTCGATGTCAGTGAACAACGGCAAATCGCAGAAGAAACAGCGCAAGCTGATCTTCGAATTCGCGATGCAATTGAAAATATTTCAGAATCTTTTGTCTTATGGGATGCCGAGGAGCGTTTAGTTATGTCTAATAGCAAGTTTTGCGAATATGCAGCTATCCCTAAACAGGTTTTACAATCAGGAATCCAACGTGCAACCGTCGAAGCTATGGCTCGCCCTGCAATCAGTGAATATCCTCTCAAGGATGATGGTGATGGTAACTTAACGAGCATTCGCCAAACTGCCGATGGTTGTTGGCTTAAAATTAATGAACGCCGCACACAAGATGGAGGACTTGTTTGCATTGGTACAGATATTTCCGAACTTAAACAACAACAAGAAAAATTTGAAGATAGTGAAAGACGCCTTTTTTCTTTTATTCAAGAGCTCAAACGTGCTCGAGGAAACGCGCAACAACGTGCAACAGAAGTTGAAAAACTTAATAAAAGTCTGAAAGCAGAAAAAGAGCGCGCTGAAAGTGCTAACAAAGCTAAATCAGAGTTTTTAGCGAATATGTCCCATGAATTGCGCACTCCACTTAATGCTATTCTTGGCTTTTCGGATATCATGTTGCAATCCACCTTTGGTCCTCTTGGCTCACAACGCTACAAAGAATATATGCATGATATTTACAATTCAGGAACACATCTCCTCACACTTATTAACGATATCCTTGATATGTCCAAAATCGAAGCTGGTAGATTTTCTCTTGATTGTAAAAATATCAATCTCGAGCCCATCATCAGTGAAGCTGTACGAACACTCACGCCACAGGCCCAAGAAAAAAATATTTCTGTTACAACAAATATTGCTCCAGAACTGCACGCAGAAGTGGATGGCCGTGCTATGAAACAGATCTTTCTTAATCTCATCTCTAATGCTGTTAAATTCACACCTTCTGGAGGGAGTATTGATATCTACGCTTTTAGGAAAAAAAATAACCTTATTTGTAGAATTAAAGATACAGGCGTTGGTATTCCTCAATCAGCAATAAAAAAACTTGGACAGCCTTTTGAACAAGTTGAAAATCAGCTCACTAAAACCCATACTGGTTCAGGACTTGGTCTGGCCATTTCGCGCTCCCTATTAGAACTCCATAAAGGGAAACTTGAAATTATCTCCAAAGAAATGAAGGGAACAACTGTTACCATTACAATGCCAATCAAACAAAGTTAAATTCCTCCTTTTGTTCTCGTTGTAGCAAAATCTGTTTCCGCCAAGCCCCCCAACGATATCCAGAGATAAAACCATTCTTGCGCACAACACGATGGCAAGGAATAATTAATGCTAATTTGTTACACGCACATGCATGAGCAACTGCACGAAAAGCATTGGGCATACCAATACGTTGCGCTAACGCTTCATATGAAATTGTTGCACCACATGGAATGTTACGTAAAACTTCCCAGACTTTCTGTTGAAAGACTGTACCCCTTATATCTAAGGGAAAATTATATTTTCTTACCAACTGAGGCGTTTCTATCATTGCTACAATATGTGCAACTTCGCTCTTAAATGTCTTATCATTATCCACCTGTTTTGCATCACCAAAACGTACCATGAACTCCTGTAATAATTGTTCTGTAGTATCTCCCAACGCTATATTACAAATTCCTTTTTGAGACTTTGCCACCAAAAGCCCGCCTATCGAGACGTTTTTCAAATAAAATATTTTTTGTTGGGAAATGTTTGGCATTTTGACTTTTTATATTTTAAAGGATTTCAGCACCATAAATAAAAGAAGTTTTCTCATCACATTCTCTAAAAGGGAAAACAAAATCTCCTTCAAATTCATCTCCTGAAGGATTATTCAATAATCATACTTGCCCCATTTTATGGAATAATAGATAAAATAGTAAGAATCTCAATTTCTGTTATACTTCAATCCTATTCGTTAAATATATCATGAATATAATTTTTTATCTTAAAAGTTTTTCTATTTGTATTTTCTTCCATCTAAACAAAACCTTTATAACAACACAAAAAACAAATTTCTAAGGAAAGAGAAAAGCAAGTCTAAAAGATACTCCAAATAAAATAACTTCTCTCTTAAAAGAGAATGCTCTATATCTCTAATAAAGATAAGAGTCCCATTTAAAAATGGGGTTTTTTAAAAATTTAAGCTTGTAATAAATTAAATTTTATAAGCTATATCAACACAAAAATCATTTGTTTTATAACCAATTTCAATTTGGTCATGGGCTAATTTTTTCTTACCATAATCTGAATAACGATATTCCGCACGCACGTAGCACCAAACCATTTTTACTTTAAAGTATGATGCATAATTGGATCAAACACCGCGCTCTCTTCTTGCACGAAATCCTCTGTTCGACTGGCTCTTCCGAGCTCTTCTGAAACTACTTTGGTTTTCTTCTTCCTCGACGATTTAACATCTTTTGTGTCCTTTTTATCAGACCACATTATATCCGTATCAATACCTATAATAAAACCACTGCCAACATCAATATTGGAACCCATATAGATACTCCCTACAAAACTAGAAAGTTTTGGCAGAGACTCTTTTGCTCATTGGAGTCCATTTTACCGTATTATTTCTTAAATAACTTGCACTGATTTCATTTGAAAAATTACAAATTTGACCTCCAAGGTAAAGACCTGTTCAAGAAAACGCTGAAATTGCGATAACAGATGCTGGCTGCTCCGAAGCTATAACACCCACCGTCTGCACTGTAGAAACTAAAGTTTAAAAAAATAGAATTTGTGATTAAATATTTTGTAGTCATAAGGCTCCCCTAAAAGCTAATGTGACACACAATGGCTGGATGTTTTCATATTAAAAAAAATCTGTAGCAAAAATGATACATTATAAAAAAATAAACTATCGATTGAAAAAATCCCAAAGAATTCATGAAGATGTCTGTCTGATATGTATCTCTCTATAAGGGACAATATCACAGATATACCTTAAAAAATAAACAAAAAGGACCCTCTGCTAATAGGTAAAAAGTCTTACTCGAATTTTCTGCATAAACAATAACAGTGAGAATAATCTGATTTTAGAGAAAAATTCATCACACTAAGCATGAAAGATACAATACAAAGCTGATATACAGATTATGCTCTTTAAAAAAGATACTTAGATAAAATATAAGAAAGAAATATATAAATAAAAATCTATAATAATGAAAACATTGTAAATATTACTCATAAAAATTATTTATTTCATATTTTTAGTTTCTATTATTCAATAGCTTCTTATTATATATTAATTTTTGCATTTTAACTAACAATCACACAGAATGATTTCATAAATTATTATAAGATACATTCAATATTTCATTACGCGTGTAAAAATTGAACAGACTGATTGCCCAGTTTCCTCAAGTAATTTTTCAACACGAAGCAAATCAGGCTCTCCAACACTTCTTAACAAAAGGTCACTTAATCCAGGTGGCATATCATGAGAATCGAGAGAAGCATTTAAGCAAAGTCTTATAATTTGGCTCAAATTTGTATAAAGGCTATAGGCATGATGTAAATCAGAAATAAATGACTGATTAAGAAAACTGTTCGGTAACTGAGCTAAAATCTCCGCTGTCGTCGCACCAATTTGAAATGCAATCACATGCGTAATAAGAGCAAATTGAGCAATAAACTCTAAGTCCATAATACCACCAGACATTGTTTTCAAATCCCATCGATTCTCTGGCGGTTTTTCTTTTGCAATTAAAGCACGCATTTCACATACTGCTTTTGCTACATCCTTCTTATGACGAGGAAAAGAAATAATTTCACATACTTCATTTTCTAATTTTTGTAAAAAATCAGGATCCCCTGCGATACCCCGTGCCCGTGTTAAAGCAAGATGTTCCCATATCCATGCTTCTTTACGATAATATTTTTTAAAAAATTGAAAAGAAACAGCAACAGGCCCTTTATTTCCTAATGGCCGTAATCTTAAATCAACAGCATAAAGAATCCCTTGGCTTGTAAGAGTAGATAAAGCTGCAATCAAACGCTGTGTAAAACGAGTATAATATTGAGAAATATAAAGCGGCTTTTCTCCATCAGATATTTCCGCATCCTCATCATGTTCATAAAGCAAAATAAGATCAATATCTGAACCCGCAGTTAATTCATGACTTCCAAGCTTCCCCATACCTAGTATGCCGAAACGTCCTCCTTTAATACTACCATGAAGACTTGAAAATTCTTTTTGAACTGCAGAAAATGTTTTCGCAATCACAGTATCCGCAAGTGCAGTAAACGCAAAACCTGCTTTTTCTCCTGTAATTGTACCATTTAATATTCGAATACCAATCAAAAAACGTTGCTCATCAGCAAACCCCCTTAAGTGATCGAGAATTTCTTCATAAGACGTTATATTTTCAAGAAAACATTCAAGCCGTTTTTCGAGGTAAGTTTTTGTTGGCAATTCTGAAAAAAGAGTTGGATCTAACATTCCATCAAAAACATGTGGCTTACGTGTAATAATCTCAGCAAGACGTGGCGCAGCTCCCATGATAAGCACCAACATATCTAAAAGAGAGGGATTAGATTGTAACAAACTAAAAAGCTGAATTCCTGAAGGTAAACCTTGTAAAAAGCTATCAAAACACAACATCACTTCATCAGCCCGCTTTGTCGCACCAAAAGCTTTCAAAAGTGCTGGAGTTAATTCTGTTAATCTCTCACGTGCTTCCGCAGATTGCGTCGCTTTATAACGCCCACAATGGAGCGTACGCATAATACGACAAATATCACTTGCTCTTTCAAAACCTAAACGACTTAATGTTACTAATGTCTCTGGATCATCTTCTTCACCCGTAAAAACTAAATTGCCAATTTCTAAACCAAGTTCTTGCTCATTTTCAAATAACGCAGCATAATGTTTTTCAACAACCTGAAGTATTTTTAATAAATCACGGATAAAGCTACTGCTCTCTTGATAGCCCATCAAATAGGCAACACTCGTAAATTGAGAAATATCATTTGGAAGAAGGTGCGTTTGTTCATCTGCAAGCATTTGAATACGATGTTCCACATTTCGTAAAAAAGCATAACTTTTTATAAGGCTCTCTTTCGTTTTTTCATTGATCCAACCAAGTTTGTAAAGTTCTGCTAACATTGCAACTGTTTGACGTCCACGTAATTGAGAAAAACGTCCACCAGCAATGAGTTGTTGTGTTTGAACAAAAAACTCAATCTCACGAATTCCACCTCGCCCTAATTTTATATTATGACCATAAGCAGCAATTTGACCATAATTTTTATATGCATGAATTTGACGTTTGATCGAATGAATATCAGCAATAGCAGCATAATCTAAATATTTCCGCCATACATAAGGAAAAAGCTCTTTGAGAAAGTTAAAACCTGCCTTTTTATCGCCCGCCACTGGACGTGCTTTAATCATAGCGGCTCGCTCCCAATTTTGCCCACGCCCCTCATAATAACGCAATGCAGTCCTTACCGGTAAGGCTAAAGGAGTTGAGCTTGGATCTGGTCGAAGTCGAAAATCAAGACGAAAGACATATCCATCCGCAGTACGTTCTTGAATGATACGGATCAATCGACGGACCATTTTAGAAAATACATCAACACTGTCAGAAAGATTACCAATATGAGGGGACATTTCATCAATGAAAACAATAAGATCAATATCAGAAGAATAATTAAGTTCTCCTGCCCCTAATTTTCCCATCCCTAAAATGATTAAACCACAATCTTTTTCTGGATCATCACGACTCGACAAACTTATCTTACCATGATCATGTGCCTCTCTTAAAAGAAAACGAAGAGCTACACTTAACGCAATTTCTCCCAAACGAGTCAACCAAGTGCATGAAATTTCGTAAGTAAAAATACCACTCAAATCAGCTAACGCAATGAGAACATGTGCTTCTCGTTTTTTGCGCCTTAAAGCAGCCATTAATGAAGTTTCCTGTATAACTTCATTCTTATCAATTTTTGCAATATCATCGATGATTTCGCTCAATCTCGTTTCTATATCAACATTTAATAAGGGACTAAGATAAGATGGATTAGCAATTAAAACCTCACGCAAAAAAGGAGATAAAGTCATAACCGAGCTTATAAACTCAATTTGCTTTCCCTTATTTGAAATATAAGAAACAAGCGATTCTAATTTTTCCTTCCTTGCTTGTTCTTCAAGATCCCTCAACCATTGAGAACCACTCTCATCAAGGGGGCATAACGAGAGAAGCTGTTTTTTTAAAAAAGCATTTTTCATCTGTCCTCCCTTAAAAGGCATTGTCCCTTTTTTCTTTGCATTATACGGCAAAGAAAAAGAGCTAGAGTTATTAAAATAATGAAGCAGAAACACCTTTAAGGAAATAATAAAACAGCCCTAAGCCCTGGATTTGCATTTTCCAGTAAAAGTTCACCACCATGAAGTTTCATAACGGCTTTTGCTATACTTAAACCAATACCAAAACCGGGCTGTGTGCGACTTTCTTCAAGGCGAAAAAAACGTTCTGTTACTTTTTCACGTTTATCCGCTGCAATTCCTGGACCATTATCGCTCACGACAACCAATAAATGTTCACCACGATATTCCATCGATAAGCAAACCTTTGCTTTCCTTCCATCTTTAGATGCATATTTAATTGCATTATCGATAAGATTAAAAATTGATTGAGCAACAAGTTCACGATTCAACTTAAGCTCTTTATCAAACGTATCCCCTAAGCGAAGCAAAACACCTAATTCTTCAGCAAAAGGCTCATAAAGTTCAACGGCATCTTCAAGGATTAACTTCATATTCATAACTTCAAGATGTTCAATTGTACTACTCGCTTCAATGCGTGAAATCATTAAAATAGCATTAAAAGTACGAATAAGTTGATCTGATTCAGAAATGACCCCATCAAGTGCTTGACGATATTCAAGCTTTGTCTTTTGTCCAGAAAGCGCTTCTTCAGCACGGTTTCTAAGGCGTGTCAGCGGTGTTTTCAAATCATGAGCAATATTGTCTGATACTTGACGCAAACCAATATTTAATTCTTCAATGCGGTCTAACATAACATTAAGATTAGCGGATAATCGATCAAACTCATCGCCTACTCCAGAAACAGGTAACCGCCCACTGAAATCACCATCCATCAAGCGCTGCGATGCATCTGTCACATGATCAATCCTTTGCAAGGCTCGCCTACCAACAAAAAACCATATGAGTAAAGCACCTCCAAGCATTGCCACAAGAGCAATCATAACTGCTTTACGAATAACCACTGCAAAACGCTCTGGTTCATCCAAATCTCGCCCTATAAGGACTTTCATAGCATTGGGCAAATCAACAACAATAGCCAAAGCGCGATGTTCACTTGTTTTGCCATGTTCCCCAAAACGTGAATACAAAAAAGAATTTGCAATAAAACCGTTATGATTCAAAAGACCTAATTCAATCCGTGCAACATTGCCTGCTAAAATGCGCCCCATCGGATCAGCAACAAGATAAAGAAAAGCCCCCGGTTGTCGTGAACGATAATCAATAGTGCGCATTAATAAAGGAAGACCACCATAATTATAAGCATTTTCAATATACCTCAATTCTTCATGTAAAGCTTGCTCCGTTTGCTCCGTTAACAACGAAGCAGAAAATGCCGTCATATAAATAGAAAGTCCTGTTGCAACGAGCCCAAACAATAAAATATAAAGTACTGAAAGCCTGAAAGCAGTCGTACGGATTATATTGATCAAACGATTCATTTTTTATCATCTGGTGTTTTCAGCATATACCCAGCTCCACGTACAGTATGGAGAAGTGGAATATCAAAATCTTTTTCAATTTTTGCTCTTAAACGGGATATATGCACATCAATGACATTGGTCTGCGGATCAAAATGGTAATCCCAAACATTTTCCAAAAGCATAGTGCGTGTAACAACCTGACCAGCATAACGCATCAAATATTCAAGTAAACGAAATTCTCGTGGTTGCAATATGATATTTCTTTCCCCTCGTTTTACTGTATGTGCTAACCGATCAAGTTCGAGATTTCCTACACAATAAACAGTTTCTGCCTCTTTAGGATTTTTCCGCCGTTGTAACACTTCAACGCGAGCAAGAAGCTCAGAAAAAGCATAAGGTTTTGTCAGATAATCATCACCCCCTGCACGCAAACCCGTCACACGATCATTCACTTGCCCTAGAGCTGAAAGGATAAGAACTGGTGTCTCATTGCCCTTAGCACGTAATTCAGAAATAATAGAAAGACCATCCCGATGCAAAAGCATCCTATCAATAACCATAACGTCATAACTTTCTGTATCAGCTAAAGCATACCCAGTGTCCCCATCATAGGCAACATCAACTGAATGTCCCGCTTCAAAGAAAGCTTTTTCGAGATAACGACCCGTCTCACGATCATCTTCGATAACGAGTATCTTCATAAACACATCTCCGTTATTTTATCAAATCGTGTAGTAGGACAGAAATCTACAAGATCTCTATCCTACACCAAAAAAAGTGTTATTTTTTTAAAATTGGAAGAGCGACAAAACGATTTTGACCATTTGTTCGCACTTGTAGAAGGACAGCTTTTCGTCCTAGCTTTTGAGCGTTCTTGATTGTGTCGGTAATATCAGAAATCTTTTTAACAGATTTATTATTCACTGTCACAATCACATCACCAGGGCGTATACCTTTATCTGCTGCATCTGAATCCGAATCTACATCCGTTACGACCAATCCTAAACCATCATCAGAAGGAGCAACAATCAAACCGTAATCTTCTAATGTTTCATCTGAATTACTCCGTTCATTTGAATATTTTGTTCCCTCTTTTTTCCCTTCATCTTCAGGCATTGAAGCAAGTTTAACTTTTATATTTTCTTCCTTACCAGATCTCCAAATCCCCAACGTTACTGTTTCGTCTGGTCTAATATTTGCTATACGCTTTGCTAAATCACGAGTATCATTAATTTTTTCACCATTCACTGAAATAATGACATCTCCTGCCTTGATACCAGCCTTCTCTGCGGGCCCTTTTAATAGATCAGTGATTAAAGTACCCTTATCCTCTTTCAAACCTATCGAGTCAGCAATTTCTTTTGTTACAGGTTGAATCTGCACCCCAAGCCAACCACGTTGAACGGAACCTTTTTCGATAAGTTGTTGCACAACTTGTTTCGCTGTCGCTGCCGGAATAGCAAAAGCAATCCCAACATTTCCTCCAGAAGGAGAAAAAATTGCTGTATTAACTCCTACGACCTTTCCATTGAGATCAAAAGTTGGTCCACCAGAATTTCCTCTATTAACAGCAGCATCAATTTGAATAAAATCATCATAGGAACCTGTCCCAATATCACGTCCACGCGCTGAAACAATTCCTGCTGTCACTGTTCCTCCAAGGCCAAAAGGATTACCGATAGCAACAACCCAATCACCAACGCGAAGCTTTAAATCATCACCAAAATCAACATAGGAGAATTTTCTTTTGTCGTTTACTTTCAAGACAGCAAGATCAGTTTTTGGATCTGATCCAATGAGCTTAGCGTTTAACTCTGTACCATCATCAAGAACAACAGAATAACTTGTGCCATCAGAAACCACATGATTATTGGTCACAATATAACCATCAGATGAGATAAGAAAGCCGGAACCAAAAGCTATAGGACGGAGTCTATGTGAGCGTGAGGGGAACTTGTTTTTAGGCTTATCCAACTCATAAAACTCTTTAAAAAATCTTTTTAAAGGATGTTGATCTGGTAGTTGGTCAATACCCGGTCCACTAAAAAAATTACTAAAAAACCAATCTTCTTTCTTTTTATTGCTCTTCACTTGCACTGAAACAACTGCAGGTTTCACTTGAGAAACAATATCTGCAAATCCCGGCTGCTGCATTAACGAAGTAAATACAGAACTTGCATGAGCCGTTGTCGTCCACAAGCTTGATGCACATCCACTAAAAAACAGTGCACTTTCCAACACAGCAGAAAAGCTTACTGCAACTAATGTTTTAAAGAAAGTTTTTTTAACCATTTGGTATACGCTCCTATTCAATCATATTCTTCTCTAGATGGCGATCATGTATAAGACACCAGACCTTACCGTTTTCTGTCTAAATCGTTAAAGTTTTGTAAGGTTTAAGGTCACAACAACGTATAATTATCAATAAGATTGAATTGCTAATTTAAACAACCTAAATTTTTTCATACAGTATTTCCTCTAATACAACAGTATTTTTGACTTTTTTCCCTCAAAAACACTCAAAATCATTATTTTTCTGCTTGCAGCATCTTATCCGAAACAAGATGGCACTCACACCAATAGAGAGAATTATAAAAGGAGACAACCATAAAAACCAAGTTGTTTTATTAAATGGTGGCTTTAAGAGAATAAAGTCACCATATCGCTCAACAAGAAAATCAATCACTTCTTGATTAGTAAGACCCACTTTTAATTGTTCCCGAATCAACAACCGTAAATCACGTGCTAAGGGAGCATCTGAATCATCAATTGATTGACTTTGGCAAATTGGACAACGCAAATATGATGAAATCTCACGTGCACGTGACTCAAGAACTGTATCGTTTAAAATTTCATCCGGCTCCACTGCTCTTGCTAACGACAAAGAAAAAAGAGTAACAAAAAAAAGCAAAGTCCAAAATAGACCCTTTTTCATCTCGATACCTTCTCAAAAAATTTAAAGCGGAAGGCTATACGTTGATGCAACCCTCTACGGAGCCAATAACCAAAAAGAGAAAAACATCCGCCCATAGCCATCATCAATGCCCCTAACCAAACACAAATTACATAAGGCTTCCACCATATAGACACAACAAGCCCTTTATTATCCATCCGTCTCGGCACAATATATAGCTGAGATAAGCCATGATTTTGAATACCAACTTCTGTTGTTGACGTGTTTTGACTTGAATAAAAACGTTTTGATGCCGTTATATTGCGCACACCATTTTTATTTTCATATATTGTAAAATGAAATTCTATTATAGAATAATTTGGTCCAGCACCATCGCGGACTTTATCCAAATGAAGTGTTTTACCTGCTATTGTGACCATATCTCCTATCTGCATGGTTAAAATCCGCTCTTGTGAGAAAGTCGCAACACAAACAATGCCAAACAATGTAACACCTAATCCCATATGGGCCATTGCCGCACCAAAAATTGACCATGGTAATCCAATAAATCTCTTAATCCGCACCGAAAACGCTGTCTTTCGGTGTCCGCTTTTTTCCCAAAGATCAACTAAACTACTTAAGAAAACAAAGGCTGCAAGTCCAACTCCTAAAGTAGCAAAAATATCACGCAAAGGTGCTGCATAAAATGTTATAAAACAGATTACACAAACTAATATAAAAACAAGCCACAACCGCTCAACAACTGCAAGGAAATCACCACGTTTCCATGCCATCATTGATCCGAACGGAACAAATAATAACAATAACACCATTAACGGCCCACAAGTAAGATTGAAAAAGGCAGCACCTACAGAAATTTTTTGCCCAGTTAATGCTTCAATTAAGTAAGGGTAGAGTGTTCCTATTAAGACTGTTGCTGTTATTGTTGTAAGTAATAAATTATTTAAGACAATAAAACCTTCACGCGAAATTGGCTGAAATAATTTCCCTGTTTTCAAAACAGGAACGCGTAATGCAAAAAGAAAAAAAGCCCCTCCAGTGAAAAAAGATAAAAGTGCAAGAATTGCTCGTCCCCGTGCTGGATCTACAGCAAAACTATGAACAGACGTTAAAAGACCAGAACGAACAAGAAAAGTTCCCATAAGAGAAAGGGAAAAAGTAAGAAGAGCTAAAAATAAAGTCCAACTCTTTAATGTCTCCCGCTTTTCAAGAACAAGAGCACAATGCAAAAAAGCCGTTCCCGAAAGCCATGGCATAAACGAAACGTTTTCAACTGGATCCCAAAACCAATAACCACCCCATCCTAGCTCATAATAAGCCCAATAAGACCCAACCATAATACCTAAAGTCAAAAAGCACCACGCAAGGAGAATCCAAGGACGAAGTAACCGTGCCCAAAGCCCATCAACATGTCCCATAATCAATGCTGCTATTGCAAAAGAAAAACAAAGTGAAAAACCAACATAGCCTAAATAAAGAAGTGGTGGATGAATTGCTAACGCGATATCTTGTAAAAGAGGATTGAGATCTTTTCCCTGTAATGCCGGTGGATTAACACGTAAAAAGGGGTTGGACATAAAAAGCATAAAAAAAAGAAAAGCGCTAGTAATCCAACTTTGGCATATTAAAATAAGGGCTTTAAGCTGTTCTGGAAAATGTTGGCTAAATAAGGCCATCAATGTGCTAAAAAAAGCGAGACTTAAAACCCATAATAACATAGATCCTTCGTGGTTTCCCCAAACACCAGTGATCTTATACAGCATCGGTTTTTCTGAATGAGAGTTCTCAACAACATTCAAAACAGAAAAATCAGATACGATATAGGCGTGAACAATAATCAAAAAAGATAAAAACAATAATGTAAAAGTAATATATGTTAGGGGAACAGCTGTTTGCATTAACGAGCGCTCCTTCCACAAAAAACCTAAAATAGGAAGGAAAGCCCCTAATAAACTCACTGCAAAAGCTGCAGATAAAAAAATATGACCCAATTCAACAAACACAACCGAATTATTTCTCCAAATTGTGATGTTTTTTCAAACGATCAGCTGTTTCTTTAGACATATAAGTTTCATCATGTTTTGCTAAAATACGCGTACCTACGAAAAAAAACTTTTTATCGAAATATCCTTCTACGATAACCCCCTGACCTTCCCGAAAAAGATCGGGTAAAATACCATTGAAAATCACTTTTTCACGTTTTATGTTATCCGTTACAAAAAAAATAACGCCCATCTCTCCGATATATTCAACCGTCCCCTTTTCAACAAAACCACCTAAACGCAAAGAACGCCCAGTTAAAATATCTTCTCTTGTGATTTCAGATGGTATTCGAAAAAAACTAACTGCATTACGCATTGCATACATAATAAGACTCGATGCAATTGTTATAATCAAACAATATGATAAGGTTAACAGCAATCGCTTTTTTTTCCGCTGCTTTAAAATGTCCCTCAATGAAGGGGCGTTATGGAAGGAGAAGCTACTCATAGACTATCTACAAAATTTCTTTTATAAATGCGGTGTATAAACATTTACTCTTTGCATGCCTTATCTTACAAAGAATCTTGACACATCTCACATACGAGCGCAATGTTTTACCCAATCCCTTTATCACTTTTAAATACTCGCTCTATCTGAATAATCTAAATTGGCTAAAATTGCTTTTCTCAGTATTTTAATCAGATTCATTCCGTAACTGAATGATCATGGCTTCAATACGTGATCGTCCTGTAAAATTCTCAGGCATTGCATTCAAAAAATTTTGTAAAAACCGCACTGCTTGCACAGACCTCCCTGCCTGATGAAGTGCTTCAGCGAGTAATAAACGAGGATAAAAATCATTTGGCGCTAAATCTGCTGCTTTTTGAAAGGCATCTTGTGCTTCTTGCGTAATTATTCCACCCCCATAACCAACCAATGCCAACCCATATCCAACAAGCCTTGGCGCAGATTCTCCGTTCAACCGCAGTGCATCTAAATAAATGTTCACTGCATTCTGAAATTGGCTTTCCTCGAGGTATCCAACTGCTAACGCATCCGCTAACTTGCCATCATGAGGTGCACGAAAAAACAAAACTTGTAGACGAACAAGCTGTTCACGCTTACTAAGCATCTTTGGGTCCTTATCCATTAACATGCTAAAATAATAACTTTTAACTTCTGGATTACCTGTAATACCGTAAATACTCCAGGTGATAAGAAGAACAAAGAAAATACTAAGAACATTAAGAGTATGCCTATTTTTATGATGCATGCAAGTCTTATCAAAATTAACTGAAGACATACGACTTCTATAGCTATCAATGGTATGAACTCTCCACTTTTTTTTTGCTCCACAATTATGGAGCGAAAAAAAAAGAACACTTGCTAGAAGAGTAAGAAAAAATGCTGCCAAAACTAGTAATAGCATATCATTTTGATGCCAATCTGAAAATCAAAAAACTTAGCCAATTTACACTCTTCTCCTACGCAAAAAAATTCTGATGTAAAACGATAGCCTCCCACATTCTCATGGATAGCATCGTAAAGTTTATCATTCATTGTTCGCATAAGTATCAAGAGCATAAAACAAAATTTTATTTCTCCATTTTAATCACAGACAGATATTATCTCTCAAAATTATTAAAGAACACTCTACCCTCTATATTTTTGTAAAAACACTGCTGCATACTTACAAATTGAATATACATTACCTCACGTCAAAAAGAGAAAATAATTTATCTTCTACCTTTACAACTTCATATTTTCCCTAAACTAGGTTATATTTCGGTTTCAGAAGTTATCCAAAAATAAAGAGGTTAATAAAAGCGATATTCTTATAGAGAGATTGTTGATATTGAAGAATAAATAACAGGTGCGGCAGGTGTTTTTTTATGGTTTTAATCCCATCTTAAAAGACAAGAGTGCAAAAAAGAAAGCCGTATCAATTTATATGACGCAGTTTACTGATAGAAGCTTTGATAGAAAATTCAAAATGTTGAATATTATTGTGTACAAAAGGTATCATATTGCAAGCTTTCTATTCTCTTTATAAAAACTTATCCTAAAAAACATAAATGAAGAATAAGAAAGCTCTCTTTCAGATTATCACATTTGAATGAAAAAAAACCTGTTAGCTTTGTGATGCTTTAAACGTATTAAGATATTAAGCTCATGTTTGAGATCTCTAAAATTATGCAATCCACATAACGATTAATCCCTTTCAAATTTCGCTCAAAAAAGAGCAAAAGCCATATCATTCTTTAAATCTATGCAACTACTGTTATCGACAATTTTAAACGATTGCGTTTTAACAATGCGATTTGTTGTGATAAAAACGTATTGTAAAATTTATGAACTGTTATGGATGATAACTGCTTTTTGCCCTATTGCTGCCTTTAGCCCTGTCTCATCGATAATGATGATGTCATCACTGCTGACTTGAGCACTTGCATTGTTGGTGATGACTGCGGTTATGATGCTTCCTGCTGTCAAGTTGTTTTTTTCTGCAAGTACCGTGCTAGCAATAATGCCTCCAATCAGCATTGTTTGCTCTTTTATAGTGATATCAAAACCTCCCGCTCCTGCCTCTGAACTCCTGATTTCTCCAGAACGCTGGTATAATGACAGAAGCATTGAGCCTTTTACAAAGGGCTCAAAAATAAAAGGCAAACCTCCTTAATTTATAGGGTGATTATTAAACATCTTTCTCTATAAAAGTATCAGTGTTTTTTCTCAGTTAACTCTTATTCGTATTCTAATACAATTTGCTTTTTCTTTAAATTATAAAATTTAAGCACATAAAAACAAATAACAAGCCAAATAATCCAACTAACACCTACAATTAAAACCGGCCGCGTATCATCAAAAAACCATAGCAGAATAAAAATAAAAATCATAAACAAAATAGAAAAAATTGGTCCTATGGGCCAAAAGGGTATCGGAAACTTTAAACCACATTGTACTTCTTTAGACATTTTAAGCCGCATAAAAATTTGCGAAAGTAAAATCATCATCCAAACAAAAACCGTTGCAAATGTTGCCATGGCTGCAATAAGAAAAAATAGCCCCTCATGGTAAAAATAATTAAGGACAACACCAAGAAGAAAAACTATGAAGATTAGTAAAATAACAAGAATTGGTATACCGTTTTTTGATAAATATTGAAATTTCTTCAAAGCATAACCTTCTTGCGATAACCCATGTATCATGCGACAAGCACCATACATCCCACTATTCATCGCTGAAATAGCCGCTGTAACAACAACAATGTTCAAAATATTAGCTGCATATGAGATCCCAAGGTTTTCAAAAATTGAAACAAAAGGACTCTTCATAAGACCAATTTTATTCCAAGGATAAAGGGACATTAAAACAGCTAAAGTCATAATATAAAATAGTAAAATACGAACTGGAGTAGAATTAATTGCTTTTGAAATCGTTTGATGAGGACTTTGTACTTCCATCACTGCCATCCCTATGATTTCTATGCCACCAAAAGCAAAGACCACAACGCTGAAACAAGCTAAAAAACCAAACCAACCATTCGGAAAGATACCACCATTTTTCCACAAATTATGGATACTAACAGAAGAAGAATTTACACCGCTATCCCAACCACATAAAATAATTGCTATCCCTAAAACAATCATCGCAATGATCGCAATAATTTTAATAGAAGACAACCAAAACTCTAGTTCACCGTACACTTCTACCGCTGCTAAATTAATCCCTGTAATAATCAGTGTAATACTAAGTGCCCATATCCAAGGTGCAACATTAGGATACCAAAACCCCATATAAGTCGCAAAAGCCGTGATATCAGCTAAACCCACAAGAATCATCTCGAAGACGTATGTCCACCCCGTTAAAAAACCCGCCAATGGTGATATGTAATTTGCTGCATAACGAGCAAAAGAACCAGGTAATGGATTATGAATAATCATCTCACCAAGAGCTCGCATAACCATAAAAATCACTAAACCAGAAACACAATAAGCAATCAAAACACTTGGACCAGCAAGCTTAATCGCTTGTGCAGACCCGTAAAAAAGGCCTGTTCCAATAGCAGAACCAAGAGCTAAAAAAATAACTTGTCGCTTACTCATACCTCTTTTCAGTTCATTTGTTACCATTTCTTTCCTTCTTCAATGAAATGTTGACTAAGACTCACACCAAGAACATCCGCTTTATAACAAATAAAGCTTCATATCTTACTCACGAATATATTGTAAAAAACATTGAACAATGGCTAGTCAAACACTCTATCTTAGACAATGAAAGAATAATTTTATTTTAAATTATTCAGTTTTTTATAGCCTAAAATTTGTATCATTTTATGAAATTACGGAACAAATGAGCACCATTATTATATTTTTTAGCTCCCAATTTTGCAACAACTCTTGCATTTAGACAGTTCATAAGAGGAATTTCTAATCCTTTCTTCAACAGCTTTTATCCCCATACCAATCTCATGTGTGACGTGTAAAGACATGGTTCTGATTATTTTAATACGAACAGATTTGAAATGAAAGAGCCATACGATATTCGCGGATCGCATTCAATAGGCAAAATAATAAATTATATAGAGAGATCAATATGTTGATTTGATTATGATTTTGTTAATTCATTGTCACATTCTTTATTTTGTGCAAAAAAAACATTGTAATTGGTACAATATCAATCTCTATACTTTCGTATCAGCTTATTCAAATAGAAGCTTAAAAATGCGTATTGCTATAGTTGAGAGCGAATACATTAATTATTATGATCTTAAGCAAATTCTCTATCATTATTTTACTCATAACACACAAGAATTATATACAATAATGCATAAAATAACCTTTAATACCTTGAATAATCTTATTAATGATAAAGTGAATCTCGCCAATTTTCAAAGCTTTTAGAAAATGTATCTCCAACCCATTTCTTCAAAACTCTAACAATTTTAAGCATATGATTTGTGAAAAAAAGAACTATTTCAGTAAAAATAATCTTCTTTTGCCCGATAATAGATCTATCCTGTTCTTCAGCATTTTAACCTGAAATACTAGAAACAATTATATTTTT
This sequence comes from Bartonella sp. P12B, assembly GCF_055796185.1. Classification (NCBI taxonomy): domain Bacteria; kingdom Pseudomonadati; phylum Pseudomonadota; class Alphaproteobacteria; order Hyphomicrobiales; family Bartonellaceae; genus Bartonella; species Bartonella sp. P12B. The sequence goes on along the minus strand of NZ_JBTTDI010000004.1, from coordinate 61,534 downwards.
TTCTGAATTATATCTTTCTCTTGGGCAACCCTAACAATGAAAAGTCCCTCTTTAGATCTATCTTTCCAGAGCTTCGCATTAATTTCCATTATTTGTAAAAAACAAAAAATAAATGCTATTAAAATATAGATTTTACTCTTCTTAAACATTTATTTCTCCTTTATTTTTATTAAAAGAAATTATAAAATTTAAATATTCTTAAAAAAGAAAAAATAATAAAATATTAAACTTATTTAGTGATAAATAATATAATATACTTTGCGTAAAGACAAAATATAAATAAAATATATAAACTTTCAATTATATTTTATATAATAAAAATGCAAAACTCATTTTCTATAATATTATCTTTTATAAGACTGTTTTGATAAATAAAATTATCATGAAACATAGCATGAGGAAGACAATTTGGTAAAAGTACCCAAGACATATCAAAAAGTCAATGAACCTATATTTATTTAAAAGCTTGAATGTATTATAGATCTTCTAATTTTTCTGAAATAATCTAAAAATAAAACGTCACTTTTTCTTTATTGATCGCAAATAAATATTATTTTGGTTGTAGTTGAGGAAAAATTGTTTTTGGTAAAACAGAGAATAAGTGCCCTTCACGCACAAGAATGTGCCCCTTATGAAGATCTGGAGCCATATAGCGATCTTCCTCAAGAGGAGCAATCTTTTTGCGTAGATAGTTCATAACGGCTTGCAAGAAAGAGCTTGTTTTTAAAGGTGCACGATATTCAATTCCTTGTGCTGCAATGAGTGTTTCAATACCAATAATCGTAAAAAGATTTTCACTCATCGCCAACAACCGACGAGCACCATGGCAAGCCATTGAAACATGGTCTTCCTGATTTGCTGAAGTTGGTGTTGAATCAACTGAGGCAGGATGCGCCATTTGTTTATTTTCAGACATTAAAGCAGCTGCAGTTACCTCAGCAATCATAAAACCTGAATTAAGGCCCGCATTTTGTGCTAAAAAAGCTGGAAGCCCATAAGAAACTGCTGGATCAACCATAAGAGCGATACGCCTTTGAGAAATAGAGCCTATTTCACATAACGCAAGAGCAATTTGATCAGCAGCAAATGCTACAGGTTCAGCGTGAAAATTTCCCCCCGATACAACCTCGCCATTGCTTAGAATTAATGGATTATCTGTGACTGCATTCGCTTCAATAATGAGTGTTTTTGCTGCTGCTAGAAGAATATCAAAACATGCCCCCATAACCTGTGGTTGACAACGTATACAGTAAGGATCCTGTACACGATTATCATCATGCAAATGCGCAACCCGAATTTCTGAATCCTCTAAAAGCTTTTCTAATGTTTGTGATACAGCAATCTGCCCATAATGGCCCCGTAAAATATGGATATCAGGGTGAAATGGTGCCGTTGATCCCATGATAGCATCCGTTGTCAATGCCCCAGCAAGAAGTCCACCACACAAGGCTCGATAACTCTGGAAAAGACCTGCCAAAGCAAGGGCTGTTGATGTTTGAGTACCATTAATAAGAGCTAGACCTTCTTTTGCTTCTAAAATAATAGGAAACAACCCTGCTTCCTTTAGAGCAGACGCCCCACTCATACGAATATTTTGAAAGAAGGCTTCTCCCTCTCCCATCATAACAGCAGCCATATGAGCAAGTGGTGCAAGATCACCGGATGCACCAACTGACCCCTTTTCAGGAATGACAGGAATGACACCTTTTGTAAGCATGTTTTCTAGTAAATGTACTAACTCTAAACGCACACCGGAAGCACCTCGCCCTAAAGAAAGAAGCTTTAAGGTCATTATCAAACGCACAATATTTTCAGCTAAAGGTTCTCCCACACCACAACAATGTGACAAAATAAGATTTCTTTGTAAAAGAGCTACATCGTTTGCATCAATTTTAATCGAAGCCAATTTGCCAAAACCAGTATTGATGCCATAAACTGGCTTACTTCCAGCAGCAATTTCAGCAATACGCTCTGCTCCCTTCCTGATAACGAAGTGCGTATCATTGTGAAGTTTACTCACTTCACCATTGAAATAAATAGCCTCTAAATCGCTAAGCGTTACCTCACCCGGTTTTAGTATAATCGTCATAACTTACTTTCTTATTTACTTAAATCATAAGACTAGAATTATTGAATTTTCTATCAAACAAAAAAGGGTTAGCACCTCTCTGGAAAGCTTAAAAACTGCCAGATAAATAAATTTTGCTCATTTTTTAACTTATAAATAGCAAGATTAACTATTGCATTTTTAAGTACCATTTTATTAGAAAATCCTTTACACATCCTTTCCTAGGGTTAAGGTAGGATCTGCTTTATTCCCTATTAGAGAGTTCTGTTGTGGATTTTTTGTATCATAGATTCCCCCTCAAGATAATAAAAATAGAAATTAAATAATTAAAAAGATCAATAGGAAATTTATACTATGTTTATGCATAACACAAATATTCCTTAAAATATAAGTTAAAATAAATTACTAATAAAAATAGACCTCTCCATACAATAGAGGTAAATTGTTTAAAAAATTTTGCTTAATCAGCAATAGATATTCAAACTCATATATTCTCTAAATAAACAGTTATAATCATGAAAATATCATATACGGTGTGTATCGGAGCATTGATACCCTTTGCTGTATCCATGTTATTGGAATGCACTATAGAGAGATAATCTAAATGCGCACAATAGATTTTCCCCAAAATATGTACATGAAAATTACAAAAATTTAAAACACCATCCAACTTAAAAAAATAAAAGAATATATAGAATTTAAAAAAATTATAAATTTCATAATATTATTCCTACTGTCATTATTTTAATTTTAATGGATTTATAAAAAATAACAATATGAAGCGTATAACTAATGCTGCTTTACAGATAAATTCCATGAAAGATTCTCTGTAAGAGGATAAGAAAAACGTCTTTCCTTCATTTATAGAAAGGGGTTAGGACATTAAAATATAGGTTTTAAGAGTTTAATCCATTTCTGTAGACCCAAGGTAAAAAAACCTTACATGATAAGTTTTTCCATTGTACATCCCTCTCCTTTAATATTCAAAGCATTCAATGAAAGATTAATAAATAACAAACAACTCGATTGACCTAAAATTTTTTGGTTATTCTCTCCATAACTAACAAGGAGCTTCAATCACCATTTAATAAAAATAGCTTCGTTTTCATGAGATAATCTTGTCATAAAGATGATGCGAAATGCGATTGAAAAGTTTGGTGCACCCGACAGAATTCGAATCTGTGACCTCTGCCTTCGGAGGGCAGCGCTCTATCCAGCTGAGCTACGGGTGCTTAAAACTAATCATTGGTAGCCTTTTAACTGAACATCCTCTCAGCTTCAATGGATAATTATCATTCTTAAAAAAACACCTGCTTATAGTTTATACGGCGATAAAATTTTTTTGCCACATCCTGCTATAATATAGTACCTTAAACAGATTACTTTTCATACATAATCCTTTTTCTTATAAAAACAGTTTTTACATACAGCTTCAAAACTCCTCTCAAATAGGCTAAAAAATAAGTTGTGAATATCAGGATAATTTTTAATGACTACATTACCAAAGCGCTTCCATTTTATCTCTTCTAAAACTGAGGAAGCTATCAAAGCTACTCATAAATTAATTTCTGTTTATGGTCATTCTCCTCTGGAAGAAGCTGACGTTGTTATTGCAATAGGGGGTGATGGAACCATGTTACAAACAGTACGAGATGTTATGAACACTGGAAAACCTATTTACGGCATGAATCAAGGTTCTGTAGGATTTCTTATGAACGAATTCCATGAACAGGAATTGCCCCATCGTATTGCTGTCGCGCATAAAAAGGAAATCCATCCTCTACGTATGATTGCAAAAGACGAATGCCAAGGAACTATTGAAGCACTCGCAATCAATGAAGTCTCACTTTTTCGTCAATCTTATCAAGCAGCAAAAATTCGTATTAGTATTGATGACAATATACGCATGGAACAATTAAGTTGTGATGGTATTCTCGTTGCCACACCAGCAGGATCTACTGCCTATAATTTATCAGCACAAGGACCTATTTTACCCCTCATGGCTCCACTTATGGCACTAACGCCTGTTAGTCCCTTTCGCCCTCGGCGTTGGCATGGAGCACTGCTGCCAAATACGGCAGTCATACGCTTTGATATGCTCGAACCTGAAAAACGCCCCGTAAACGCTGCAGCCGATAATGTTGAAGTTAAATCTGTCCATTCAGTTACTATTTCAACAGCAACAGAAGTAACAGCCTCAATTCTTTTTGACTTTAACCATTCATGGGATGAACGGATTTTATCAGAACAATTTCGCTATTAATTATTGTATTATGCTTGCTATATATATATGATTGTTATAGTTAACTTTTTTTGAAGGTCTCTTAGCCCTTAAGAAAAGTATAAAATACTTAGTCCCACGAATAGTTCGGATAGCGAAACTAAAATCGCAGAGCAATTGATAAAAAAATGATACCACCTTTAAACAGTTTTGATGATTTAGGTCTTTCCGAAAAAGTTATCAAAGCAGTAAAATCCGCAGGATATACAGTTCCAACACCTATTCAGAGTGGAACAATCCCCCATGTACTTCAAAGAAAGGACGTTTTAGGAATCGCTCAGACAGGTACGGGAAAAACAGCTTCTTTCGTTTTGCCCATGCTCACACTCCTTGAAAAAGGTCGTGCAAGAGCACGAATGCCTCGTACTCTCATATTAGAACCAACACGAGAACTTGCAGCCCAAGTTGAAGAAAATTTCGATAAATACGGAATAAATCATCGTTTAAATGTTGCACTTTTAATTGGCGGTGTTTCTTTTGAAAACCAAGACCGTAAACTTGAACGAGGAGCTGATGTTCTTATCGCAACACCAGGACGTCTGCTTGATCATTTTGAACGCGGTAAATTACTGATGATGGGTGTTGAAATTCTTGTTATTGATGAAGCTGATCGCATGTTAGATATGGGGTTTATTCCTGATATTGAACGTATCTGTAAACTAACTCCTTTTACGCGTCAAACTTTGTTCTTTTCCGCAACAATGGCACCAGAAATTACCAAACTAACAAAGCAATTTCTACATTCTCCTATCTCTGTTGAGGTTACAAAAGCATCCTCAACAGCGACCACAATTACACAACGACTCGTCAAATCTGGGAATAAATCATGGGATAAAAGAGCAGTTTTGCGAGAGCTTATTCACAATGAGAGCGATGCACTTAGAAATGCTATTATTTTTTGTAATCGGAAGAAAGACATTTCTGAATTGTTTAGATCACTCGTCAAACATAATTTTAGTGTAGGCGCACTCCATGGCGATATGGATCAATATTCACGTACAAATACACTTAATGATTTCAAAAATAATAAACTCAAACTTCTTGTTGCTTCTGATGTTGCTGCTCGTGGACTCGATATCCCAGCGGTAAGTCATGTTTTCAACTATGACGTTCCCACACATGCTGAAGACTACATTCATCGAATTGGTCGTACAGGACGTGCAAATCGTAGCGGAAAAGCTTTCACGATTGTCACAAAAGCTGACCAAAAATATATCAGTGCTATTGAAGAAATGAGCAATGAAAAAATTGAATGGCTTAATGGAGACCTCTCTACCTTAATACCCAATGATCAAGAAGACGACATTGTTTTAAAGAAAAGGTCTCCAAAATTAGCGAAGAAATCTACTCCCAAAGAGCATACTGTTCAAACAAAAAAGTCCTCAAAAGACGATAAACTAGATTGTCTCCAAACCGCAAATAACAAAGCAAAACCACCTGAACAACATCGCCTTCGAAAAAACAAAGAGTCCTCTTTGCTTGGATTTGGTGATGATATCCCCGCATTTATGCTCATAAAAACCCGTAATTAAACTGGAAGTTCACTCTCTTGAGGGCACAGAAAACAAATAAAATACTCTGAAAAGGCTGTTATTCCCCTTGAATCGCGAGCCTTTCTATTATCTTCTCACGTCCCAAGAGCGGTAAAAACTTTCCCATTTCAGGTCCATGATCCATTCCTGTAAGAGCCTGACGTAATGGCATAAACAAAGCTTTCCCGCTACGTCCTGTTTTTTCTTTTAATACGCTTGTCCAAACTTTCCAACTTTCATCATTCAAAACACCTTTAGGCAAAAAGTCGAGTGCCCGATGAACAAATGCGCGATCTTCAAGAGCCACCATATCAAAGCTCTGTTTATCATGAATTATTTTCCACCACAAAACAGCATCATTGACTTTATCAATATTGCCTCTTATCGCGTTCCAAAAGCACTCAGCCTTTTCTCCATCAATCAAAAGACTTTGAAGCCGCGTTTTAACCTTCTCATAGGTTAATGCATGAACAAGATGGCTATTCAAAGTAAAAAGATCAGCAATATCAAATTTAGCAACGGATCTAGATGTATCTTTAAGATTGAAATGCTCTAAAAGCGCTGCTTGATTAGGATAGGGATGCACATTTTGCGATGTCCCAATTAAAACAGCAAGGCATTGCACAGCGATGGATTCAAATCCTTCTTCTCTTAGAAAACGAATAGAAAGATCATTATTCCGTTTTGAAAGCCCTTTTCCTAAAACTGTAGCCAATAAATTAATATGACCAAAAACTGGTAATTCAGCACTGAGAGCTTTAAAAAGAGCGATCTGAGCGCCTGTATTTGTAATGTGATCATCTCCACGAATAATATGGGTCACAGCCATATCTATATCATCAACGACGGAGGGTAATGTATAAAGATAGCTTCCATCTTCACGAATTAAAACAGGATCTGAAAGAGAAGCCAAATCAATAGTCTGCTTTCCTTTTACTGCATCATTCCAGCTAATTTCCGTTCGCTTTGTTTGTAAAGGATTATCTTCAAAATTAGGGAGAAGAAAACGCCAGTGCGGTTTACGACCTTGCAATTCAAATGCTTCTTTCTCCTCTGGTGTCAATTTCAATGCAGCACGATCATAAACAGGGGGTAATTTGCGCGAAAGCTGGATTTTACGGCGCCGGTCTAACTCTTCTGCTGTCTCATAACAGGGATAAAGAAGACCCCGTTGTTTGAGAGTTTCTGCAACTTCATCATATCGACTAAACCGTTTAGATTGGTAATAAATCTCATCTGGTTGAATACCAAGCCACTCAAGATCAACGGCAATAGCATCAACATATTCCTGTTGAGAGCGTTCAACATCTGTATCATCATAGCGCAAAATAAATGCCCCATTATGCGCTTGCGCATAAAGCCAGTTGAACAAAGCCGTACGAATATTACCAATGTGAATATAACCTGTTGGAGAAGGCGCAAAACGGACTTTTATCATAAAACAATACTCAATTTGTATCGCGAAAACGATTGACAATAGGATAACGACGATCACGACCGAAATTCTTGTGACTGATTTTTACACCGGGAGCCGATTGTCGTCTTTTGTATTCTGCACCATAAAGAAGCTGTTCAATTTTTTCAACTGTTTCCCGTAAATACCCTCGTTTTACAATATCACAAACACTCATGTCCTTTTCTACAAGAGATTGCAAGATATCATCCAAAACAGGATATGGAGGAAGAGAATCTTCGTCTTTTTGGTTTTCCCGAAGTTCTGCAGAAGGTGCTTTTTCTATAATATTGAGTGGAATGACAACTCCTTCTGGTCCCTTCAAGTTTTGCAAGTGGTTTTTATTGCGCCATTGTGCTAATGCATAAACCTGCATTTTATAAATATCTTTAAGAGGATTAAACCCTCCATTCATATCACCATAAAGTGTTGCATATCCCACAGCCATTTCTGACTTATTGCCTGTTGTTACCACCATGGAGCCAAATTTATTGGAAAGCGCCATCAAGAGAGTGCCGCGCATACGACTCTGAAGATTTTCCTCTGTCACATCAGGCGGCAACCCTGCAAAAACAGGCGCCATCGTGTTCAAAAAAGCTTCAACAGGTTGCATAATCGGTACTATTTCATAATGACATCCTAAAAGATCTGCACACTCCTTAGCATCTTTTAATGATTCTTGCGAAGTATAATGATAGGGCATCATTACGGTACGGACCCTGTCAGCGCCAAGAGCATCTACTGCCATTGCCGTACAAAGAGCTGAATCAATTCCTCCCGAAAGACCAAGAATAACATCCTTAAAACGGTTTTTATTGACATAATCTCCTAAACCCAAAACACAGGCTTGATAATCAGCAGATACCCCATTGAGAAGATTTTCATTTGGACCAAAAATACATTGCCATTCTGTCGTTGTTCGTTGCCAATGACTTAAAGCAATATGGCTTTCAAAATGCTTCATTTGAAAAACCATTTTACCTTGTCCATTTAACGCAAAAGATCCTCCATCAAAAACAAGTTCATCTTGACCACCAACTTGATTAGCGTAAATAACAGGCAAGCTAGATTGGAGAGCTTGCACACGAACAACTTCTATACGTTTTAGTGTTTTATTACGAGAATAGGGAGATCCATTAAGGACAAGGATGATCTCAGCTCCTTTATGACCAAGCTCTGCACAAAGGAAGGGATCATTCCAAATATCCTCACAAATCACTATTCCTAGTCTTATCCCGTGATAAATAATTGGCTCAGGGCGTGGACCGGAAGAAAATAGGCGTTTTTCATCAAATTCAGCATAATTAGGTAAATCAAACTTGTAGCTTTCAGCAATCACCTGCCCTTTATCAAGAAGCATGACACCATTGTAAATGTTATTATTCCGTCTGAGAGGAAGACCAATTATAATTCCTGGACCCCCTACTGTTATTTTTGCTAATTTCTCAACAGCATCTTCACATGTTTTTATAAAAGCAGTTTTAAGAACAAGATCTTCTGGCGGATAAGCACTTATAAAAAGCTCAGTGAATAAAACAAGATCTGCTCCCTCTTTCTTAGCCTTTTGATGCGCCATGACAGCAAGAGCAAAATTTCCTTCAATATCACCAACGACAGGATTTAATTGGGCAATTGCTACCCGAAAATCATTTTTCATAAGCCTTTATATCATTTCATCAGTTTGGTAAGCATAACTTTGCTTTCATTATCGAAAATATTCCTTTTCCAAAAACATTCTCTCTCATAAACAGCTAGCATAAAAAGACTATGCAACTTTTTGCCTAACCATTTGCTGCAAGAGCGAATGAATCAGTACGACGGTTTTTTTTTAAAAGCTCAGCAACAAGAAAAGCCAATTCCAATGCTTGATCTGCATTTAAGCGTGGATCACATTGCGTATGATAGCGATCAGACAAATTTTCTACAGAAATAGCATGTGCTCCACCCGTACATTCTGTAACATCACGACCAGTCATTTCTATATGAATTCCCCCTGGATAAGTGCCTTCCCCACAATGCACAGAAAAAAACTTTTCCACTTCTTTTAAAACATAATCAAAGGGACGTGTTTTATAGCCATTTACGGTAACCGTATTGCCATGCATTGGATCACATGACCATATAACCTTGCGCTGCTCACGCTCAACGGCATGAATCAATTTAGGGAGATAACTCTCAATTTTATCATAACCAAAACGCGTAATGAGCGTCAATCGCCCCGGTTCATTTTCAGGATTTAGAATATCAATCAACCTCAAAAGTGCATCAGGCTCAAGAGAAGGACCACACTTCAATCCTATAGGATTTTTAATACCGCGGCAATATTCAACGTGTGCGTAATCAATCTGGCGTGTACGATCACCAATCCACAACATATGGCCAGATGTTGCATACCAATCTCCAGAAGTCGAATCAATTCGCGTCAAAGCTTCTTCATAGCCAAGCAAAAGTGCTTCATGGCTGGTATAAAAAGATGTTTCACGTAATGAAGAATTCGTTTTAGATGTAATTCCTATGGAACGCATAAAATCAATTGCTTCCGAAATGCGCTCTGCCAACAACTCATAACGTGCACCCTGTGGACTATTAGAAACAAAACTTAACATCCACGCATGAACATTTTCTAAATCAGCATATCCCCCTTGTGAAAAAGCACGCAATAGATTCAGTGTTGCTGCAGATTGGCGATAAGCCATAGACATTCGTTGTGGATCAGGAACACGAGAATCTGCTCCAAATTCGATGCCATTAATAATATCCCCCCGATAAGAAGGAAGTTCAACTCCTCCTTTGCTTTCCGTATCAGAAGAGCGTGGTTTTGCAAATTGTCCAGCAATACGACCTATTTTAACAACGGGTTTAGAACTGCCAAAAGTCAAAACAATTGCCATTTGTAAAAATACACGAAAAAAATCACGGATATTATCAGCTTCATGTTCTGCAAAACTTTCTGCACAATCTCCACCCTGTAATAAAAACGCTTGACCTTGTGCAACAGCTGCTAATTCATTTTTTAAATCACGCGCTTCACCCGCAAAAACCAAAGGAGGATAGCTGCGTAGCTTTCGTTCAACTTCTACTAACACAGATTGATCCGGATAATTCGGTACTTGTTTAATTGGCCTTGCTCGCCAAGAGTTAGGTGCCCATTCTTTCATCATTATACTCTCTCTAGAGCTTAAACTCACTGCTTGTCGTCTTAAAAACTTTGTTAATTACCCTAACATGTGCTGTTCAATTTTCTACTTTTTCCCCATTTTTATAGACATAACTTGGTTTATACATCGTTACTAGCTCTTCTGCCATCGTTGGATGCACGGCCATTGTTTCATCAAAGATATCTTTTGTCAGCTTTCCCTTGAGGGATATGCCAATGAGCTGCGCCATCTCACCAGCGTTCTCTCCTAAAATATGAGCTCCCACCACAATCCGGCTTTCACCATCGACAATAAGCTTCATAAACATTTTTTCTGAGCTTCCAGAAAGAACATTGCGCATAGGAGAAAAAACTGTACGATAAATCTCAAGATGCTTATAACGATGGCGTGCTTCTTCTTCTGAAAAACCAATCGTTCCAATCTCAGGCTGTGAAAAAACTGCTGTCGTGATTAAATCATAATCAGGTATTGTGGGTGTATTCTCAAACGCCGTCTTAACAAAACACATCGCATCATGAATCGCAACAGGTGTTAATTGAACATGACCTGTTACATCACCAACAGCCCAAATATGGGGTACAGTTGTTGTCATTCTTTCATCAACAACAACCGCTCCAAATCCATCTACTTGAACACCTGCCCGCTCGAGTCTTAAACCCGTTGTATTTGGCACACGCCCTGTAGCCAACATAATCTGATCAGTGCTGATCGTTTGCCCATTTGATAGAACAACGTCATAACAATTCTCTCTCGCTTGGACTTCAGAAACTGTTACTCCATAAATAAGAGAAATTCCTTTTTCGATCATTGCATCATTAAGCAACTGGCGCAAATCATAGTCAAAATTACGAAGGATTAAATCACCACGATGAAGTAGCGTTGTTTTGACACCTAATTCATGAAAAATGTTAGCAAATTCAACACCAATATAGCCACCACCAACAATGACTATCGACTTTGGAAGTTCTTCAAGATCAAAAATTTCATTCGAAGTAAGACAAAAATCACCACCTTTTATTGCAGTGTTTGACGCAACTTTTGCCCCTGTTGCGATTAAAATTTTTTCCGCTCTAACCCGCTCACCTGTTGCAGAGAGCTCTAATGTATGATCATCCACAAAAACCGCACGGCTTTCATAAATATGAACATTATTGTTTTGTAATCCCTTGCGATAAAGCCCTTCTAATCTTGATATTTCTTTATTTTTAGCCGCAACTAATTTTTTCCAGCTAAAAACTGGGTCAGCATATTCCCATCCAAAACCAACGCTTTTACTGAACTCTTTTGCATATTGTGAAGCATAAACATATAATTTCTTGGGAACACAACCACGAATAACGCACGTTCCTCCTATACGATATTCTTCTGCTATAGCGACACGTTTACCAAGTCCTCCGGCAAGGCGTGCAGCACGCACTCCACCAGAACCACTTCCAATAACAAATAAATCAAAGTCAAAAGATCCCACGAATTAGTCCTTTTCACACGCCTAAAATAATAGAGTATGGTCATTTATTATCAAACAAAAGTCTTTTTTATTTTCAAGCACTCTTTTTTCTATAAAGCAACTCCCTGCAAAACGTTCCTTTTATTAAAAACGGCGGAAAACCGCCGCTTTTTTAACACAAAAATCACACATTCATTGGAATGAAATCAATCAAATTATTTTTGATTTTCTGAAGTGTTTGATTTCATAGGCGTAGAAGTATTTGACTTCGTAGGCGTAATGGAATTGTTCAAATTCAGTGTTTCAGACATCTCTTTTTTTACATTTTTTATAAGATCCTGCATAAGAGAAGAACGCCATGTATCAAATGTAGAATAAGCATCACGCGCAATATTTGGAACTTCTGTTAAAAACTTTTTACCAGTATCCGAACTATAAAATGCTGTAATGGCATCAAGTTCTTGTTGAGTAAAATATTTTGCATATACGTGAGCAATCTCTTTTTCTAAATCAGAGCGCCGTTTAGCCAAAGCAAGCGCTTGCTTGTCTACAATATCAGAAATAGCAGTTGCTAAATTAGGATCATCGCTGATGAGTTCATTTTTGAGATCATGTGCCGCATTCGGTAAAAAATTATCAAATTGATCCGTTGCGCGAATAGCACTTATAGCCTTTCTAGCCGAATCTAAATGCTGTTCACTCACACCTTGTGCATAAACCATTCCAATACTCATAACAAAAACGGCAACCGCACCGAAATATACGACAAAACGCTGAAAAGAAAATATTGTTTTCATTTAATGATTACCCCGATAATTAATTATAATTCAAATTCGTTATTTTATTCAAAACCTTCAACACTCTTTTTATTGTGCTAGCATACCGACATCTAAACCGTTTTCTCTAAAAATTAAAGGATTCTAAAACTTTTATTTGACCATCAGCCATTGCTACAATTGCACGTGAAGCTAGCCCTAAGAAAAGACCATGCTCGATAACACCAGGAATTGCAAGGAGTGCATTCGATAATAATTTGGGCTGCAAAATATGTCCCCAAAATGCATCAAGAATGAAATGCCCCCCATCTGTTTCAAAAGGGTTTTCTCCATTCATTCGTAGAACAATTTCTCCAGAAAGCCCCAAATCATTAGCTACTTTTTCGACAGCTCTATGTGTCACATGTATACCAAATGGGTTGACTTCAATAGGCAATGCAAAGGCACCAAGCGTTTTTACTATTTTTGTTTCATCAGCAATAATAATCATCGTACGCGATGCAGACGCTACAATTTTTTCACGCAACAATGCCCCTCCTCCTCCTTTAATGAGAGACATCTCTGGTCCAATTTCATCTGCTCCATCAATATCAAGATCAAGTTCAGGTATTTGTTCCAACGTAGCAACTGGAACCCCAAACTTACGACAGAGCTGCTCAGAATACAGTGAGGTAGCAACACCAGTCACACGCAAACCACCGGCAACACGCTCTCCAAGGAGGCGAATAAATTCATTTACAGTCGAACCAGAGCCTATACCAAGCCGCATATCATCTTTAACAAATTCAAGCGCTTTAGCCGCTGCCATTTTTTTTAACTGCTGAACATCCATGAATTACTTTGACCTTTGTATCAAACAATAACATTTATTACAGATCGATAAAAAAGGAGCCTATTGCATCAATCTGCTATAAATTTATGCGCCATTTTAGGTAAAAAAGTGTTAATTGTTATAAAATATACGATGACTATAAAATAGAGACATTAACAATTTTATATCTCCGATAAAATTTATTGACATTTTTTACCATCAATAAGCATTTTAACTGAGCTTACAATTGTTGATAAGATATAGTACATACTTCTGGAAAATTATAAATTGTCCAGATATTAAAAAGGTTGGCTGCTTTTTTGAAAAACCGTAACTTATTGGTTTGTTCTGATGAAACTGATAACTTTATAACAAAAATAACAAAGTATCATCATAAATGTATCTATCTTTTTCTATTCTTGTTCCCAGACTAAAGAAGAAGGGAGATGTGGTGATTATACAATTTTTGTGAATATTGTCTGTGCGTATTCCACGGTCTATGAAATCCCTTCGAAGACCAAATAATATCGCCATTTTTGTTCATCATCATACTCCCTCGTGACAAAAAATGTTGAGGGGTAAATATTATTTTTGCTTTCTTATTGCATGCCTGATTATCTCTTGCAAATGCCGTAATTATGATATCTGCCCCTACACATCGATCTGTTACACCACGCAACACAATCACTTTAAAACCATTTTCTAATAAAGATGCACACATATCATTATCACAAATGAACTGCCCCTTAAACGAAGGACCATATTTTGTTGGTTTAATGGTCTCATTTATACGAAATGATTTTTCCCATATAGACGTCGTGAACTTAGAACTATGGTAACGATCGATATATAATTCCTTTTCATGGAGAACACCTACAAGCCTCATATTGTCGGCTATAATCAGTTGTACCGGTGAATGCATCAAGCACACATAAAGACCAGCTAAAATAAAAAGGCTAAAAAAGAACCTGATGAATGTTTTACAAAAAATCAGCCCAACCAAACCTATGCTCAATAAAACCAATGCAGATAATGGCATAAATCCAGGATTTAAATCAGGAGAAATGTCCTTTATAGCGTGAGCAATTTTTATCACAAGATCAACACCAAACCCCATAATTTGAAGCGGTAACCATTCAAGATCCCAAAACATTGCAAGGACGGCTATTAATCCAAAAGGTATGATAAGAATTGATACGATCGGCAAAGCTAAAGCGTTGCTGATAATACTAAAAAACGCAATATTGGAAAAATGATAAGCAGCGTAAATTCCGCTCGCTGTTCCCGCTACAAAAGAAGATGCACAAATTGAAAGTATCGATAAAAATGTAAAATGAATCACTCCACCTCCAACATAAGATGGTGTTATTTTTCTTTTACGGAAAAATGATTTTCCACTCCACCAATCAAAAAATGCAATCAAAGCTGCAGTTGCAGAAAAGGACATTTGAAAGCTTGGACCTAATATTTCATGCGGCTTAACAGCCAAAGTTATCAAACCGGCAATAGCAAAATTGCGCATTGTTACGGCAGAACGATTACATAAAACAGCAACCAACATAACAGCAATCATCACAAAACTTCTCTGTGCTGATACAGCCATTCCAGAGAGGAACAAATAAAAAGCTGTCATCATTAATGCAGCAATAGCTGCAAATTTTTTAGCGGAATAATAAGATGAAAATACTGGAAAAAGTGCCAAAAAACTACGGATGATTACGAGAACTATGCCACTTAATAAAGTCATATGCAAACCTGATATTGATAAAATGTGTGCTAATCCAGCCGTACGTAATGCTTCATTTGTCTCATTTGAAATACCACCTCGCTGTCCTGTTATAAGAGCAGCTGCAACACTGCCCTTTTCTCGCTCAATTGCCATACGGATTCTTTGTGTCATGTTGGTCCGTAAATTTTCAATTTTTTGTAGGAATATATCTAATATCCTATTGGGCTGTGAAACCGATATTTTTATTGGCCTTCCTAAGTAAATTCCCTGGGCTCCAATTCCTTTAAAGTAATTATGAAAACTAAAATCATAGCTTCCTGGACGTACCGGTCCAGATAATGCACGGAGTTTAACTCTCCCATAGAGTCCATCGCCTATTGCCAATCTATATGGTAAATGCCGTGCTAACAAACGAACACGATAAGGAACATGGTGTAAGACTGGTTTTTTAGTCTTCAAAACATCTAAAACCAAATGAGATTGCCCTTTTTGCTTTGACTCAATAGAAACAATTCTTCCTGTTAACGTGGTGACAATTTCGCTGCTCAACATTGGTGTAGACAGACGCCACGTCTCTATTTTTGCAGCGAAAGCTCCTAAGACAATACAAAACATAAATCCCGTGGTAATCCATATTCTCCGATAAACACGAAAAAGATAGAGCATTCCAAGCAAAATACTCATCAGCACACCAAATTGCCCCCAACTTGGCTCTTGCTCTAAACTAAAATAAAAAAGGATACCTATGGAAAAAAAGATCAATATTAGCGAAAAAAGGATTCCTAAAGAGATTTCTTTGTTTATGCAATCTACAAACCACTTCCCTAAAAAAGTTATTGCTTCTTTCAAAGGTGTTAATAAAAAAATCCTTTGTTGGTTACAGCTGTTGCTATTTGCATCAGAAAGATAAAGGAAAGAAAAAGCATCTTTCCATGGAAGATTCACTCTTTTTCTTTTTATCCCGCCGCTTATGGATAAAGCATTCTTAACTTTATTTTGCTTAAACATCTGCAAATTTCCCACTTTAACTTGCAATGCTGCTATTGCACACCCTCTCACCTATGCTAACATAATCTTTCCATAAAGTTCTATAAATAACATCTTAATTTTAAAGGAAGATATCCGTGTCCGTTATTACCCGCTTTGCCCCCTCACCAACAGGCTTCCTGCATATCGGAGGTGCTCGTACTGCTCTGTTTAATTGGCTTTATGCAAAACATACTGGTGGCAAAATGCTTCTACGAATTGAAGATACCGATCGAGAACGCTCAACAGAAGCAGCTGTGAAAGCCATTATAGAGAGCTTGCACTGGATGGAACTGAACTATGACGGTGTCCCTATTTCACAATTTGAACGCGCAGAACGCCATCGCCAAATCGCTGAACAATTGGTAAAAGAGGGAAAAGCTTATTATTGTTATGCTTCTCCTGAAGAATTAGCTGAAATGCGTGAAAATGCCCGTGCAGAAGGTCGCCCACCACGTTATGATGGACGTTGGCGAGATCGTGATATCT
Organism: Bartonella sp. P12B; assembly: GCF_055796185.1. Classification (NCBI taxonomy): domain Bacteria; kingdom Pseudomonadati; phylum Pseudomonadota; class Alphaproteobacteria; order Hyphomicrobiales; family Bartonellaceae; genus Bartonella; species Bartonella sp. P12B. The sequence continues at coordinate 44,764 of NZ_JBTTDI010000004.1, read as the reverse complement.
CTCAAGCTCCTAAAGATATAAAACCTGTTATTCGTATCAAAACACCCCAAGATGGAGAAACAATTGTACACGACCGTGTTCAAGGTGATGTTCACTTCCCTAATAAAGATCTGGATGATTTTATCATTTTGCGTTCCGATGGCTCGCCTACCTATATGCACGCCGTTGTTGTTGACGATCATGATATGGGCGTAACACATATCATCCGTGGAGATGATCACCTCACAAACGCAGCTCGCCAAGCAATTATTTTTAATGCAATGGGATGGAATATTCCTGTTATGGCACATATTCCACTTATTCATGGTGAAAATGGTGCAAAACTCTCAAAGCGGCATGGTGCATTAGGTGTCGATGCCTATCGATCAATGGGGTATCTTCCTGCCGCTTTGCGTAATTATCTCGTCCGTCTCGGTTGGAGTCATGGTGATGATGAACTCATGTCAATCGAAGAAATGATTTCTTGGTTTGATATTGATGATATTAATAAAGGTGCTGCACGTTTTGACTTCAAAAAGCTCGATGCTATTAATGGACACTATATACGCACGAGCAATGACCAAGACCTTTTTAACGCTGCTCTTAGTATTTTACCAGAAATTGAAGGTGGCTTACAAATAATGGAAAGACTTGATGAACAACTCCGTGCACAATTTTTAACAGCTATACCAAATTTGAAAGAACGTTCGAAAACCCTGTGCGAGCTCATTGACAATGCCTCATTCATTTTTGCACAACGGCCATTACAGCTCGATGAAAAAGCGCAAACAATCCTAGATAAAAAGAGTCAAGCCATTTTAAACGGTATTTACCTTGTCCTGAAAGCATGCTCCTCTTGGGACATAGAAACGCTAGATAAAGCCCTTCGTTCTTATGCACAAACACAAGATCTCAAATTTGGGTCTATTGCCCAACCAGTTCGAGCAGCTCTCACAGGACGCACAACATCGCCTGGTGTTTTTGATGTTCTTATTCTATTAGGGCGAGACGAGTCTCTCAATCGCATCAATGACCAACTTGCAACAACATATACATAATTTATTAACCCAATGAGCATTTGCATATAATGTTTCCACGAGAACTAAAAATCATCTTCTTTCTCAAATTATTGGAATATGTATCTACTAAAATTGCAAAAAAAATATTTTTTAGATTGCATGAACCAACTTTTAGAGTAAATCTACTTTTCAATGAAAGAGAGGAGGAATTTCAATTATATACCTCCCTATCTAGTGATAGCGAAAACTTAATTTTAGGAGCGAGGGATCTGAAAGGAATATCTAATGTCTGAGAATACAGCACACATTACAATAGATAATAAAAAAATAGAATTTCCAATGCGTAAAGGTACTCTTGGTCCTGATGTCATTGAGATTGCATCTCTCTATAAACAAGCTGGAACTTTTACATATGATCCTGGTTTTACCTCAACGGCTTCTTGTGAATCAAAAATCACTTATATTGATGGTGACAAAGGAGTACTGCTTTATCGCGGTTACCCTATCGATCAACTGGCTGAAAAAGGAGACTTTCTCGAAAGCTGTTATCTTTTACTTTATGGTGAACTTCCAACAAAACAAGAAAAAAATGACTTTGATCGCTGTATTATGCAACACACGATGGTGCACGAACAGTTTGCGCGGTTCTTTCACGGATTTCGTCGCGACTCGCATCCTATGGCTGTCATGGTTGCATGCCTTGGAGCTATGTCTGCATTCTATCACGATTCTATTGATATTACAGACCCTCAACAAAGAATGATTGCCTCTGTTCGTCTCATCTCAAAGGTTCCAACTCTTGCTGCAATGGCCTATAAATACAGTATTGGACAAGCTTTTGTTTATCCGCGTAATGATCTTAGTTACGCTGCGAATTTCCTCCGTATGTGTTTTTCTGTCCCTTGTGAAGAATACAAAACCAATCCCGTGCTTACTCGAGCAATGGATCGAATCTTTATCCTTCATGCAGATCATGAACAAAATGCTTCTACATCCACTGTACGCCTTGCAGGATCATCCGGCGCTAATCCGTTTGCATGCATTGCTGCAGGTGTTGCTTGTCTTTGGGGACCAGCGCATGGAGGAGCTAATGAAGCATGTCTGAAAATGCTACAAGAAATAGGGGACGTTAAAAGAATTCCTGAATTTATTGCGCGTGCCAAAGATAGAAATGATCCTTTCCGACTGATGGGATTTGGTCATCGTGTCTATAAAAATTATGATCCACGGGCAAAAATCATGCAAAAAACTTGCCATGAAGTTTTAAAAGAACTGAATATTCAAGATGATCCGCTGCTTGATATCGCTATAGAGCTTGAAAAAATTGCCTTAAATGATGAGTATTTTGTTGAGAAAAAGCTTTATCCAAATGTTGATTTCTATTCTGGTATTACATTAAAAGCTCTAGGGTTTCCAACCGAAATGTTTACTGTTCTTTTTGCATTAGCACGGAGTGTTGGTTGGGTTGCTCAATGGAAAGAAATGATTGAGGATCCAGCACAAAAGATTGGTCGTCCTCGTCAGCTCTATACAGGTTATACCATGCGTGAATATATCTCTATAGATGAACGTATGAATTAAACACAATAACCCAATCAATAAAGCTCCAATTTACTGGAGCTTTATTGTAGGTAATCAAACGCTACAATCTAAAAGTGCATTTACAAACTTTGAGTTTGAAACTCTTTTTAAAGATATCACCTATAGGAATTATACAGAAAATTTTCTCCTGACATTTTTCAATAAATCAAGAAAATTTATAATGCTTTTTAAAATTTAGAAAAAAGAAACAGAAAACTTCAACGTATGTTTCTTGTTCTGCTCAATTAGGCGTATTTCCCATCATACCCTAGATAGATTTATCAGAATTGTCGCGTATTAAACTTAAAAACATTAAGAATTTTGCTAGCTTCCGCTAAAAACAGTACTTTAACAAAACTACCAAAACACTCTTGGTAACTACACGCCAAACATTTTTTACGTCTCTTCAGAAAATTTGCAAAAAATGAAACATGCTCATAAAACCTGCTTAAGCCAAAAAACACTTTCCCAATGAAATGCTGCAAGAAGCATTATTGTGTAATGATCACCGCCTCGTGAATGCTTCTCATTATTTGTTAGTAATGCGCTTTTTTACAAGAAAAATATTCAGCTTCTCAAAAAATCAATTTCTATAGATCTTTCGAAGTATCTAAGAATTTTACAATACCAATGATGACAAGAATATTTAACATTTTACTTTTTCTGCTAATAGCTAAAAGTTTCTTTAATATCGAAATTGAATAATTTTTCTTCAAAGTTAAATTATACAATTTAGAAATAAATAATTTTGATAATGATATCGATTAGAATGATAGAAAAATAAAAGACTCATAAATTTTTAAATTGCTCAAAAAGAGCTTACAGATTATAAAAATTTATGATCTTTTCACATTTTTCCGCTTATCCAATAGGAGAACAGAATGAAATTATTAACTATAGCTCTTATAATAAGCGCAACACTGTTCACCCACTCTGCCAATACTCAAACGTTGAAAATTGCCAGTGATGCTTCTTATCCTCCATTTAGTTACATTGACTCAAATAATAAGTTGCAAGGTTTTGATATTGATATATCTTATGCGCTTTGTAAAAAAATGAATGTTGAGTGCACTCTCATCACTCAAAATTTCGAAGGTATGATTCCCGGTCTCCTTGCAAAAAAATATGACGCTATTATCTCTTCCCTTGCTCCTACACAAGAGCGCTTACAAATAATTGACTTTACAGATCCCTATTATCACACAGCATTGGCTGTAGTTGTTAGCAAAGACTCAGAAATTAAAGAGATCTCATCTGAAGCCTTTAAAGGCAAAAATATTGGTGTGCAATCCAATACAACACAAGCTGCTTATGCAGAAGATCATTATGCCTCTGAAGGAGCAAATATTAAGCTCTATCCTACAATAATAGAAGTCAATCGTGATCTCTTGAGCCGTCGAGTTGATATCGTTATCGTTGATAAAATACAAGCTCTAAGCTGGCTTGAAAATGAAGGAAAAGATTGTTGCCAGCTTCTAGGAACTCTGGAAGAAGCGAAATTTCCCATTGCAATTGCACTGCGTCAAAATAATAATGATCTTAAAAACAAGTTTAATAAGGCGATCAAAGAAATTCGTTTGGATGGGACTTATGAAAAAATTATAAAAAAACATTTTACAGTTGATCTTTATTAAAGATCAACTGAAATTAAATGAATTGTTTATCTCTAAACAAATTCACATTTATCAAAAGATTAATTCTTGTATGTTTCTCGATATCTAAGCTTTTTATAAGTTCAATGATTTATTTTTAGCTTCCTGATATCTAAAATATGCTTCGATCTTCAATTGAATAGTCTTTTGTAAAGCTAAATTTTTGGTTCTTGTGAATAAAATAGTAAAGATAAACCATCTCATGAAAAGAATGTAATATGAACAATGAGAGAGCTATTTTGCTGCTACATTTAGCATAGCTGTATTAATGAAAAGATGTTTATCGTTATGATATCAAAATAAACATTCACACATTTTTCATTGCTACCAAAAGAACTTACAGACTATAAAAAACTTATGCCACTCTCATATTAGCTCGCTTATCCAATAGGAGAACAGAATGAAATTATTAACAATAGTTCTTATAATAAGCGCGACATTGTTCAGTCACTCTGCCAATACTCAGACGCTGAAAATTGCAAGTGAAGGTTCCTACCCTCCATTTAGCTACATTGATTCAAATAACAAACTTCAGGGTTTTGATGTTGATATATCTCACGCGCTTTGTGAAAAAATGAACATTGAATGCATTATTAATACTCAAGATTTTGAAGGAATGATTCCTGGGCTTCTTGCAAAAAAATACGACGCTATTGTTGCTTCCCTTGCTCTCACACCAGAACGCTTACAAAAGATTGATTTTACAGATCCCTATTATACCACAGAATTGGCTGTCATTGTTAACAAAGATTCAGAAATTAAAAAGATCTCAGCTGAAGCCTTTAAAGGTAAAAATCTTGGTGTACAATCAAATACAACACAAGCTGCATATGCAGAAGATCATTATGCCTCTGAAGGAGCAAATATTAAGCTCTATCCTACAACAATCGAAGTGAATCGTGATCTTTTAAGCCGTCGGCTTGATATCGTTATCGCTGATAAATTACAAGCATCAAACTGGCTCAAAAATGAAGGAAAAGATTGCTGCCAACTTCTAGGAACTCTGGAAGAAATAAAATTTCCTATTGCAATTGCACTCCGTAAAAATAACAAGGATCTTAAAAACAAATTTAATAAGGCGATCAAAGAAATCCATTTGGATGGAACTTATGAAAAAATTATGAAAAAATATTTTACAGATGATATTTATTAAATATCAGTTGGACTAAAGTTAAAAAAACTGTCTAACTCTTTGTGAGGAGTGTAAACATGATTGAAAATTTAACATTGCTATCATTTAGCAATGGGGGATGGGGGGTGGTCATACTTTCTAGCGCAGGCATGACTTTATCATTGGCTTTATGCTGCGGGCTCTTAGGGCTTCCTCTAGGACTTCTCAATGCATTGATGATTCGTTCTAATATTAAAATCGCTAAAGCTATAGCAACTCTCTTTTCATCAGTATTTCGTGGTTTACCAGAACTTTTAACCTTATTTTTAGTATACTATGGATTGCAAAATAGTATTCAAATCATCCTTGATTATTTTAATATTGAAATCATGTTTAGTATTAACGCTTTTGTCGCTGGCGTTCTCGCTCTCAGTATGGTTCTTGCAGCCTTTTCTTGTGAGGTTTGGCTTGGAGCGTTCAACATTTTTGATAAAGGACAATATGAAGCGGCTAAAGCTTTAGGACTTTCGAACTCGACCACGTTTTTTCGTATTGTCTTTCCTCAGCTCATCCGAAATGCTTTGCCAGGACTTTCTAATAATTGGCTTACTTTACTCAAAGATACATCGCTCGTGTCAACCATTTCCCTTGTTGATCTCATGCGACAAACAAATTTAGCAGTTGCAGCCACCGATAAACCTATGTTGTTTTATCTTGTTGCATGTTTACTCTATTTATTATTTTCAGCGTTGTTTTCTACACTCCTGCGCTGTTTTGAAATATACACTCAAGCAGGATATCGAAAGGTATTGAGCTGATGATTCCTGAATGGCTTCATTTCCTTTTTAATCCTACTCTTTTGAACCGTTATGGTCCAAAATTTATTGATGGCTTTATTGTTACTTTTGAGCTTGTTTTTATTGCTTGCTCCATTGGTTTTTTTCTTGGTATGCTTATCGCATTTTTACGTTTGTCAAATAATAAGTTTTTACGATACCTTGGAGAGATTTATGTCTATTTTTTCCGCGGATCTCCTTTATTAGCCCAACTGTTCCTCTTTTATTACGGCCTTGGTTCAATGAATAACTTCTGGCAACAGGTTGGTTTATGGTGGTTCTTTCAAAATGCGTGGTATTGTTGTCTTTTCGTTTTTTCACTCAATTCTGCTGCCTATCAATCTGAAATCTTTAAAGGAAGTTTTCTCTCTGTAACAACTGGACAACGTGAAGCATCAAAAGCTTTAGGATTAAGCAGTTCGGTAACATTTTTTAGAGTTATTCTTCCACAAGCCATGATCGTAGCATTACGCCCTTTGGGAAATGAAGTTATTTTAATGATTAAATCTAGTGCTATTGCTTCACTCATTACTGTTTATGATTTAATGGGAATTGCCAAACTAACTTATTCACGTACATTCGATTTTCAAATTTATGTTTGGGCTGCACTTATCTATCTTCTTATCGTTGAACTTATTCATCGTTTTATTGTTTTTATCGAACATCGTTTAACCCGATATTTACGGTAAATAAAGTGCACGAAAACCTCTATAAAATCAAAATGTTAAACTAATCAATTTGCTAATGAAAGAATACCACAAGATGAATTTTGAAAAGAATAAATCTGATCATACTACTCAAAATTCTGTAATTTCTATTCGGAATTTAAATAAATGGTACGGAAATTTTCAAGTACTCTATGATATTAACTTCGAGGTAAAAACTGGCGAACGCATCGTTATCTGTGGGCCTTCCGGATCAGGAAAGTCAACTTTGATTCGTTGTATTAATCAATTGGAAAAGGCACAAAAAGGTTCAATTTGCATCCATAACATTGATATTCATGCTGCCCCTCTATACCAGCAAAAAAATGTTCTCCGTAAAATAGGAATGGTCTTTCAAAATTTTAATTTGTTTCCTCATATGAGCGTTATACAAAATTGTATTTTAGCACCTATGGCAGTTCAAGGACTTTCTAAAAAACAAGCAAAAGAACGAGCAATTCGTTATCTTACTAATGTTGGCATTGAACAACACTGTGAAAAGTACCCTTTACAACTCTCTGGCGGGCAACAACAGCGTGTTGCAATTGCCCGTGCACTTTGTATGGAACCTGAAGTAATGCTTTTTGATGAGCCAACATCGGCTCTTGATCCAGAAAGTGTTGGAGAGGTTTTAGAAGTTATGGTTCAATTGGCAAATACAGGTATAACTATGCTCTGTGTTACCCACGAAATGGGCTTCGCACGTGAAGTCTCAGAAAGAATACTCTTTTTAGAAAATGGAAAAATTATTGAAGATACAGCATCTAACGAATTTTTTACCAATCCTAAAAGCCAACGTGCTTATGATTTTCTTTCTAAAATTAAACACTAATATTAATATTATTTGGTTGATACAATTTTAGCTCTTTCTTTTAGAAGAGTGATGATTGTCTGCGCACCAATAACTCCCGGTGGTAACTCAATTTTCATTTTTTGTTCTACCATCTCAAATGCGTCGAGTTGTGCCTGTCTCACTAAAGGGTTATACAAAAGCCGTTCTATCTGCCTTGCTAATACGCCAGGACGTAAAAATTCATTAAAATATTCTGGAACAATAGGTTGATCAGAAATAATATTGGGAAGAGCGCCTGTCCATAACGTTATTTTGGGAAAAATGAATAATTTAGAAAAAAAATCAAGTTTATAGCAAAGAACCATAGGAACTTTTGCTAATGTTAATTCGAGTGAAACCGTACCATGTGACGCAAGTGCAGCATCTGCTTGTGCAAAAGCACGCCATTTTTCATCTTCACTAACAACAATTTCTACTTTACTTTTCCAGCCTTCTACAAAATCACGAATTCTATCCACTAAATGTGGCAAAGTTGGCAAAATAATACGCAAATGAGGGTTACGTTGTACAAGAATTTCTACTGTTTCTCGAAAAATCGGCATTAAAGAACGAATTTCTGAATTGCGTGATCCTGGTAGGATAACTAGTGTAGGCGATGATGCTTGTTCACCAGACAAGTGTGTTTTTTCTGATAGGCGCCTTTTTTCTGATTGAACAGTCAAAAGTGGAGGGTGCGTTAAAAGACGATGACCAACATAAGTAGTATCAGGACCTTCCAAGTCCCTCATAATTTTTTCTTCAAAAGGAAAAATTGCTAAAACATGATCAACAAATTTGCGCATAGCTTTAGCACGCTCTGGACGCCATGCCCAAACAGTTGGTGCAACGTATTTAATAATAGGAATAGAAGGTGCTAAAATACGCACCTTTTTTGCAACGCGATGGGTAAAATCAGGACTATCAATAATAATGAGACAATCAGGTTGCTCTTGTGCGATAAATTTAGACAAATTACGAATATGCATCAGTAATGAAGGCAATTTTTTCAATACTGCACCTAAACCTACTAACGCGATATCATGAGAATCAAAAAAACTGTCTAAACCTAATTCCTTTAAATGCCTTCCACCAACACCAATCAACTGAATGGTGCACCCTGTCTGTTGTGATAAACAAGAAATCAAATCTGCCCCAAGAAAATCACCAGATTCCTCACCTGCAACAACAGCAATTTTTAAGAAATTATTATCACTCATGATCAGACCTCACAAAAGTTTCTATGAAAAGTGAGTGTTTGTCAGCTTTTTCTATCGTTTCCTTTGCTGCTAATATTAGGCTTCTATTCGCTTCCACAGCAATGCCAGATAATCCACCTTTTGCAGCATTCACTACCGTCATAGGTCCAATTGATGGCAAATCAACACGATGATCTTGTTGTGGTTTTGCACATTTAACAAGAACACCACCTTTAGGCGGTATTTGCTGTCTTTCTCGCATTTCACAAACTCGCCACAGCATATTATCAGTCCCCTCCGCTCCTTCTACCGCAACCACTCTTCCATTGACAGCTACAGCTGCTTGCCCAATATCTAATCGACCTAAAAGCTTCGCTGCTTCAGCTGCCAATAAAATATCTCTTCTTTCTTTTAGAGAAGCATGTCGCACTGTTAGATCAAATTGCATTGGAGCCAAGAGGTCTGGTACTATCTCGTGGGCACCAAGTACACAAAAACCATACCCTTCAATAATCCGTATAAAAGCCTTCAATAAAGTATCATCACCTCTCGTTAAAGCCACGAATACCTTAGGTAAAGCTAAAAGGGTTGTCCAATCGAGCTGCAACTGTTTAAGAAGTGGGCGTTTCTTTACACCACCTGCTAAAACAATATTACGAATTTTCGCTGCTTTCAAGATTTTAATGAGTCGGGCTAACTCTACAATTGATAACTCACAATGCTCATAGCGATAAAGTGCGGTATCCGCCTCATCACGTAAAAGTACGAGAAAAGGGTTTTGTCCATCTTTCTCAAGAGCCTGAGCAACAGTGATAGGTAAAATGCCATTTCCTGCTATAATAGCAGTACGACCGGAAAGAAAACTTCTTGCATGAGAATCAGTCATGTTTAATTCCTATTTTCTTTTAGTTCATCACCTTAAAATTTTGGTGTACAATAGAATCGCTTTCCTTTTTCCTTAATAAAATTAACGACATCAACAACAGATTGAGAAGTCGAATAGACAGAAGCAACATCGCTCACACGCTCTTTGAAAGGTTTACTGCGATCAAAAAGCATGACAAACGCGTGACGGAGTGCATGAATATCTTTACGCTCAAGCCCTGCACGTTTCATGCCAATAATATTTAAACCAACAAGTTTTGCCTGTACACCAACAGCTGTCCCATAGGGAATTAAATCGCCAACCAGTGCAGAGACACCACCAATGAATGCGTGATGCCCAATACGAACAAATTGATGAACAGCGGCACCACCACCAATAATAACATAATCACCAACAGTAACATGACCAGCGATCATGGCATTATTTGCAAATGTTACATGGTCCCCTACATGACAATCGTGAGCAATATGCGCATAACAAAAAAACTGGCAATTATCACCAACAATTGTCATGCCCACACTCGAATCAGAGCCTCTATGCATTGTTACGCCTTCACGAATCGTACAATTTTTGCCAATAGAAAGCTTTGTATGACCTCCCTTATGTTTATTATTTTGCGGATCTGCCCCTAAAACTGCATGTGCAAACACTTTACTATTAGCTCCTAAGGTTGTATTCCCTATTACTACAACATGACTCATCAAGCTGCATCCATCGCCTATAACAGCCTCTGAACTAATATGACAAAATGGTCCAACTTGTACATTCTCACCAAGCTGTGCTCCTTTCTCTACAAGAGCAGTTGAATGGATTTTTGTACCGGACATTTTTATATTCCCATCGATCTTATTTATGCTTTTTCGATAATCATCGCAGCAATTTCCGCTTCAGCAACGCAGACATCCTCTACTTTTGCAACACACGAAAAACGCCGCATACCAGACCTCTTTTTCAAAAGATGAACATAAATCTTTAGCTGATCACCAGGAACAACCGGCTTACGGAATTTCGCGTTATCAACAGTCATAAGATAAACTAAATTTGTTTGCTTATTCCCTAATTGTAAAAGTGAAATTGCCCCAGCTGTTTGAGCCATAGCCTCTAGAATCAAGACCCCAGGCATAACCGGTTTTGCAGGAAAATGTCCCATAAAATGGGGCTCATTAATCGTTATATTTTTAATACCAATAGCTTCTTGCTCACCATCAATTTCAATTATGCGATCAATCAATAAAAATGGATAACGATGCGGTAATATTGATAGCAATTTTTCAATATCTATAGACTCTAAATTTTTAATTTCGTCGGTGTTGGTCATATTAGCGTTTCTCCTTTTTAACTTTACCAATACTACGCAACGCCGCCACTTCACGGAACCACTGCTTAAGTGGCCGTGCTGGACTTCCTCCCCATTTTTCTCCATCCGGAATGTCATTCATAACTCCACTACGAGCAGCAATCTGAACATATTTGCCTATTACGATATGATCTGCTACCCCGACGCTCCCACCAAGTTGAGACATGTCACCTATTGATGTACTTCCAGCAATTCCGCATTGCCCAGCAATAAGGCAATATCGTCCAATCTTTACATTGTGAGCAATCTGTACAAGATTGTCGATCTTGCTCCCTTCACCAATAATGGTGTCCTCAAGTGTTCCCCGATCAATCGCTGTATTCGCACCAATCTCTACATCATCTTTGATAATAACACGGCCAAGCTGTGGAATCTTTTCAATTCCAGAAACACCACCAACATACCCAAAACCATCTTGCCCAATGCAAACACCAGGATAAATTTGAACCCTATCACCTATTAAAGAACATTGAATTGTTACCTTAGGAGCAATATAACAATCACCCCCAATACGACAATTTTCACCGATTACAGCAGTAGATGAAATAAGAGTGCCTGCACCAATCTCAACATTTCGACCAATAACAGCCCCTGCTTCAACACATACTTCATGCGCCAATTTAGCAGTTGGATGAATATATGCATGTGGTGAAATTTCTCGCTCCCCAAACCAAGGTTTTGGTTTAACAGAATCAGGAAATAAGATGCGACCAATCTGAGCAAAATCACGTTTTGGCGTGGATGTTACCAAAATCGCCATAGATTCAGGAACCTTCAAGGCAATTTCATTCGTACAAAAAACGGCAACAGCAGAACTCCCTACTAGAGCATCAGAAAACTTCCTATGCTCTACAAATACAAGAGAACCCTCTGCAGCGCTCTCAAGTGAAGAAAGAGCACTGATAACTTTGTCAGAAAATTCTGGATTCAGAAGCTTAGCTCCTGTCAACTTTGCAACATCAGCAACGGTCAAACGCCGAGACGGCGTAAAGAAAAATGTATCCGCCATCAAAACAATTTCTCTCCCAGCCTAACCCATTTTTTCTCTAAAAAAAATTCAAATCAGAACTTCGTAGAAATACCAAAATTTAATTTCTGTAGACGATCACCTTCCTGCTTTGTTATTGGCCAAGCATAATCAAAACGTAGCGGACCAAATGGCGAATCCCACATCAAACTTAAACCAGCAGACGAACGCCAAGCACTTTTAGTATGTGTAACAGGAGGCTCACCCTGAAAAACAGGTTGATAATTATTTCCATAAAGTGTTGCAATATCCGCGAATAGAGCACCGCGCAATCCTAAACCTTCAGGAACAACAGGTATAGGAAATTGCACCTCAGCAGTTGCATTCATATATGTTGTTCCGCCTAAGAAATAAACTTCGCCTTTACTAGAAACCTGACGAGGACCTATTCCATTATATTTAAATCCTCGGATCATATCAGTATTTATTTTAAACATATCGAAGATACGAACACCACCTTTACCTATTCCGTGAATATATCCACCCCCGAAAGAAAGCAAACCAACGAGATCCATCTGTTCAGAAAGCGTCTTATACATCATTGCTTTACCAGTTGTCTTCAAGAACTTTGCACTTCCACCAAGCCCCGCATATTCTTGAAGAACACGGACATACCACCCATCATGTGGATTTTTCATATCGTCAATAGTATTATAGGTCAAACCATAACTAATAGATGAACGCTTCCAAGGGCTGTGTTTTGCAGCTTGAACAATTGCACCAGAATATTTTCCGTATAATTCCCTTATGTCAGATTCTTTGTTTAAATCATATTTTTTACCAAAATCATATTCTTCTTGCACATAAGAATAAGCTAAATTAGCAGATAATTGATCATTAATAGGCAACGCAAACCGAAGAGATCCACCTGTTTGTCGTACATCATATGCTTTATCAGCACGATAAGTAGTGCGAAAAATATCAACACCTGCAGATAAACGATAACCTAAAAAATAAGGATCAACAAATGACAGATTGTAATTACGAGATTTTTCTTGCCCAGCACCTAAGCCTAAACGAACATATTGGCCTCGTCCTCCAAGATTACGTTCGGTAACAGACACTTCAAGTGACATACCAGGGCTTGTACCACCTGTTGTATATCCTCCAGACAAAGAAAGGTCTCCTGTTGAAGCCTCAACTACATCTATAACTAAGGTAACCTGATCAGATTGATCCGTTGGAACCATTGAAATATTAACAGCTTTGAAAAAACCTAGACTCTCTAGGCGACGTTTTGCTCGCTGCACTAGAGTTTGATTGTAAGCATCCCCTTCATTTAAATCAATCTCACGGCGAATGACATAATCACGGGTCTTTTCATTGCCGCGGACTTCAATACGCTGAATATAAGCACGCGGACCTTGTTCAATGTTATATAAAATCGAAATTGTATGATTTGCTAAATTACGATTTCCTCGTGGTTCAACTTTAGCAAAAGCATAGCCCGAATCAGCTACCTTATTATTGATAAGTGCAACAGACTGTTCGATGTCCTCTGCACTATAAATATCACCTGGTCGCGTTTTAAGAATCCCTTTTACAGATTGAACGTCAATCCCATCAACATCACTTTCAACCTGAATATCACTAATTTTATAACGAACACCCTCATCAAGAACAAAATAAATTTTGTAGGTATTACTCGTTTCATCAAAGGTTGCTTTAGAGGAAACAACACGAAAATCCGCATAACCACGATTATAATAAAAGCGACGTAAAGCTTCTTCATCAGCGGCTAAACGCTCTTCACTATAAACATCACCCCCCAACAACAATGAAAACATGCTTGAAGATTTTGTTGAAATTACATCTCGCAAACGGCGGCTTCCAAACGCATGATTTCCCTTAAAAACGATATCACTAATCTTTGTCTTCCGCCCTTCAGTAATATTAAATACTACATTTACGCGCCCTTTTCCCAAGTTAATAGTCTGCACTCTTACAGCGACATTATTACGACCAACCGTTTTATAAGCTTCACGAATCGTATTAACATCAGCTGAAAGCTTAGCGGAATTAAAGGGCTCATTTGGTTTTAAAGAAATAAATCGCTTAAGATCAGGATCTTTAAGAGATTTATTGCCCTGAAACAGCACTTGGTTGACCACTTCATATTCTTTGACAAACACGATCAGCTTGTTACCAGCCTGATTCATTTTAACTTCATAAAATAAGCCTAATCCAAAAAGACGTTTTACAGCAGCATCGACATCACCACTGGAAAAACTCTGTCCAATTTTAATGTCCATATTATCTCGAACTGCCTGAGCACTTACAAATTTATTCCCACGAACCTCAATAGAGTGGACCACAGATGCTTGCGCTTCTCCAACCACTGCAATCGACAAAAAGGCTGTCGTTGGAGCAATTACTCCCATACCTAATACCAATAAAGATACTGCATTTAAAAACTTTGAATTTGTAGTCATTGGCTCTTTTTACCTTACTCTTAATTCTCTGAACACGACGCCTCAAAAGCTAACTGCCATACCAACTCTTTTTACACAGCGAGACTTTCCACCCCTTAATTTATTATAACACACTCTGCCACAATATTTTGTGGACATGGTAAACAAACTTCAATCTATTCTTTTCATTATTACTCAATTTGTAAAATTTTTTCCATCATTTATTAGCTAAACCAACAAAAATAATCATTAAAGAGCGCAAAAATCATAAAGACGAAAACGACTAAAAAACCCAAGCGAAAAAAAAATTCCCGAATTTTAGTGGATATGGACCTCCCAGTAAGAGCTTCAATAACGTGAAATAACAAATGCCCACCATCAAGTGGCGGAAGTGGAAAAAGATTAATAAGCCCAACACTTATCGAAAGAAAAGCTGCAAAATTCAACAAAGAGATAAAACCTGTTTCACTCACTTTCCAAGCAATTTGAACAGTCTTAGAAGGACCACCCATCCGACAATGATCTTCTTTTCCTCCTATCAAACGACTCATAAAAAAAATTGTTTGGGTAACAATAAATGTAGCGCGTGCCGATGCTTCTTTTACAGCTCTTAAAAAATTGTAGTTAATATATTTCACATAAGTTGGATCTAAACGCGCTGGATTGTCTGGATCAACAGGAGCTCCTACACCTATCATACCACTTTGAATGCGATTACCAAATCCATCATCTCGTTCAATCACTTTTGGTTTGATAATCGTTGTAAACACCTGCCCCATGCGCTCTATTTTAAACTCTATAGGATCTTCACCATGTAAAGTCATATAATTTATCAGATCTTCAAAACTTTCAACTCGTCGACCATCCATTTCAAGAAAACGATCGCCTCGTGCTAAACCAGCTTGAAAAGCAGGAGAATCTTTTACCAAAGAACCAACAACCGGTTCAATGGTTGCACGACCATAAACAAAGAAAAAAAAGCTTAAAATAATAACGGTAAAAAGGCCATTGAATAAGGGACCCGCAAAAACAGTTGCTGCTTTTTTCCAAGCATGCGCACTAGCAAATGACCCTTCAACACCCGAAAAGGACTTGAATGATGTCACATCTCCTTCATCCCCAACAAATTTTACATACCCTCCTAAAGGGATAAGTGCTAAACGCCACTGTGTATTGTTTTTATCTGTATACCCGACTATTTGTGGTCCAAATCCAAGCGAAAAAACCGATGCCTTAATACCACACCACCGCCCAACGAGATAATGCCCAATTTCGTGGACAAAAATGATAATCATAACGATGAAAAAAATACTCAAACCTCTTAAAAGAAAATCGCTCCCAGTAATCATATGATTTAAAAATTCCAAAATATTTTCTCCTCATTAAACCATCTCAAAAAGATTAAAAGGTGTATCCATATTAGACATAAACGAACCAATTAAATAAAGAAAAAAAGCAGCGCCTATCAACCCATCCATACGGTCCATAAACCCACCATGTCCAGGCAATAAAGAACTAGAATCTTTAACAGAAAATCGCCTTTTTAACCATGATTGGCCTAAATCACTCAACTGTGAAACAATTGATAAAATGAGAGAAAGCAATGGAATGAAAAAACTTGTTAAGTTTATGTCAAAAAATCGAGAAGCAATCAATATACCGCCAAAAACGCCGACAAATGTACCACCAATCGCCCCTGCCCATGTTTTATTAGGAGAAAATTGTGGCGCCAATTTAGGACCACCCAATGCACGGCCGCTAAAATAGCCCGCGATATCCGTCCCCCATACTATTGTAAATAAGAAAAGAACAATTTGAAATCCTAACGATTCATAGCCTCGTAAAAAGCATAAAGCTACAACCGGAAACGTTGCATATAAAAAACCTAAAAAAACCCAAGCACTCTCTCTCATAGGTCCAATAGCCAACACTGCTGCAAAAACTATCAAAACACAAAAAATTAATGACGCTGATACATTCAATAACAAAAAAGAACCAAAAACCAAATAAAAAATACTTGCTAATATTTTCTGTGAAATACGCCATTTCTCTTTAGTAATACCAATCCATTCATAAAGAATAAAACCGCCAACACCCCATACAAACAAAAAAAATAAAATTCCCCCCAGCCATGTTAAAGACAACGCAAGAATGCCAAAAATTAAAGCAGTCAAGATACGATACGTAAGATTAGACAAAATAACATCCAAACAATAAAAAAGACAAATTCAAAAGTTAACATAAGCAGAAAAGCTTTGCTAGACAGTTTTTATGTTCATATTTTTGCAAAATTTCCTTACAATCCGCCTTATATTATCTGATATAATAAAATGGCACTTATAAGACCAATAATCTGCGTAAAAAGCTTTAAAAGTCTCCATATTAAAATTAACCCTAGAATATATTTCTTAAAATTCTATGGGTATTAAATAATCAGAAAGTCGCCGTCTACTCCTTTGAATTATGGAATCTCAATCTGATACCCTCTCTCATGGAACGGCATTTTTTTATCAAATTACAAACCATCTGAAAAAAATTATGTGAAATAGCAGTCGTTTGACCTATCCCATTGTATTTCTTATAATAAAAAATAATAACAAAATTAAAGTGGTATTCTTTATACCATATTCCTTCTCTAACATCTTCCACAGCAGATTTTAACAACCTCCAAGAATGAAAATAGTTTTATTATGGAGCTTACCAAAAATATGTTAGATGAGAATCTTATTATCCTACTCGATAATTTTTTTTGCGGAAAACCTTATTGAATATATAGATATAGATTTTTAGAAAAGTCTATTTCCATTTGTATGGTCTTCTATCAACGATAAAAATCATTTTGCCTTCTCATTCTTAAAAAGGTGTTAGACAGTAGAAAGTACACTCTTTTTTAGCAACCAGTCGTCTTAAACATGCATAATTTCAGACTCTTTCACGGCCAAAATTTTATCAATATCAGCAATAGTCTCATCTGTAAGTTTCTGAACTTTGTCGGAGAAACCATGCGCTTCATCTTGACTAATTTCACCTTCTTTTTCTAATTTTTTCAAATTATCCATACCATCACGACGAACATGCCGAGTAGCAACACGAGCTTGCTCTGCATATTGATGAGCAATTTTTACCAACTCTTTTCGACGTTCTTCATTTAATTCAGGTAAAGGAATACGTAAGTTCATGCCATCAGTTATGGGATTTAAACCAAGACTAGAATCACGAATAGCACGCTCTACAGCTCCTACCATAGCTTTATCCCACACAGAGACCGAAAGCATTCTCGGTTCTGGAACAGAAATATTCGCAACCTGATTTATATGTACAACAGAACCATAAGCCTCAACGGTTAACGGCTCTAATAAACTTGCCGAAGCTCGTCCAGTCCGCAAACCACCTAACTCATGCTTAAAAGCCGAAATAGCGCCATCCATACGACGTTTCAGATCATCCATAATCGATGTAACATTCATATTTTTATCTCCTTCAATACAGCTTGAAGATTATATTTCATTCCGATACTATCGTAAATCGTCCCGTTCCATTTAATACCTTAGCTAAACCACCTTTTTCATGAATGGAATAAACAATAATTGGCACATTGTTTTCCCGTGCTAAAGTAACCGCTGTCGTATCCATAACAGACAATCCCCATTGCAAAATCTCGACATGTGTTAATTGATCAAAACGCTTAGCTGTAGGATCTAATTTGGGATCTGCAGAATAAATACCATCCACTTGTGTTCCTTTTAAAAGAACATCTGCACCAATTTCCGCTGCACGTAAAGTAGCAGCAGAATCAGTGGTAAAAAATGGATTACCCGTACCGCCTGCAAAAATAACAACTTTTCCTTGATTCATATAACCTATTGCCTTACGTTGTGAGAAACTCTCACAAATTTGCGGCATAGCTATCGCAGACAAGACAATTGCTTCAACCCCTAATTTTGATAATGATGTTCGCAATGCTAAAGAATTAATAGCAGTTGCAAGCATACCCATATGATCTCCTGTCACACGATCTCCACCTCGCGACGCAACAGCAACTCCGCGAAAAATATTTCCTCCACCGATAACAATAGCAACTTCCACCCCCATTACCCGCACTTCAGCAATATCGGAAGCGATACGATCGACAACAGAAACATCAATTCCAAAGCTCTGCCCGCCCATAAGGGCCTCACCAGAAACCTTTAAAAGAATACGTTTATACCGCCGCGCTAATGTCATTGATAATCTCCCCAAAAGCACCGTTACTTTTTGCTTTCGACACCACTAAGGGCACCACTTTATCACGTGACGCCCTTTCAATAATCATATTTTTTATATCAGTGATTTTATAATCAATGGTATGAGATTCAAATCTCTGAAAAAATTTATAAATCACTACCCCTTTGCCGCTGCGGCAACCTCTGCTGCAAAATCAGATACCTCTTTCTCTACACCTTCCCCTAGCGCAAAACGAATAAAGCCTGTAATTTTTGCTGACGCACCAATAGATTTTTCTGCTTCTTTTAAAGCTGCTTCAACACTCATATCAGGATTCATAACAAAAGCCTGAGAAAGCAAAACAACCTCTTCAAAAAACTTACGCATACGACCTTCCACCATTTTTTCAATGATATTTTCTGGCTTTCCAGACTGGCGTGCCTGATCTGAAAAAATTGCTTTCTCACGCTCAACAGCACTGGAATCAACATTTTCCGCAGTTAACGCTAAAGGATTAGTTGCAGCAATATGCATCGCAACCTGTCGGCCAAAAGCAGCGGCTGCCTCCTTATTGCCTGTCGTTTCAACAGCAACCAAAACACCAAGTTTACCAAGTCCATCAGCCACACTATTGTGTATATAAGTAGCAACAACACCATTCTCAACAGAGAGTTTAGCAGAACGGCGAAAGGCCATATTCTCTCCAATGGTACCAATTGCATCTTTAATTGTAGCCTTTACAGTCTTTTCAGAACCAGGATAAAGAGAGCTAGAAACAGCATCAACACTTCCGTGCGTTCCTAAAGCAGCTGTTGCTACATTGCGAACAATGTCTTGGAATAGATCGTTGCGCGCCACAAAATCTGTTTCAGAATTAATCTCAACTAAAACTGCGCTTGAATCGTTTGACGCAACTCCAATCAATCCTTCAGCTGCTGTACGACCAGCCTTTTTATCTGCCTTGGCTATCCCTTTTTTACGAAGCCAATCAACAGCAGCTTCCATATCACCATTCGTTTCTGCCAGTGCCGCTTTACAGTCCATCATACCAGCACCTGATAATTCCCGAAGTTCTTTTACTTGTGCAGCAGTAATGCTCATATTTTCCTCTTTATTCTATAACGGTAAAAGCGTGCAAGAACAAAACCCTATACACGCCTATAACCTTTCCTTTAGAAAATAAATACCCTAACGGGCGTTTTCATATTACTCAGAAACTGCAATTGCATTTTCCAAAACAGGTTCTACAGGTGCATCAACTTGAGCCCCTAAATCGACGCCCATTGCACCTTGTTGACGAGCAATACCATCAAGAGCTGCACGAGCAAAAAGATCACAATAAAGAGAAATTGCACGTGACGCATCATCATTACCTGGAATTGGATGCGTAACATTATCAGGATCACAGTTGGTATCAATAATAGCAATAACTGGAATCCCTAAACGCTTCGCTTCTTGGATAGCAATATTTTCTTTATTTGTATCAATAATAAATATAAGGTCTGGAACAGACCCCATATCCTTAATACCACCAAGTGCACGATTAAGCTTTTCACGATCACGCTCAAGATTTAAACGCTCTTTTTTGGTAAAACCTTGTGCTTCAGCAGCAAGAATTTTGTCCAGCTTACGCAAACGGTGAATCGAATGGGAAATCGTTTTCCAGTTTGTAAGCATACCGCCAAGCCAGCGCGCATTAACATAATATTGTGCCGAACGATTTGCCGCATCAGCAATGATGTCAGATGCCTGCCGTTTCGTCCCAACAAAGAGAATGCGCCCACCACGTGCAACCGTATCTGAAACAAGTTTAAGCGCTTGATGTAAAAGAGGGACAGTCTGAGCAAGATCAATAATATGGATATTATTACGCTCACCGTAAATATAAGGAGTCATCTTTGGATTCCAGCGATGAGTCTGGTGGCCAAAATGTACACCTGCTTCTAAAAGCTGGTGCATAGTAAAATCTGGTAGTGCCATAGTTTATCCTTTCCGGTTCAACCTCCGCGGAAAAAGCAGATCAAGCTGCTACCGGGGGACGTTTGCTAGATTCTTTTTGCAAACACCCAAATTCCGCGTGTGGAATAACACTACCATACTAATATTTGTTTCTTTTTCAAGTTATTTTCTGCAATCATTTAATGTTTACATTGATTAAGATTCTTGCCAACCTCGAGAAATTCAAGACTGTTCAATTTTGCACGCACTGAAAAAGTCCCGTAATCTACATGGAGATCACGCATAACACCATTCTCATATAAGAGAAAACGAGTACGATAGACTGGAAGACCATCTTTCTTTTCTATATCATCAAAATAAGAAATCGTAACGGGCCAATAGTCCTCCTCATCTAATTTTCCCATTTTTTTTGTTTCATCGTCAGAGAACAGTGTCTTCTTCTCCCCAATGACGATACTTTCTTTTATAATTTTATCTGCTTTATCTGTTCCATCAAATACATTGACATTGTAAAAATGATTGCCTGCTTTTGCATGGCGGATGATATTCTTTAGTTGCATAATTGGAAACTCAGCCATTGCGAGCTTGTATTCTTTTTCTTTTGGTGTTTTTAATTTCACAATAATTCCATCTTGAAGACGCTCCGCTACTCCTTCAGCACGATGTGTAACCTCTTGTCCCACTTGGTCTGTAACATTAAAATGAAACGTACGACTATCACCCGTTTCATAACTCGTTGTCTGTTGATCGGTTAAACGCGTCGGCATATCTTCACTCTGAATACGACTGATAAAACGAAAACGTGTGGTATA
Organism: Bartonella sp. P12B; assembly: GCF_055796185.1. Classification (NCBI taxonomy): domain Bacteria; kingdom Pseudomonadati; phylum Pseudomonadota; class Alphaproteobacteria; order Hyphomicrobiales; family Bartonellaceae; genus Bartonella; species Bartonella sp. P12B. The sequence goes on along the minus strand of NZ_JBTTDI010000004.1, from coordinate 23,199 downwards.
ACCCTGACATACTGACCCCGTTAGCTCGTAAACCATTCGTCCAGACATCGCTGAAATTGTCATTTCATGAGAAACACTATCGAGTTGAAAATCATAAATTGCTCGATGAGGTGCAATAAAAATAACTTCTTCAGCTTTGGCAGTAGATAAAAAAACAAGATATAAAATTATTAATAAAGATCTAATCATTCCCAACTTCCAATTCTATCGCCATTTTATAACATCATACAATAAGGCAAAAAAAGCTAGCTTCTGAATTAACCACACATTTCCTTAAATCAAAAAATAGTTTATGCAATGGATGTATTGTAAAAAAAGCTATGGAGTTTAAATTATGACCAATTTGATTGAAACCCACCTAAAAAAATTTGCAATCACTCTTCCTGAAGCAACCCAACCCATTGCTAATTATGTAACTGCTTCACAAAGTGGCAACCAACTTTTTATTTCTGGACAATTGCCTTTTTCCGATGGAAAACCTGTAGCTACCGGTAAAGTTGGTGCAACAGTGAGTGCCGAACAAGCAAAAAAAGCAGCCGAAGTCTGTGCGCTCAATATTCTCGCACAGATTAAAGTAGCTCTTGGTGATTTAAAGAGAATAAAACGCATCGTAAAAATCACTGTTTTTGTCGCTGTAGATCCTCACTTTACTGGTATTCCTCTTGTTGCCAATGGCGCTTCTGATCTATTCGTCAATATTCTTGGTGAAGCTGGGAAACATGCCCGTTCCGCTGTTGGTGTTGCTTCTCTCCCTATGGATGTTCCAGTAGAAGTTGAAGCTATCATAGAAATCTAACCCCCTACCAATAGCAATACATCTATCTCAAGCGACAACCAAATGCGAAATCTCTCTTCTCATCTTATCCTAGCCTTTGCATTTTTTATATTGGAATTAATGTTTTGAATTAAAACGCACAAAAGGAAATATTTATATGAAACAGATTTATGACGATAACAATATTTTTGCCAAATTGATTCGCAATGAAATCCCTTCTGTTCGTGTTTATGAAGATGACGATGTGATTGCATTCATGGATATTATGCCACAAGCACCAGGACATACACTTGTTATTCCTCGCAAAGGCTCTAGAAATCTCCTTGATGCAGACACTGAAACATTGTTTCCAGTTATTAAAGCTGTTCAAAAAATCGCCAAGGCCGTTAAAAAAGCCTTTCAAGCAGATGGTATAACAGTCATGCAATTTAATGAAGCAGCCAGCCAACAAACCGTTTATCATCTCCATTTCCATATTATACCACGTATGGAAGGAATAGAGCTTTCCTCTCATAATAATGTTATAGCACCTACGGAAATACTTGAAGAGAACGCAAAAAAAATCCGTGCAGCACTTTAACAAAGTCGCTTTAAGTCATTGAACTTTTTTCCTCACATATTTTTTTGTAAGGTGCGTCATTTTTTTATTTTTTGAATCAGATGACATATTGGAAGATGAAACTTTTAACTGCAACCTCTCTTTTCCTCCATTTAATTTTTGTGTCATTACGCGTACCGTGCCACCATTTCGTAACTTTCCAAATAAAATTTCGTCAGCCAATGGCTTCTTAATATGTTCTTGTATAACACGGCTCAATGGACGGGCCCCCATCTGGAGATCGTATCCTTTATTAGCAAGCCAAATCATGGCAGGAGGACTTAATTCAAAACAAATTCCTCGATCAGCTAATTGAGCTTCAAGCTGAAAGATAAATTTTTGCACAATCTGATTGATAACGACCTGAGATAAGGGTGCAAACGGAATAATCGCATCTAACCGGTTACGAAATTCCGGTGTAAATAACTTATTAATTGCTTCAATATCATCACCATCACGATACACTTTGCCAAATCCGATCGCTGACTTTGCCATATCTGAAGCACCAGCATTGGTTGTCATAATTAAAATGATGTTGCAGAAATCAATTTTTTTACCACTATGATCTGTTAACTTACCATAATCCATCACTTGCAATAAAATATTAAATAACTCTGGATGCGCTTTTTCAATTTCATCCAGCAAAAGAACAGCGTGAGGCTTCTGATCAACTGCATCTGTAAGGAGTCCCCCTTGATCAAATCCTATATAACCTGGAGGTGCCCCAATTAAGCGCGCCACCGTATGCCGTTCCATATATTCTGACATATCAAAACGTAACAATTCAAGACCTAAGGAAGATGCGAGCTGTTTTGCAACTTCAGTTTTTCCCACACCCGTTGGTCCTGAAAATAGATAACTTCCTATCGGTTTATCTGTTTCGCGTAATCCCGCTCGCGCCAATTTAATTGACGATACTAAGGCGGAAATTGCCTCATCTTGTCCATAAATAACATGCTTGAGTTCTCTTTCAAGCTTGCTAAGGATCTTTTGATCATCACTGGAAACTGTTTTTGGTGGAATCCTTGCCATAGTGGCAACAGTTGCTTCAATTTCTTTAACACCTATACTCTTTTTCCGTTGTTTTTTTGGTAAAAGCTTTTGCGCTGCACCACTCTCATCAACAACATCAATTGCTTTATCAGGTAACCGGCGATCAATCATATAACGTGAAGACAATTCTACAGATGCCTTCATCGCCTGATCAGTATATTTAATTTGATGAAAATCTTCAAAATAAGGCTTCAACCCTTGCAAAATCTTAATTGCATCGGCAATAGAAGGTTCATTAACATCAATCTTCTGAAAACGGCGCTCTAAAGCACGATCTTGTTCAAAGATTTTACGATATTCTTTGTAAGTCGTCGAACCAATACATCGAATAGTTCCGGAAGATAATGCAGGTTTTAAAAGATTAGCGGCATCCATATTTCCTCCCAATGTTGCCCCTGCTCCAATTAAAGTATGAATTTCATCAATAAATAAAACAGCATCTGGATACTGCTCAAATTCTTTAATGAGGTGCTTTAACCGTTCTTCAAAATCACCACGATAACGTGTACCAGCAACAAGTCCTCCCATATCAAGGAAAAATATCGTCACATTTGATAAAACTTCAGGCACCTGCCCATCAACAATGCGTTTTGCTAATCCTTCAATTATAGCGGTTTTTCCAACTCCAGGATCACCAACCAAAAGCGGATTATTTTTTGATCTTCTACATAAAATCTGAATTATGCGTGAAATTTCCATTTCACGACCAATTAATAAATCAATTTTTCCATTACGTGCTTTACTATTGAGATCAACACAATAAGCAGTTAGGGCACTCGTCACCTTTTCATCATGATCTGAAATCTGCTGATCCAATTGTTCTTCAAGTCCCTCAAGTAACATAGATAATCCCTCATCCCGCGTGATACCATGTGAAATAAAACGTACAGCATCATAACGTGTCATTCCCATCTCTTGAAGGAAATATGCTGCATGACTTTCACGTTCAGAAAAAATTGCCACGAGAACATTTGCTCCCGATACTTCTTCTTTTCCAGCGGATTGAGCATGAATCACTGCACGTTGAATAACACGCTGGAAAAATGTTGTCGGTTTTGTATTCTCATCAGCTCTAATTTGTACATCCAATTCTGACCGAATATAGTTTGTTAAGCGCTCTCGTAATTCTTCCACATCTACTTGACAAGCCTGAATTACCAAATTTGCATCAGCATCATCTAGCAGAGCAAGTAGAAGATGTTCTAATGTCGCATATTCATGCTGCGCTTGAGTAGCAATTGTTAATGCGCGATGCAAAACTTCTTCAAGACTAGGTGTAAAAGATGGCATAATCCCTCACTTCCATTCCATCACACATTGTAATGGATATTCATTTTGACGTGCACACTCCCTAACTTGTACTATTTTCATTTCAGCGACTTCATAACTATAAGTTCCACATTCACCTACCCCATTTTGGTGTACATGTAACATAATACAAGTTGCTTCTTCGAAAGTTTTTTTGAAAAATTTTTTCAAAATAAAAACAACAAAATCCATAGGAGTGTAATCATCATTAAGTAAAAGAACACGATACAGCTTAGGCTTTTGAAGTCTTGGTCTAATTTTTATAATGGCATCATGCCTGCTTTCGTCCAAATTCTTGCCTTTTTCATTGTGTATAATAAGAACTATAGGATTTATTATAAGCTTTTGTACCATTATTATTTCCTATGCAGAGCATTTTTATTAATTTTAAGTTCTTTCATCACTATTGCAACACTTGTTTATTGAAAAATAACTTTCTTTTATGATTAGCTTTTAGTCAAATACGGAAACTCACAAAATGATTTTTGTAAACAAATTAGTAATATCATTCGTCTAAATTGTATCAACGAGCGGCAAAAACACAGAAACTTTACAGAATTTTCAGAATAAACGGAGGAATAGGATACTGCGCGTGTATACTAACTGCCAAAAAATTGTGCGGTGTTATCAAAAGATAGCAATTGCTTTTGTTATTTTAGCTTTTTCTTACTCTTGGGCATCGGCTACGCCTCAAGGAGCTTATCCTGATAAATATGCTGCTATCGTTATAGATGCAAATACAGGAAAAACTTTATTTCAAGCCAATGCAACCCTAAAACGTTACCCAGCTTCTTTGACAAAAATAATGACGCTATACCTACTCTTTGAAGCTATGAAGATGCGTCGTGTAACACCAAATACTCCTATCCCCGTCTCACATTATGCAGCAACACGCCCACCAACAAAAATCGGGTTTAAAGCAGGCCAAACAATTTCTGTAGAAGCTGCTGCCAAAGCACTCATCACAAGATCAGCAAATGATGTAGCAACTGCAATTGCAGAATACCTCGGTGGCAATGAAAAAAAATTCGCGCGAATGATGACAGCAAAAGCCCGCAAACTTGGCATGACGCAGACACATTTTGCAAATGCTTCAGGGCTTCCAGATGTACGCAACTATACCACGGCACGGGATATAGCTACTTTGTCATTAGCATTACGAAAAAAATTTCCACAACAGTATCAATTGTTCAAAATAAAAAGTTTTACGTTCCGTGGTCATACAATTAACAATCACAATAAGCTCGTGAAAATAATGAAAGGCGTCGATGGAATTAAAACCGGCTACACACAAATGTCAGGTTCTAATTTAGCAACTTCAATGAATCTTAATGGGCGCTCCATCGTTGCTGTCGTTATGGGAGGGAAATCATCTACCGCACGTGATGAGCATATGGCCAATTTATTAAATCAATATTTGCCAAAAGCAAGCTTAATGAAAAATAACAAACACTTAATGGCTTCTGTACGCCACAACTTACCTACGGGCGCAAATACTCCTATACCTATCGTAAAAGCTGAGCCAACCAATTTCGATGAGGAAGTTTCTCCTATGTTAACAGCGTTTGCAGAACAACCTAGAAATTCTAATATGGCGATAGCCGCTGTAAATCAAGCAATTATACCAATTCCTAATCCTCAAAAAGCTATGCCCGTTGAGACTCATAAAATTGTTACAGTCTCTTTGTCTACAAATGCCGGATGGGCCATCCAAATTGGTTCTCTCCCTAGCGAAGAACAAGCAAAAACTTTGCTTTTAAAAGCAAAAGATACAGCTTATTCTGCTTTAAAAAGCACATCTTCACATATGCAACTCTTTGAGAAAAATGGGCGTCGTTATTACCGTGCTCGTTTTATAGGTTTTCAATCAAAAAAAGCTGCATTCAGCGCTTGTTCTACATTAAAGAAAGCAAATTTTAACTGCTATGCAGTAGCTTACTAAAAGTTATTGAATTCTGCATTAAGGATAGTATCATGATATATAATGCTCTTGCTTCATCCTCTGAAAAAGAAAAATTGTTGAAGCAATCATCTTTTCTCTCATTGCGCTCTCTTCACGATGCTGCAACAAAACTTGCTAGTTTAAAATATGCTCCAGCAACATTAGACACAAAATCTCTTGTCAACCTTCTTATTTGTCAAACAACACGAAATCGTCGTCTCGCAATGCCTCCTGTACGCATTCATTTACGCGTTGCAAGCCAAACCGGTAATGTACCTATTAAAATTCATCTAGGTGCAACAAATAGCTGATTTATAATAATTTTCCCAAGAGCGCTATTCATTCATAAGAATATTCATACACCGCATCCAATCTTTAAAAATGCTTTAGAAAATGCGCGTTTCCCTAAAATTTATAAGAATTGCGTTTGCGTTTTTTTGTCCAACTCTCAGATCAACTTTTCAATAAAACGATCTCTTAAAATAGGCAATATATTAATTTATAATGATCATTCATCGTTTTGCATGTTGGATGAGAGCCTCGAATATCCTAAGTTTCTCTCATTTCAAACCTGCTTATGTTGAATCAATCAAAACCATCCCCTTGGACATCACAATTGAGATTATCGTGTGGATAAAAAATAGAGAAGTAAAAATGCCTCTTATGAATCGTCTGAATAGCAAGGGCTGTTGCTAACATTGGGGGCTGATAAATAATATGACAGGGCAGGCTGGTACCTTCATAAATGTAAAGAGGGTGGTGCTCAATGGATTTACCGCTATACCATTCACGGGCGGCGTCGTGAAATAGGCTTGGGGGCTTTAAGAGATGTCTCTTTAAAACAAGCCCGTGAATTGGCAACTGGGTGACGTTCTGTTTTACGTGAAGGTCGTGATCCCATTAAAGAACGTGAAAAACAAAAGCGTGAGGCAATGCGCAATCTGCATTATTTAAAAGATATCGCTTTAGATACTTTTGAAAGTCGTAAAGCTGAACTCAAACATGATGGTAAAGATGGGAATTGGTTTTTACCTTTACGCCTTCATATTCTCCCTAAATTAGGTTGTTTACCGGTTTAAGAAATGACCTAAACAGATATACGCAATGTTCTCTCTCCCATCTGGCATACAAAAGCTGGAACAGCAGAGAAAGCCCTAAACCGCCTTAATCTTTGTCTTAAACATGCGGCCGCCTTGAGATTGGATATTGATTTACAGGAAATAGCAAAAGCACCCGTGCTCTTAGGAAAACAACGCCATAAAGCTCCGCATAGATCGGCAATGAATAGAAGAGAGGTCCCAGCTTTTTATAAAACACTTTGCGAAACAAGAGCCATACTACAATTGGCTTTGCGGTTGCTTATTCTGACAGGTGTTCGCACAAACCCTTTGCGTCATATCATAAAGATCAGATTCAAGATGATATATGGATCATCCCTGCTGAAAATATGAAAGGAAAACGTAATGTTACAACACAGTTTCGCGTGCCTTTATCAACAGAAGCATTAGAAATTTTAAAACAAGCTCACCCCCTATCTCGCAATAAAAGAGCAGTTGTTAATATTGAGAACTACAAAATATAATGGTTGTACCTTTATCCGTGATAAAATACCCCATAAAAATTTTACTCAATTAAATATCCGTTGTATTTTAACAGGATATTGCGTTAACTGCGAGACCAGCTTTACTTGTTTCTTTATAGTGTTCACTCATATCATGTCCGGTCTGACGCATTGTTTCTATACAAGCATCAAGAGAAACAAAATGCTCTCCATTCCCATGCAAGGCAAGAGAACAAGCCGTTACCGCCTTAACAGCTCCCATTGCATTACGCTCAATGCAAGGAACTTGTACAAGACCTGCAACTGGATCACATGTCATCCCCAAATGATGTTCAAGCGCAATCTCTGCTGCATTTTCAATTTGAGCTGGTGTACCACCCAACGCGGCTGTCAACCCTGCAGCTGCCATTGAAGATGCCGTCCCAACTTCACCCTGACACCCTACTTCTGCACCAGAAATAGAAGCGTTATGTTTTATGACTCCACCTATAGCTGCTGCGGTCAACAAAAAATTATGGATTCCCTCTCGATCTGCATCATCATAAAACTGAAGATAATAACGCAAAACGGCAGGCAGAACACCGGCAGCCCCATTTGTCGGTGCCGTAACAACACGACCACCTGCGGCATTTTCCTCATTCACTGCTATAGCATATACTGAAAGCCAATCATTTGCCCAAAGTGGATAATTGTGATTTTTTTTTCGATTTTCTAAAAGTTTTTCATACAGCTTTTTAGCGCGTCTTGGAACATGTAACCCACCTGGCAACTCACCTTCTTGTGCAAGACCTCTATCAACACAATTTGTCATAGCGGAAAAAATTTCATCAAGCCCTGTATCAAGAGCAGAACGCTCCATCTTTATTTCTTCATTTAGACGCTTCATTTCAGCAATTGAAAGTCCTGAACTTTCTGCCATTAATAACATTTTACGTGCAGAATCAAAAGGATATGGTACTTGAAACGTTTCTTGTTGTGCATTACCATTCATATCGCTTATTTCATCCTCAGTCACAACAAAACCGCCACCGATAGAATAATAAATCTGCCGCAAAAGAACATTCCCATCAATATCAAGCCCTTCAAATGCAAGTCCATTCGCATGTCCAGGTAAGACTTCCTTTCGTTCAAAGATAAGATCATTTTGCAAATCAAACTGATAAGTAGAATGGCCTTTTGGTTGCACTTTTTTCTCACGTGCTACCTTTTCTAACAAGAAGCCCATACAATCAGGATTAACAGTAGAGGCTTTTTCTCCCAAAAGCCCTAAAACAATAGCTCTATCTGTAGCATGACCAATTCCCGTGAAAGCCAAAGAACCATAAAGATAAACTCGTATACGAGAAATTACAGTATCAAATGGTTGAGAAATATTTCGTGCAAGAATCTCTTGCAAAAACATGTTAGCCGCTGTCATCGGCCCCATCGTATGAGAACTAGAAGGACCAATACCAATTTTAAAAAGTTCAAAAACAGATAAAAACACTCTTCACCCCAAAATGCTATACAGCTTGAGTATACGCTTTTTTATCACTGTTGTCCCATTTAAAATCAAATTGTAAGATAAGCTAAAAAAATGATAGCAATAAATATGACCGTTGCTCGTCTTGCTACCAACCAACACGTCTTTTCTATAGCGCTTTCCATAGCCAACCTTCAAAATAGATGATGATCCTAAAATAACCATTCTCTTAATTTTTCAAACGTAGTAAAATAAGTGTTAACACGCAATATTAAAAAAATTCAATAAAAATGAGAAGTTCTCACGGGAATATTTTTATAATGGCTCAAGCTCTTTAAAAATGACACTCATTTCCATAAAAATATTCCCATAAATGTGATTAAATAAAGCGTACAAAATTCTCTATTGGTTCACGTTCAGTTACAAAATTGTTTTCTGGAGCACTCCCGTCGCGATAACCAAGGGCCATACCACAAATAATTTGCCGATCTGAGGGGACTGACAAAAGTGTACGAATTTGTTTATGATAATCAGCAAAAGCAGCTTGGGGACACGTATCTAATCCAAACCCACGTGCTGCTAACATGATGGTCTGCATAAACATGCCTAAATCAAGCCAGCTTCCTCTTTCCATGTCATAATCCATGGTAAACAAAAGCCCTACAGGCGCACCAAAAAATGAAAAATTCCGCGCTTTTTGATGAAGTGTTTTTTCCTGTTCATCTTTTTGAATCCCAAGACTCTTATAAAGATCCAAACCAATTTTTTGGCGCCTCGAAAGATAAGGCTCACGCCATTGACGCGGGTAATAACGAACTTCACGCTCCCCTTTTATACCTAAGAGTGCGAGTTGTGAAAGTTCTTGTCCTACTTTCTGCAACATAGTTCCTGTAAGGACAATGACTTGCCATGGTTGAATATTAGTTCCAGATGGTGTACGAGCCGCAAGTTTTAAGATTTCTTTAATTGTTTCCTGTGAGACTGGCTGATCAGTAAAAGCACGTATCGATTTACGTGATAGAATAGACTGAAAAATATCAATGGAAGAATCAACCGTCATTGTTTTTACTTTCTCTTTGAAACATAAATTTAAATATCATTATTTTCTCATTCATAGCCGGTGTGTCGCAAGACCTTTGCAACTCTTTTGCATTCACTCTACTTTTTTGAAAAACTTACCACTTTTAATGCCCTTCAACGCTTATCATTAAAGAACAGACAGCTCATCTCTCTTAAGGAAAAGAAAATCGTTAAAAATGAAGAAGAAATAAAATCCATAATCAACGGTTAACTCCTAATTCAGCTAAACTTTCAAAAAAAGTCTCTTCTATACGCTCTAAATCATGTAGAAGATCATCAATATCGCGCTGCATCTGATGTAAATAAACCCGTTTTTTATTAATCCTTACAATTAATTCTTTAAGCTTTTTCTCATCATCTGGTGGTTTTCCTCCTATAGTCAACATATCAGATATTTCAGACAAAGAAAATTTAACTCTTTTAGCACGCAGTATTTGTTTTAATTTATGACGATCACTTTGCGTATAAAGCCGTAAGCTCCCACGACGAAAAGGCACAAGAAGCCCTTCTTCTTCATAATAACGCAAAGTCCGAGCAGTTATTGAAAATTCGCGTGTCAACTCACCAATTGAATAATATTCGTGCATTTTATCATTCTGTTTTATAGATCACACTGTTATCAGATATCTGTTTCTTTACAAAATTTTAATTAGAATTTCATCCTCTGCTTTCCTCAATTCTTAAATGTAAGAAAACACAATAAGCCAACAAGAATGCTTAAAACAATAAGCGCCTTATAGCTTTTAAAGTCATGTTTTTTAGAAAAACACGGAATTTCTACATTCTGAGATCTGTAAAAAAACGCCCAAATCCTATATTCGGGCGCTCTCCTATTATTTTTTTATCAGTAGGCAAATTATTCAGCAACTGTTTCAGTTGTCATATTTGTTAACATAGCCTTAGCCATCTCGTTATTGCTAGATTTACGCCGCTCATCGACAATCAAATCATCACGAACCGTTGCAATACGGCGAATTTGAGCAATCGTACCACCTGTACCCGCAGGAATAAGGCGACCAACAATAACATTCTCCTTAAGACCTTGCAAAGTATCAATTTTACCAGAAACTGCTGCTTCAGTAAGTACTCTTGTTGTTTCCTGAAATGATGCTGCCGAAATAAACGACGGCGTTTGAAGAGATGCTTTTGTAATCCCAAGAAGAATGGGGGTACCCGATACAGGTTTTTTCCCTTCTGCAATCAAATTATCATTAATTTCATCAAGCTCTATACGATCTACATGATCACCCGCAATATAACCTGAATCTCCAGATTCAGTAATCTCAACCTTTTGTAACATCTGACGAACAATCACTTCAATATGCTTGTCATTAATTAAAACACCTTGCAAACGATAAACTTCTTGAATTTCATTAACAAGATAAGATGCCAAAGCCTCAACCCCCTTAATTGCTAAGATATCATGAGGTGCTGGATTGCCATCGAGGATATAGTCTCCTTTTTCAATTTGATCGCCCTCTTGGAAGTGAAACAATTTACCCTTTGGAATTAAATATTCTACTGGTTCAAGAGTTTCATCGTTTGGTTCGATGATAATACGACGCTTATTCTTATAACCGCGACCAAAACGAATGGTACCACTAACTTCAGCAATGATAGCATGATCTTTTGGACGTCGCGCTTCAAAAAGCTCAGCCACACGTGGTAGACCACCTGTAATATCTTTTGTCTTAGCACTTTCCATTGGCAAGCGAGCAATAACATCACCAGCCTTAACATGAGAACCAGGCTCAACAGAAAGAATAGTTTCTACTGACATCATATAACGGGCTTCGCCCCCCTTATACAATTTAGCAATGGTCTCACCTTTTTTATCTGTATGAATGATAATAGCTGGCTTTAGATCAGCACCACGGGGATTAGCGCGCCAATCAATCACCAAGCGCTTTGTAATACCGGTCGATTCATCAGCCGTTTCAGTAACTGATAAACCATCAATCATATCTTCAAAACCTACATAGCCTTCAACTTCAGTCAAAATTGGACGTGTATAAGGATCCCATTCTGCTATACGTTGCCCACATTTAACCACATCACCATCATCAACAAAAATATGCGCACCATAGCTAACACGATGCACTACACGCTCTTTTCCAGACTCATCCTTAATAAGGATAGCCATATTACGTCCCATAACCACCAAATGACCTTCAGAATTGCGAACCACATTGCGATTGCGAATTTCTACTATCCCTTCATAGGATGCTTCTAAATGAGATGAATCCACAACCTGCGCCGTTCCCCCCAAGTGGAAAGTACGCATAGTAAGCTGCGTTCCTGGTTCACCAATGGACTGAGCAGCAATAACACCAACTGCCTCACCCTGATTCACTGGTGTTCCACGTGCCAAATCACGACCATAGCATTTGGCACAAACACCAAGACGCGTTTCACATGTTAAAGCAGAGCGGATTTGAACTGATTGAATTCCAGCTTCTTCAATCTTAGCAATATCAGCTTCCTCAATCATCGCACCACCTTCAAGGAGAACCTCACCAGAAACGGGATGTAAAATATCAACAAGTGCTGTGCGACCAAGAATCCTTTGCCCAAGAGATGCAACAATTTGTCCTGCATCAACAATAGGCTGCATAGTAAGCCCCTTCGCAGTACCACAATCAACTGCTGAAATAATAGCATCCTGTGCAACATCAACAAGGCGGCGTGTTAGATAACCAGAATTTGCTGTTTTCAAAGCAGTATCGGCAAGCCCTTTCCGTGCACCGTGAGTTGAATTGAAGTATTCGTTAACGGTTAGACCTTCCTTAAAGTTTGAAATAATTGGTGTTTCAATAATTTCACCCGACGGCTTTGCCATCAACCCACGCATACCAGCTAACTGTTTCATCTGGTTAGCAGAACCACGTGCACCAGAATGCGACATCATATAGATTGAATTCATTGGCCGTTGACGACCTGTTTTAGGATCAAATTCAACAGCCTGAATACGCTTCATCATCTCATCGGCAACACGATCAGTACATTTACCCCACGCATCTACAACTTTGTTATATTTTTCGCCTTGCGTAATCAAACCGTCATTATATTGCTGTTCGTATTCTTTAGCTAAAGATTCCGTTTCTGCAACCAAACGCGACTTGCTATCAGGGATAACCATATCATCCTTGCCGAATGAAATTCCTGCACGACAAGCATAAGAAAAGCCAAGCTGCATAATACGATCACAGAAAATAACTGTCTCTTTTTGCCCACAGTGCCGATAAACCTGATCAATCAATTTAGAGATATTCTTTTTAGTCATTTCTTGATTGACAATATCAAACGAGATATTTGGATTTTTTGGCAAAAGCTCCCCAATGATCAAACGTCCAGGTGTTGTATCGTAAAGTTTAGCAACTTCTTTTCCATCTTCCCCTATATTTTTAACACGGCCCTTAATCTTCGTATGAAGAGTTATGACCTTATTTTCTAAGGCATGATGAAGCTCACCTATATCAGAAAAAGCCATTCCCTCGCCTGGTTCTTTTTCAGAAACAATCGAAAGATAATAAAGACCAAGAACCATATCCTGTGATGGAACAATAATCGGTGCACCGTTGGCTGGATGAAGAATATTATTGGTCGACATCATCAAAACACGCGCTTCAAGCTGTGCTTCAAGAGAAAGTGGAACATGAACCGCCATCTGATCGCCATCAAAATCCGCATTAAAAGCAGTACACACCAATGGATGAAGCTGTATAGCTTTACCTTCAATCAAGATGGGTTCAAAAGCTTGAATCCCCAAACGGTGCAATGTTGGCGCACGATTCAGTAAAACAGGATGTTCACGGATAACCTCATCTAAGATATCCCAAACTTCCGGATGTTCTTTCTCAACAAGTTTCTTTGCCTGTTTTACAGTTGATGAATATCCCTTCGCATCAAGACGTGCATAAATAAATGGTTTAAATAATTCGAGAGCCATCTTTTTAGGAAGACCGCATTGATGCAATTTTAACTCAGGGCCTGTCACAATAACAGAACGGCCTGAATAATCAACACGCTTTCCAAGTAAGTTTTGGCGGAAACGCCCTTGCTTACCCTTTAACATATCTGAAAGAGATTTAAGTGGACGCTTATTTGCTCCAGTAATCACACGACCGCGTCGACCATTATCAAATAATGCATCAACCGCTTCTTGCACCATACGCTTTTCATTGCGCACAATAATTCCAGGAGCACGCAATTCAATCAACCGTTTTAAACGGTTATTACGGTTTATCACCCGTCGATAAAGATCATTCAGATCCGATGTCGCAAAACGCCCACCATCAAGTGGAACCAATGGACGTAAATCAGGCGGAATAACTGGAATCGTCTTCATAATCATCCATTCTGGCTTATTGCCAGATTCAAGGAAATTTTCAACGATCTTAAGCCGCTTAATTAGCTTTTTCTGTTTTAACTCCGAAGTCGTCTCAGACAATTCGACACGTAAATCATTCGCAAGCTTCTCTAATTCCATGCTAGCTAGGAGCTCATAAATAGCCTCAGCCCCAATCATAGCTGTAAACTGATCTTCTCCAAACTCATCAATAGCAAGCATATACTCTTCTTCAGAAAGAAGCTGATGGAGCTTAAGGGATGTCAATCCTGGTTCCGTTATAATATAATTCTCAAAATAGAGAACCCGCTCAATATCCTTCAAAGTTAAATCTAAAAGTGTAGAAATGCGACCTGGCAACGATTTAAGGAACCAAATATGCGCAACAGGTGCCGCAAGCTCAATATGCCCCATACGCTCGCGACGCACGCGTGAAAGAGTTACCTCTACACCACACTTCTCACAGATAATACCCTTATATTTCATGCGTTTATATTTACCGCATAGACATTCATAGTCCTTAATAGGACCAAAGATACGCGCGCAAAAAAGACCATCACGCTCTGGCTTAAAAGTTCTGTAATTAATAGTCTCAGGCTTCTTGATCTCACCGTACGACCAAGACAAAATCTTCTCAGGGCTCGCAATGGAAATACGAATAGAGTCAAATGTCTGCGCTGGCGCCTGAGGATTGAAAAGATTCATGACCTCGTGGTTCATGCCGTTCTCCTTCAAAGATTCTTAGAACCCATTATTATCTCTCATTAATTTTATCACAGAGCTCATTTAAAACTATTTCTACTTTTTAAACTGCCTGTGATACCTTAATAAAAATTTCTTATTTAACTTCTCAAGACAATCAGAGCGCACTTCCTCTCGTGCGCTCTCCTTAAATTACTATTCTGCTGTATCAGATAAGGCTCGTTGTGCAATAAGCTCACGCGCGTCATCAAGTTCCACATTAAGAGCGAGTGAGCGCATTTCTTTTACTAACACATTAAAGCTTTCCGGTATACCCGCCTCAAATGTATCATCACCGCGCACGATAGCCTCATAGACTTTCGTTCGACCAGCCACATCATCCGATTTTACAGTCAACATCTCCTGCAAAGTGTATGCAGCACCATAAGCTTCAAGTGCCCAGACCTCCATCTCACCAAAACGCTGACCACCAAATTGTGCTTTACCACCTAATGGCTGCTGAGTAACAAGCGAATATGGTCCAATCGAGCGCGCATGAATCTTATCATCAACAAGGTGATGCAATTTCAACATGTAAATATATCCAACTGTCACGGGACGATCAAAAGGCTCTCCAGTACGACCATCATAAAGGGTAACCTGACCTGAGCTATCTAGTCCTGCATCTTCCAGCATCATGTTGATATCAGATTCATGCGCTCCATCAAAAACAGGCGTTGCAATTGAAACACCCTTCTTCATCTGCAGAGCCAATTTGTAAAGGCTTTCATTATCATACTGACGGACTGGTTCATTATGATTATTATCAGGCATCAGATTTTCGATACGCTGACGCAAAGGAAGTATATCCCCAGTCTCTTGATATAACTCGATCAAGTCGCCAATCTTCTTGCCCATACCAGCACACGCCCAACCAAGATGTGTCTCAAGAATTTGTCCAACATTCATACGACTAGGCACACCAAGCGGATTTAAGACGATATCAGCATGGGTTCCATCTTCAAGAAACGGCATATCTTCTACGGGAAGAATACGTGATACAACCCCCTTATTACCATGACGTCCTGCCATTTTGTCACCCGGTTGGATTTTGCGTTTTACAGCAACAAAAACCTTTACCATTTTCATGACACCAGGAGGCATTTCATCGCCTCTTTGGACCTTCTCAACTTTATCCATAAAGCGACGTTGTAATGCCTCTTTTGATTCATCATATTGCTTACGCAAAGCCTCAATTTCATTCTGAAGCTTTTCATCCTCAACAGCAAAGTGCCACCATTGCGAACGTGGATAGTGAGCCATCACCGTAGTATCAAGCTTCTTACTGCCTGAAAAACCTTTGGGACCTTCTACAGCAACTTTACCTGTCAACATATCAGAAAGACGTGCATAAACATTGCGATCAAGAATCGACTGTTCATCATCACGATCTTTAGCTAAACGCTCAATTTCCTCACGTTCAATTGCCATTGCACGTTCATCTTTTTCCACACCATGGCGGTTAAAAACACGAACTTCAACAACAGTTCCAAAAGTTCCAGGAGGCATTCGCATAGAAGTGTCACGAACATCTGAAGCTTTTTCCCCAAAAATGGCACGCAAAAGCTTCTCTTCTGGCGTCATAGGACTTTCACCCTTTGGCGTAATTTTGCCAACCAAAATATCACCAGGCTGAACTTCAGCACCAATATAGATAATACCAGCTTCATCAAGATTCCTTAACGCTTCTTCTGCAACATTAGGAATATCGCGCGTTATTTCTTCAGGCCCAAGTTTTGTATCACGTGCTGCAACTTCAAATTCTTCAATGTGAATCGAAGTAAAAACATCATCGGCAACAATGCGTTCAGATAACAAAATGGAATCTTCATAGTTGTAGCCATTCCAAGGCATAAATGCCACAAGAACATTTCGTCCAAGAGCTAAATCACCAAGGTCCGTAGAAGGACCATCTGCAATAATATCACCCTTCTCTATCCGATCCCCTACATGCACGAGAGGACGCTGATTAATACAGGTAGACTGATTGGAACGCTGAAATTTCTGCAAACGATAAATATCAACACCAGATTTTGACGGATCCAAGTCTTCTGTCGCACGGATCACAATACGCGTTGCATCGACTTGATCAACAATACCAGAACGCTTTGCACTAACGGCTGCCCCCGAATCGCGGGCAACAACGGATTCCATTCCTGTACCAACAAATGGCGCTTCAGCACGTACAAGTGGAACTGCCTGACGTTGCATGTTTGATCCCATCAATGCACGATTCGCATCATCATTTTCCAAAAATGGAATAAGAGCTGCTGCTACTGAAACCAACTGCTTTGGCGAAACATCCATCAAATCCACGTGATCACGCGGCGCCATCAAAACTTCACCGGCATGACGACAAACAACAAACTCTTCTGTAAAGCGCCCTTCAGCATCCAATGAAGAATTAGCTTGGGCCACATAATGCTTTGATTCCTCCATCGCAGACAGATAAATAACTTCTGTTGTCACTTTACCATCAATAATTTTGCGATAGGGACTTTCAATAAAACCATATTTATTAACCCGTGCGAATGTTGCTAAGGAGTTAATCAAACCAATATTGGGACCTTCCGGCGTTTCAATCGGACAAATGCGACCATAATGCGTAGGATGCACGTCACGCACTTCAAAACCTGCACGTTCACGGGTTAAGCCTCCTGGGCCAAGCGCAGAAAGACGGCGCTTGTGCGTAATTTCTGACAATGGATTGGTTTGATCCATAAACTGTGACAATTGCGAAGATCCAAAAAACTCGCGAACCGCTGCAGCCGCAGGCTTTGCATTGATCAAATCCTGTGGCATGACTGTATCAATTTCAACGGATGACATACGCTCTTTTATCGCACGTTCCATACGGAGCAAACCAATGCGATACTGATTTTCCATCAACTCCCCAACTGAACGAACGCGACGATTGCCAAGGTTATCAATATCATCAATTTCACCACGACCATCACGCAATTCAACCAACATCTTAACAACAGCAAGAATATCTTCTTGACGCAAAATGCGAACCGTATCTGGACAATCAAGATCCATACGTAAATTCATCTTAACACGCCCTACAGCAGAAAGATCATAACGCTCTGGATCAAAAAACAATGAATGGAACATAGCTTCTGCTGTATCCATTGTCGGCGGCTCACCGGGACGCATAACCCGATAAATATCAAATAATGCATCTTGCCGGCTTTCATTTTTATCTACTTTTAAAGTATTACGGATATATGCACCAATATTCATATGATCAATATCAAGGATATTAATTTGATCTGCGTTAACATCAAACAAAACCTTCAATATTTTTTCATCAATTTCATCACCAGCTTCAAGATAAATCTCACCTGTCTGATAATTAACTATATCTTCCGCAAGATAACATCCTAATAAATCGTCCTCACTAACTTTAACTGCTTTGAGACCTTTCTCGGCTAAAGATTTTGCAGCACGAAGCGTTAACTTTTTACCAGCCTCAGAAACAACTTCACCACTGTCTGCATCTACAAGGTCAGAAACAAGCTTCATGCCTTTAAAGCGTTCAATAGAATAAGGGATGCGCCATCCGTCTCCATCTCGCTCATAACTAACTTTATTATAAAAGGTCGACAAAATATCTGATGCATCCATCCCCAATGCCATCAAAAGACTCGTAACGGGAATCTTGCGTCGCCGATCAATACGAGCATAAATGATGTCCTTCGCATCAAATTCAATATCAAGCCAAGAACCACGATAAGGAATAACACGAGCAGCAAAAAGAAATTTCCCCGATGAATGCGACTTTCCTTTGTCATGATCAAAAAAGACACCAGGAGAGCGATGCATCTGTGAAACAATAACACGCTCCGTACCATTAACGATAAAAGTGCCATTCGTCGTCATTAAAGGCATATCGCCCATATAAACGCCTTGCTCTTTAATATCTTTGATATCTTTTGATCCAGTATCCTCATCAATATCAAAAACAATTAAACGTAATATCACCTTTAATGGCGCAGCATACGTCAAATCACGCTGGCGGCATTCTTCAACATCAAATTTTGGTAAATCAAATTCATAACCAACAAACTCAAGCATAGCTGTACCGGAAAAGTCCGAAATAGGAAATACCGATTTAAAAACAGCCTGCAAACCTTCATCTGGTCGCCCACCTTCCGGTTCCTCAATCATGAGAAACTGATCGTATGACGCTTTTTGAACCTCAATAAGATTTGGCATCTCTGCCACCTCAGGAATCTTACCGAAAAATTTGCGTACGCGCTTACGACCATTGAATTGAGACATCATCGCTAGGGTCTGAGCCATCGTCGCTCCTTGATTTTTACTCTCCAAGGTAGACTAAACCTTGAAAGCTTTATGTCATTAACCTGCACATGCAGAACAGTTCATCTGATACCCGATAATGGATACCACCCATTCGCTCCTTTAACACAAACCATTTACTCCTTGGCTCTATGATAAAGGAACTAGAAGCAAAACCTATACCCATTACAACCATTCGACCGCTGGGAAAAGGCTTCATTAATTATCTTCCTCCTTTTCAAGAGAAAGGAAATCGGCGAACATAAAAGCCCGCCGATAAAATAAAACTTATTTAAGTTCAACTTTAGCACCAGCAGCTTCAAGTTGAGACTTAATTTTCTCTGCTTCATCTTTAGAAGCACCCTCTTTAATAGGTTTAGGTGCTCCTTCAACAAGATCTTTAGCTTCCTTAAGACCAAGACCTGTAAGAGCTCGAACTTCCTTAATGACATTAATTTTTTGTGCACCACCCTCAACAAGAATAACATCAAATTCTGTCTTTTCTTCAGCAGCTGGAGCAGCGGCACCAGCAACAGCAGCAACAGCCACAGGAGCAGCAGCCGAAACGCCCCATTTTTCTTCGAGCAACTTAGAAAGCTCCGCAGCCTCTAAAAGAGTTAGATTAGAAAGGTCTTCTACGATCTTCGCTAGATCAGCCATTTTTACATTCCTTTAATTAAAAGATTTGAACCATTGTTAAAACTTATTCAAAAAAACAGAAAAGCATCAAAACTCTTCCATAAATATGAATACAAAACAGCCTTAAGCCGCCTTATCCTCCTGAGCATATGCTCCAATGACACGAGCAACCTGACCAGCAGGTGCATTAATAACCTGTGCGATACGGGTTGCAGGAGTAGAAATCATACCCACAAGCTTTGCTCGCAACTCGTTTAGTGAAGGCAATGCAGCCAACGACTTCACAGCATCTACACTCAAACTTGTTGCACCCATTGAACCACCAAGGATAACAAATTTGTCATTGTTTTTCGCAAAATCAACAGCAACTTTCGGTGCTGTAATCGGATCTTCTGAATAAGCAATAAGGGTTTGCCCAACAAACAAATCCATTATCGATTCAGATTCCGTGCCCTGAAGAGCGATTTTAGCAAGACGGTTTTTGGCGACTTTAACGGCACCGCCAGCTTCACCCATTTTCGAACGAAGATCGTTCATCTGTGAAACTGTCAGACCGGAATAATGCGCAACAACAACAGAACCAGACTTTTGAAAAGCCTCGTTAAGCCATGTAACAAATTCGCGTTTCTCCGCTCTATTCACTGTCTCTCTCCATTTAACAGATTTTCTAAAAAAAACCTGTTGGTTACCTTTGATAACATAAAATACCCTATGCTATCGATGAGGATCCTGTCCCCTTTTTCACGCAAAACGTTCAAAGGCAACCCTGGCTCAAACCCTTTAAGTCCTTTAACTTTCAGTTTTTACCCCAGTCTCATGTGGGTTTTTTCGATTAAGATACTTCAAATAGCATCACCCACAATCTCGGACAGGATATTCCGGAATTTCTTCCGGTATACCCTAAGCTCGTCAAAGCTTAGATAGCTCAATGCCGATAATAATCGACATTTTAAACATAATCTCGTTATTCACAT
The DNA here is from genome assembly GCF_055796185.1 of Bartonella sp. P12B. Classification (NCBI taxonomy): domain Bacteria; kingdom Pseudomonadati; phylum Pseudomonadota; class Alphaproteobacteria; order Hyphomicrobiales; family Bartonellaceae; genus Bartonella; species Bartonella sp. P12B. The sequence continues at coordinate 2,416 of NZ_JBTTDI010000004.1, read as the reverse complement.
ACCCCAAAACAAAATTATAAATCTGTTTAAACTTGCTCAGAACGAACAGTTGCAGGATCAACTTTAATTCCAATCCCCATAGTCGACGAAACTGCAACGCGCTTAACATATTCACCTTTTGCACCTTGCGGCTTAGCTTTAATAACAGCACTAGCAAAAGCTTTAATATTTTCCACTATCTTTTCAACACCAAAAGAAGCTTTCCCTATACCAGCATGCACAATACCAGCTTTTTCAACGCGAAACTCAACAGCACCACCTTTAGAAGCCTTAACAGCACTAGCAACATCAAGTGTTACAGTACCAACCTTCGGATTTGGCATCAAACTGCGTGGACCAAGAATCTTACCAAGACGACCAACAAGAGGCATCATATCAGGCGTTGCAATACAACGATCAAAATCAATCACACCACCGTTAATACGCTCAAATAAATCTTCAGCTCCTACAATATCAGCACCAGCAGCCTTAGCCTCCTCAGCCTTATCGCCACGTGCAAAAACGGCAACACGAGTCTTTCGCCCCGTCCCATTAGGCAGATGCGCAACACCACGAACCATTTGATCAGCATGACGAGGATCAACACCCAAATTCATTGAAATCTCTATTGTTTCATCAAATTTAGCAACTGCACGCTCTTTAACCATCGAAACCGCATCTTTTAAAGCGTAAAGCTCATTAAAATTAATATCTTTGCGGATATTTTTTATTCTCTTTGCTACTTTTGCCATAACATTAGCCCACCACTTCCAAGCCCATAGAGCGAGCAGAACCTTCAACCATACGCATCGCCGACTCAATGTCATTTGCGTTAAGATCCTTCATCTTTGCTTGTGCAATTGAACGAATCTTATCACGAGAAATACTCCCTACAGACAATTTACCAGGTTCTTTTGAACCAGATTTTAAATTTGCTTCCTTCTTCAAGAAAAACGAGACAGGAGGTGTCTTCAAAGAAAATGTGAAAGACTTATCTTGGTAATAAGTGATAACAACTGGAATCGGCGCACCCTTTTCCATTTCCTGCGTAGCTGCATTAAATGCCTTACAGAATTCCATAATATTAATACCGCGCTGACCAAGAGCAGGACCAATTGGTGGAGACGGTGTAGCCGCTCCTGCAGGAACTTGCAACTTGAGCTGCCCTATACTTTTTTTTGCCATAACAATCTGCCTTCAATTTAACTGGTATACCGACAACTCACTTGTCTTCTACCCTCTGCAGTTAAGTGGTCCGGATCATCAAGCCGACAAAAGCTACAAATCACCTCCCACAAGTTACTCACAGTGATTAACATCACTCTAAGTTCATCAGAGTTTTTCAACCTGACCAAACTCTAAATCAACAGGCGTTGGACGCCCAAAAATCAACACCTCCACCTTAAGACGAGAACGCTCTTCTTCAACCTCTTGAACGATCCCATTAAATGAAACAAAAGGCCCATCGGCAACACGAACTTGCTCCCCAACCTCAAACAATACAGAAGACTTTGGAGACTCAACACCCTCCTGAACTTGTTTCAGAATTTGCTCAACCTCTCGATCAGAAATTGGAATGGGACGCGCATCTGATCCCAAAAAACCTGTTACCTTAGGAGTATTTTTAATGAGATGATAAACCTCATCTGTTAACTCAGCACAAACAAGAACATAACCAGGAAAAAACTTCCGCTCAGCATCAACCTTGCGCCCACGACGAACCTCTACAACACGCTCTGTAGGAACAAAAATCTTCTCAAACAGATGATCAAGCCCTTTTTGCTTCGCTTCCTTGTCGATAGCTTCTGCTACCTTTTTTTCAAAATTCGAATATGCTTGAACAATATACCAACGAGCAGCCACAGTCACACTTCCTTGCACTCTCAACTAAAAAGATATTTTAGAAGATCAATACCACGCCAAACACTAAAATGCATAAACTGATCCACAATAAAAAAGAAAACTGAGGCAAACGCAGTCACCAACAAAACCATAACAGTAGAAATGACAGTCTCACGACGCGTAGGCCATTTTACCTTAACTGTTTCTGCATACACTTGTTTTAAAAACGTTATTGGATTGGTTTTAGATGCCATCAGTCACACTATATTCTTTCTATATTCTTTTTAGCCTTATTGTGTCTTATACAATAAAATAAATACGATCAAAGTGCGAAAAGCCAATCTTCAGCCTTATGCAACTTCCTCATTCTCTACTCAATACAGATTCACAAACAAAAAAACAAGCCCCGTAGAAAAAAAAGCAAAGAAGGCAGTTTAAAATCCACCTCCTCAAAGCTAAAATATTATTCTCTTTTGGCAGGGGCAGCAGGACTTGAACCCGCGACCTGCGGTTTTGGAGACCGCCGCTCTACCAACTGAGCTATACCCCTAACTTTTAACGCCGCTTAACAACCTCTTAATAACAGAGGCGTTTC